>JBEKZQ010000235.1:0-9884 GCA_049509675.1 Thermoguttaceae bacterium | reverse complement strand
CCAATCACGATCCCCGGCCAGCCGCCGGGGGCCTTGGCCAGCAAGTCGTTGATCGGCATCCCCTTCGACGTTCAGCCGATCCCGGTGGAAGTGCCAAAGCGCTCGATCAGTCGCGAATTGGCCCGGCGGATTGAGGACTAGAAGTGAGAAGTTAGGAGTTAGAAGTTAGAATATAACCCCGGCTTCCATCCCCTAGTGCCCCGACCGACATGAGATGACGGGCGCCACGGTTGGCTTGCCCAACCGTGTTTCCGGCACTGCTGGACAAGCCAGCAGTGGCACCCAACGTGTCAACCAAGCACGGTTGCGGCACTAGCCCTTCTAACTCCTCCCTTCTAACTCCTGAATTCTCTCCCCCATGCTTGTCATTGGCACGGCGAATCGCAAGAAAGGGCTGGAGTTGGCGCAACTATTTGCCCCGGCGCGACTGGAATTGCGCACTTTGGCCGACTTCCCTGAGCCGCTGGAGGTGGTGGAAGACGGCGACACGTTCGCCGCCAACGCCGCTCTGAAGGCCGTGGCCCAAGCCCGGCATCTGGGCCAGTGGGTGGCAGCCGACGACAGCGGCCTGGCGGTCGACGTGCTCCACGGGGCGCCGGGCGTCTTCTCGGCACGCTATGCCGGTCCGGAGGCGACCGACGCCCTGAACAACGCCCGCCTGCTCGACGAACTGCGCGACGTGCCTTTGGAGCAGCGCATGGCGCGTTTCGTGTGCCATATCGTGCTGGCCGATCCGTCCGGCGCGATCCGCGGCGAAAGCGAGGCCTCCTGTCGCGGCCGCATGTTGTTCGCCCCCCAAGGAACGCACGGCTTCGGCTACGATCCTCTCTTCGAGGTCGTCGAGTACCATCGCTCGTTCGGCCTGTTGAGCCCCCTGGTGAAGTCGCATCTAAGCCACCGGGCCCGGGCGGCCGCGCGGTTGTTGCCCCGGATCATCGAACTGGTCGATTCGGGGCAGTGGCGGTAACGGCCGGGGGCAGGGTATACTGGAACTTGCTTCCTGCATGCGGCCACATGTCATCTCCGTTGTCACCTTGCGATGACGATGTCTATCGATCAACCGGACTTCGATACCCCGGCAGTGGGGCCGCTGCGCTGGCGGGTTTGGCCGGCCCGCCAACAGCCGCTAGCCACCGTGGCGGTGCTTTTGGGCTTGGCCGCTACGGCAGCGGTGGTCGCCGCTCTGGCCGGCAGCACGGCGCTGGCCTGTTGTGCGGCGGCCGCGCTGGCCGTCGCCATGTGGCGATTCTTCTTGCCCGTGACCTTTGAACTTAACGCCTTGGGAGTGGACCAGAACATTTTGGGCCGTCGCCGGCGAACCGCGTGGGGGGCGATCGGCTATTACGAGCTTTGCCGGGGCGGGCTGCTGCTGTTGGAGCACGATGAGGTCTGCCCCATGGCGGTCTATGGCAGCCTGTATCTGCCCTGGTTGGGCCATCGCGAGGAGGTGCTGGCCCTGGTGCGCCGCTATCTGGGCGAGGCGGTCCAAGCCCCGGAGCGGTAGGTATGCGGCCTGCAATGGGTGGGTTTGGGTGCCACTGCTGGCTTGCCCAGCAGTGCCGGCCAGTGACGGCAAAGACTGCGGCCGTTCGCAACCAGTCACTATGTTCAAATGCTTCCGTTATGCGGAGGACGAACACTGCTGGGCAAGCCAGCAGTGGCACCCGCGCGGCCTGCAAGGGGTGAGCCAAGATGTTATGCTGAAGCATAACCTACCCACGAACCCTCTCCTGGCGAGAGAGGGGATTCTTATGCCGCGATTCACCATTCTTCGCCACGATAATCCGCAAGGGCTGCACTGGGACCTGTTGTTGGAAACGGGGCCCGTGCTGAAGACCTGGGCACTGCCGCAGCCGCCGGAGCCGGGCGCGGAGATGATCGCCACGGCCCTGCCCGACCATCGCCCGCTCTATCTGGATTATCAAGGCCCTATCTCGCAGGGCCGCGGCACGGTGAGCCGTTGGGATCGCGGCACCTGGCAGGGGCAACTCGATAGTTCGGGCCAGTGGAGCATCGACCTGGCGGGCGAGCGCTTTTGCGGCCGGGCCAGCTTTCAAGCGGTTCCGGGCCAAGCCGGGGCCTGGCAGGTCTGTTTCACCGATTCGTAGGCTCGGCATCGCCTACGGCAACATGCTTTCGATAAATGCCGACCACCGCGGGCGGATACGGGCGCACGTCCCATCGTACCGCGTCGGGCAACTGGGAGAAGGCAAAACGCTCGTCGGCCTCGACCACCGCCACACTTTCGTCCGGGGCCGCTTCCAGCAGCGTAGCAATCAACTGCAACATCGCCTCGGTTCGCTCCACGTAAAAAGCGTAGGGCGGGCAGCAGAAAATGAGCCACGGCGCCGGGCCCGGGTCCAGGGGACGGCGGGCCCAGATGAACGTATTGGCGGCCACAACCTGCACCCGATCGCCTTCGCCCAGATCGGCGGCGCTGCGGCTGATGTCCCGGGCGGTGGGAATGTGCCGCTCGATCAGCGTGGCGCGGTCGGCGCCGCGACTGAGGGCTTCCAGCCCCAGGGCGCCGCTGCCGGCAAAGAGGTCGATGGCGTGTTTGCCCCGCACGCTGGGCCCGACCAGATTGAAAACCGCCTCGCGAACGCGGTCTTTCATGGGCCGGGTGCGCGGATCGCCGCTGTAGTGCAGCTTTCGTCCGCGCAACCGTCCGCCGATGATCCGCACGCCCGCCGGCGGGTCAGGCCCGCCGCTGTCGCTCTTGCGGCGCGGGTTGCGTTTTTGTGGCGTCACAGTTTTGGGGCCCTCAAATTCCAGGCAGCGTTGCAGTATAATATCATCTATTCGGGCAGTAGTCGCCCTCTCCCGTAGGGAGCTAAGCCGCTCTTTGTTTCAGTGCCCCCTCACCCCGACCCTCTCCCGGAGGGAGAGGGGGACATCAAATCGGCGTTTTACAGAACTCCAGATCCATCTTCAAAAGGACATCCTTGTGTGCCGTAACGCTTATGTCTCGCTGGTTCTCTTGTTTGTGACCATGGCTGTTCCCGCGTTTGCCGCCGATGCGCCCGCTCCGGCCGCGAAGCCGGGCCCCCGTGCGGCGGAATTCACCGAGGCCTTCATGCGGTTCAAGGCGATCTTGGCCGAAGCCACGAACCTGCGCGTCGAGTACCGCACGGCCGACGCCCGCCAACAGGCCGAGTTGAAGGCGAAATGGAATCAGCTCATGGAAAAAGGCGCCGCCGCGCGGGAAGAGTTGGTTGCCGCGGCCCAGAAGGCCTATGCGGAGGCCCCCAATGCCGACAAGCAGGTGTCCGACGCCCTGGTATTCGAGCTCTCGGCCTGGAACAAGTCGGACGACTACGAGAAGGCCTTTCCGATCGGCAAACTGCTGATGGACAACCACTGTGCGGACTCGGGAGTCGCCGCGATGGCCGGCATGGCGGCCTTTGCCGTGGGAGAATTCGACCTGGCCGGCCAATATCTGCAAGCGGCCGAAAAACAGGGGCAACTATCGGACCAGGAACGAATGGAAGCCCTGGCCAATATCTCCTATTACCAGGAGGCCTGGCCCAAGGAAAAAGAGCTCCGCCAGGCGGAAGCCAAGCGCGACCTGCCGCGCGTGCTGCTGAAGACCAACCGCGGCGACATCGAACTGGAACTGTTCGAGGACCAGGCCCCGAATTCGGTCGCCAACTTCATTTCGCTGGTGGACAAGGGCTTTTATAACGGCTTGACGTTCCACCGCGTGCTCGCCGGCTTCATGGCCCAGGGCGGGTGCCCCAAGGGCGACGGCACGGGCGGACCGGGCTACGCGATCAAGGCCGAATTCACCCGGGCAGACCATCGGCTGCACTTCCGCGGCAGCCTGTCGATGGCCCGCTCGCAGGATGCCGACAGCGCCGGCTCGCAGTTCTATCTGATGTTCGCCCCGAAACGCAGCCTGGACGGCCAGTACACGGTTTTCGGCCGCATGTTGAGCGGATACGACGTGTTGGCGAAGATCCAGCGGCGCGATCCCTCCAGCCGCGAGGAACAGGCCGACCCCGACAAGATCATCGAGGCCAAGGTGTTGCGGAAACGCGCGCACCCCTACGTGCCGGAAAAGGCGGAGTAGAGTTTTCAGTCCTCCAACACCTCTTTTTCGCGGTTCTTGGCCATCTCCGTGACCTTGCCCTCGAACTGTTTGGTGAGGTCCTGGATCTCGTCCTTCGCGTGGTCGCGCTCGTCCTCGGAAAGGTCCTTGTCCTTTTCCGACTGATCGGCGGTTTTGTTGCCGTCGCGGCGGATGTTGCGAATGGCTACCTTGGCCTCCTCGGCCAGATCCTTGATGCGTGTCACCATCTTGCGGCGGACCTCGGTCGACAGCGGCGGCACGTTCAGGCGGATCACCCGGCCGTCGCTCTGCGGATTGAAGCCCAGGTCGCTGGCCTGGATCGCCTTCTCGATATCCTTCAGTGTGCCCGGATCGTAGGGCCGGATGATGATCTGGTTCGGCTCCGGGGCGCCGACCGAGGCGATCTGCTTCATGGGGCACGGCGAGCCGTAGACCTCCACGCGGAGCGAGTCGACCAGTCCGGGGTTGGCGCGGCCCGTGCGGATCCCTGCCAACTGCCCTTTCAGTACGCCAAGGGCTTTCTCCATCCGCTCTTCGACATCCAAGAGGATCTCATCGGAGGTCATGGTGCGTGTCCTTTGGTTTGAGGGATTAGGGATTGGGGATTGGGAATTAGAGGCTGACGCCCGGTTCCGGCCTCCATCCGCTTGCGTCTAATCCCTAATTCCTAATCCCTAATCCCTAACTTTGGATCAGCGTGCCGACGCGTTGGCCGAGCACCGCCCGCTCGATGTTGCCTTCCTTGCGGAAATTGAAGACCAGGATCGGCATGTTGTTCTCCATGCACTTGGTGATCGCCTCCGGGTCCATGACGCGGAGATTCTGGCGGCGGACGTCTTCGTGCCGCAGTTGCCCGTAGAGCACGGCGTGCGGGTTCTTCTCCGGGTCGTCGCTAAAGACGCCGTCCACGCGGGTGGCCTTCAGCAGGATGTCGGCATCGAGTTCCAAGGCCCGTTGGGCGGCGGCGGTGTCGGTGGTCACGAAGGGGCTGCCGGTGCCGGCGGCGAGGATGACGATGCGGCCTTTTTCCAGGTGCCGCCGGGCGCGGCGGTGGATGTACGGCTCGGCCACGCCGTCCATGCGGATGGCGGTCATCAGTCGCGTGTCGCAACCCAGCGATTCCAGGGCGTCCTGCAAGGCCAGTCCGTTCATGACCGTGGCCAGCATGCCCATGTAATGGGCCGTGGTCTCGTGGATGCCCGTGTTGCCCGAGGTGAAGTGCGCCCCGCGCAGGATGTTGCCGCCGCCCATGACGAGGGCGATCTGCACCCCGTGCTGGGCCGCCGCGTAGGTCTGCTTGGCAATGTGCAGCACCGCATCCATGGAGATGCCGCGCTCGCCGGGGTGTGTAAACCCTTCGCCGGAAACCTTCAATACCAGACGCCGATAGGGCAGTGGCGAACCCGAACCTTCCGCGGCAGACATCGGCGCTACTCCTTGGGCAGTTCCCAGTGGACGAATCGAAGCAGTTTCATGCCCGCCTGCCGGGCCACGTCGGCCACCTTCAGCTTGTCGTCCTTGACGAACGGCTGTTCGGCCAGGCAGCGCTCCGCGTAGAAGTTTTGCATCCGGCCCTCGACCATCTTGGCGATGATCTTCTCCGGCTTGCCTTCCTGGCGGGCGGCGTCGGCCAGAATCTCCCGCTCCTTGGCCACCAAGGACGGGTCCAATTCCTCCTTGTAAATCGCGGTGGGCCGCATGGCGGCGACGTGCATGCAGATGTCGCGGGCCAGATCGGCATTGCCGCCTTCGACCTCCAGCAGCACGCCCACGGCGCCGTTGTGATGCGCGTAGCCGGCACAGGCGCCGTCGATGCGCACGATCCGCTCGACGTGGAACACCTCGCGGATGCGGTTGTTCAGATCCTCGAACTGGTGCTTGAGTGTTTCGCCCGGCTTGCCGGGCGACGGCTGGGCCAACAGGGCCTCGGCCGTTTGCGCGCCGGGGCCGGTGGCCAACTGCCGGGCCAGATCGCCGGCCAACCGGGTGAACTCGATGTGGTTGGCCACCGGCGCGCTTTCGCAGCGCAGATCGACCATGGCACTGGCGCGGCCGGCAAAATCGGCATAGACGCCGATGCGCCCGGCCGAGGTGGCCCGGCCCGCCCGCTTCTCCATGGTCTTCTTGCCCTCCTTGCGCAAGAGCTCGATCGCCTTCTCCGGATCGCCTCCGGCGTCTTGCAAGGCGCGTTTGCAGTCCATCATCGGCAGCCCCGTGCGTTCGCGGAGCGATTTGACCGTCGTTGCTGTAATCTCTGGCATAGTGGTTGGTCGGTTGTGAGTAGTGGAAAGTGGATAATGGACAGTGGATAATGGACAGTGGACAGTGTTGTTCTCCCCTCTCCCCTTGCGGGAGAGGGGTTGGGGGTGAGGGGAAACGGCAGGTTAACGATCGTTCGACACCTCCTCGCCCCCACCCTGTCCCTCTCCCGCTCGCGCCGCTTCGGCACGCGGGGAGAGGGAATTGTCTCGCTACGTCGCGGCCGGCAGGGCCCCTTCGGCCTGCTCCTGCTTCTGTTCTCCGCCGGCCGACTTGCCGGCCGCCACCGCATCGGCCAAGAGCTGCACGATCAACTCGATGGAGCGGATGCTGTCGTCGTTGCCGGGAATGGGCAGATCGATTTCGTCCGGATCGCAGTCCGTGTCGATCAGGGCCAGAGTGGTGATGCCCAGCTTCTGCGCCTCGCGGACGGCGTTTTTCTCCTTCCGCGGGTCGATGACCACCAGGCATTCCGGCAGCCGGTTCATGGACCGCATCCCGTTGAGGTTGCGATACATCTTGCGGTACTCACGGTTCAAGGCCGACTGCATTTTCTTGGAGTAGGTGGCCAGTTCTTCGCCGGCCCGGAGCGTTTCCAGCTCCTCCAGGCGCGTGAGCCGGCTGCGGATGGTGCGGAAATTGGTGAGCGTGCCGCCCAGCCAGCGATCACTCACAAACGGCATGCCGCAACGGGTGGCCTGCTGGTCGATGGTGTCGGAGGCCTGCCGCTTGGTGCCCACGAACAACACGAGGCTGCCGCCGGCGGCCACTCGCTGCAGGTATTTCCTGGCCCGCAACAGGCCACGGATCGTCTCGCGGACGTCGATAATGTGGATCAGATTTCGCCGGGCATAGATATAGGGCCGCATTTTGGGGTTCCAACGGCTTGCCCGATGGCCGTAATGGACCCCTGCTTCAATCAAATCCTTTACTAGAACAGTAGCCAACGACTTCGTCTCCTTGTAAGGCACACCGGCAAAGTGCTTCCGCACGCGCAAGATGGCGCCGGCGTTCGAGGGGTATCTCGGTCGGTAATGTCTCTTCCCCCGCCTTGGACCGTTCAAGCCGGGAAACCTGGAAGTTTACAGATAATCGATACGGGAGTCAACCGGGGGGAGTGCCGAGTGCCGCAGAATAGCCACATGGGCCGTTTCGGGCAGACCATCGAGCGATCTTTGCGTTAGGCGAAGCTTGGATCTCAAATCTCAGATTTGAAATCCCAGATCATCGCAAACCTCGCTTCCGCCTCCACTTGGCAAGCGAGGCAGCCGATTCAGCCGACCGCCTGCCGGCCAAAAGTCCCTCGACGCTGATGTCCTCGTCAAGTTCCGGCCAGTGGACCCCTTCCCCGTCGCCGATAAGTTCGTATTTCAGTCGTTCCTCCGGAGTTCCGTCAAGCAACCTCGGATACCATGCCAAGGGCACAGAAAGCGACCGCCCGTCATCCAGTCGCACGGTCAGCGAATCTTCTGAGAAGGAGACGGACTCCGCGAAGACGTCGCGTTCAGTTACCAAAGTGGTCATTCCACTGAGAAGCTACCCGGCAAGGATTCGAACCTTGAACGAGGGAACCAAAATCCCTTGTGTTACCATTACACCACCGGGTATCGGAAAGTCGGCATCGAACTTCCGCGTATGGTATTTCTTCTTGCGACTCCAGGCAAGGGGGGAGCAGTTTTCAGTTTTCAGTTTTCAGTTGGTGGGGCTCGCCGACCAACGCTGTGCATGGTGCCCGTCGACCCACCCTACAGGTTGTATGTTCCCATTCTAGCAGGCTTGTCAGCCCACACAGGCCGCATCTCCGGCCGTGAGCCGGATGACCGAGCGATTCGCGGCGATCCTGTGCGGTTGTCCCCTACCGTTGGAACCACCCAGTATTCCCAAGTTAAGCTGACTGCGCATTGTGACGATATCAATGAGTATTACCCCTGCCTGGGATGCGAATGCACAGGCTGGGACGGCCGCAAAGTATTTATAGAAAGAAGATTTGCGGCAACATGGCTAATGTGCATGGAGTGCGTAGGTCGAAGGAATTATAGGGTAAGCTTGGCAGCTTGCCCCTTGATGCTGCAAACGGTCCGCCCGGCGATGCAAACCGTAGCCAGTGGCCACGGCTGGCATTACCCCAAACCGCGCAGCATGTAGACCAGGCCGAAAGCCTATTTCTTTCAGTGGTGCTTGAAGGAGGCATGCGATGAGAAGGATGTTGGGTATACCGCTGATGGCGGTGGTACTGCTGGCACTTGCCACCAGTGCGGCCAATGCGTCGTACTGCGGCATTGCCTGGTACCGTTGTTGTGTGCGGCCTTGCTGCCCGGTGACCGAGTGCGGTTGCTGCGAGCAGCAATGCCACACGGTCATGAAAACCTGCAGTGAGATCGTTTACGAGCAGCAGCAATGCACCTGCTACAAGACCTGCTTCGAGCGGGTCTGCGAGCAGCGGCAGATCAACTGCGTGAAGTACGTTCCCGAGACGTGCTACCGCGAGTGCTGCTACACGGTCTGCAAGCCGGTGTGGGAAAACTGCACGAAGCAATGCTGCTACACGGTCTGCAAGCCGGTGTGGGAAACCTGCGTGAAGCAGATTCCGTACACGGTCTGCAAGCCGGTGTACGAGACCTGCACGAAGCAATGCTGCTACACGGTCTGCAAGCCGGTGTGGGAAACCTGCACCAAGCAGTATTGCTACACGGTCTGCAAGCCGGTGTGGGAAACCTGCACCAAGCAATACTGCTACACGGTCTGCAAGCCGGTGTACGAGACCTGCACGAAGCAATACTGCTACACGGTGTGCAAGCCGGTGTGGGAAACCTGCACCAAGCAATACTGCTACACGGTCTGCAAGCCGGTGTGGGAAACCCGCACGAAGCAGATTTGCTACACGGTCTGCAAGCCGGTGTACGAGACCTGTGAAAAGGTCTGCTGCTACACGACCTGCAAGCCGGTGTGGGAAACCTGCACCAAGCAATACTGCTATACGGTCTGCAAGCCGGTGTACGAGACCTGCTCGAAGCAGATTTGCTACACGGTCTGCAAGCCGGTGTACGAGACCTGCGAAAAGGTCTGCTGCTACACGGTGTGCAAGCCGGTGTACGAGACCTGCACGAAGCAGATTCCTTACACGGTGTGCAAGCCGGTGTACGAGACCTGCCAGCGCGAGGTGTGCTACACGGTGTGCAAGCCGGTAACGACCTGCAAGACGATCAAGTGCTGCGGCGGGCATTGGGAAACCCACTGCTGCTGCCAGCAGGGCTGCGATCGTTGCGGATGCCCGACCTGCTGCTGCTGCCAGTGCCGCACGTGGGTTCCGGAAGTGTGCGAGAAGCAGATCCAATGCACCAGCTATGTGCCCGAGACCTGCGTCAAGAAGATCCCCTACACCGTGTGCCACATGGTGTCGGAGCAATGCGTGAAGACCTGCAGCTACCAGGTGTGCCACATGGTGAAAGAGGTTTGCGAGAAGCGGATCCCCTACACCGTGTGCAGGATGGTGCCCGAGCAGCGGGTGAAGACCTGCACCTACCAGGTCTGCCACATGGTGCCCGAGCAGCGC
>JBEKZQ010000234.1:0-9888 GCA_049509675.1 Thermoguttaceae bacterium | reverse complement strand
GTTTACGGGTGCCACGGTTGGCTTGTCCAACCGTGTTTCCAGCACTGCTGGGCAAGCCGGGCACCGACCGGAGGTTGGTCGTGGCACCCAACCGGTAATGTCGAAATGGACAGACCACTAGCTGTTTTCCACTCCCGGTTCACTGCTTGAGCACTACGACCGTTTGACTCGTGGTCGGCGCGGTGGGCGGGAAGACGAGCGTCCGTGGGCCGTCGCTCACGCTCACATAATACTCGAAGTCGTCCTGCGTGGCCGCGGGGGGAAGCGTTGCGCGGTAGACGCCGCGGGCCAC
This sequence comes from Thermoguttaceae bacterium, assembly GCA_049509675.1. Taxonomy (GTDB): domain Bacteria; phylum Planctomycetota; class Planctomycetia; order Pirellulales; family Thermoguttaceae; genus JBEKZQ01. The sequence goes on along the minus strand of JBEKZQ010000234.1, from coordinate 9,596 downwards.
GTGTTCCAGCGGTATCTTGCGGAAAAGGTGCCTCCAAACCATCGTGCCGTCGGCGGTCACTACGCCATGCTCCACCGTGGGCGGCTGCTTTTCGAGCTTCTCCAGCGACCGCCAGTACAGGCCCGCCTCCTGCGGCTGGAGGCCCAGCACCAGAACCGTCAGCCGCAGCGGCTCGCCGGCGGCCAGCACCGTGCGGAGCACCGGAATGGCCAGCCGCGGTTGGCCCATATACCTTCGCGCGGGCAAAGCGCCCTCCGGCAGATCGGCGCCCAGCAGCTTGGCGAGTTCCTGGCCGGGGGCGGTGAGCAACACCGGCAGCGTGTGTTGCTGCCAATTGGTCACGTTGCCCAACTCGCCGTAGGTCGTTACCGTGGCAAGCAGATAGTGTTGCACCTGGTCGACCTGGGCCACCAACGTCTTGCGGAGCGGCAGGGCCAACTCGCCGGCCAGTTTCTTGCGTGCGGCCGGTTCCTTTTCCGCCGCGGCCTTTTTCATGGCCTGATCGAAACGGGCCCAGGTGCAGGCAACCTCCGCCATGCCGCGGAGATAGCGGAAGTTGTTCAGCCAGTAATCGAACCGCTCGTGGCTGCCGGCGCCCTCGATCCGCGGCCGTAGTGCCGCCAATTCGTCGACGAACGCATACTGTTTGCCGACCTTTTCCCACGGCGCCGGATTGGCCCGCAGGCCGCCGGGGCCATCGATCCAGTCGCCCGGCCGGGGCAAGTGGCCATCGATCCGCGCGAAAATGGCCGCGATCGGCCCACTGGCCTCGGGACCGAATTCGGCCCGCGCCCAATCGGCATAAAAATCGTCGGTGGGCAGATAGCGGACCGACTGATACAACGGGGCGTCTTCGGTGCCGGCAATTGCATTGTTGGGAAAGCTGGCCACATTGCCGCCCTCGGGACCCGCGGGCCGCTTCGCCGCTCCGGGCTTGCGGCGGCCCTTTTTCCAGTCCGGGTTCCATCCCGACTGGTCCCAGGCGGCGCGGGCCAGGGCCGACACGTTGGGCCCCAGGATGCGCGTCCGCCAGTGAATGCCCATCAGCCCGCTACAGCCGTAGGCCAGCGAATCGGCCGCGTCGCGGCGCATGCGTCCGGCCCAAAGCTGCGGCATAATGAGGCCCGGATCGTCCTCCAGCCAGGGAATCGACCAGGTGGGCCGGCCCTTGACTTCCAGGAAACCCTGCTCGACCGGCGAATTGCCGACGGTGCGACTGATGCAACTCATCGGCATCTCCTTGGGCAGGACGTTGTCGAAGAGCGAAGGGTCCTGGGGCGGCCCCAACACCCAGCCGCAGGTGGCCAGCGTGAAGGGCGGCTTCACCGTCTTGGCCGCCGCAATCGCCGCACGGAAATCGGCCAGCGTCCGCTGGATCTGTGCATCGGCGACCGGCGCCCAGGTCCAGTCTTCGGGAGTCCAGAACCAGTAATAGTCCAACGGGTGCGTCTTCTGGATCCGCCGGAACATTCCCTCGTAAAGCTCCTGTACCACGGCCGGATTGGCCGGGTCCTTGCCCGCCGTTCGCAACCGCTGTTGCACGGCGGAGGGAATAACCAACGGCGTTTCCGTGCCCACGCACGTCTTGACGCCCAGTTGCCGGGCGAAAGCGAAGGCGCTGTCCAGAAGCCCGCCCATGCGATCGAACAAGGCATTGCAATCCTCCGGTCGCTTGGGCCAGGGGGTCATGCCCTGCATGTAATCGGCGCCGTAGTCGTCGCGATCGAACAGTTCGGCGGCGCCGCAGGTGTACTCGCTGGTTTTCATGGCGCGATAACCCCAGGTGCCGCCGACGGTGCTGAAGTGCCGCGCGGGATAGCTGGCTTTCACTTTGCCGTCGGCCGCCAGGTCGCCGGCCGTGCCGATCCACACCACCGGCTCGGGCCCGACGCCGCCCTGCGGATAGGTGTGCAGGCCGAAGAAATTCATCCGCATCTTGACCAACTGGCCGAGGATCGCCTTATAGGCGTCGGCATTCCACCAATCGGGCCCCTCGGGAAAATCGTGGAACGGTTGGATGCCGCGGCGGTCGAAAAGCGGTTTGCCGACCTCGTCCACTTTCGGCAGCAGCAGTTCGATCCGGCGGTCCGGCAGCATGTCGCCGTGCATGTAGAATCGCACGCCCAGGAGCTCCGCGAAGCGATAGGCCCCGTAGAGCGTGCCCAACGGATCGCCGCCGGCCACCAAGAGCGTTTTGCCGTCGGCGGAGGTCTTCAGTACGTACTGTTCGGGCCCGAGCCCCGCGACAGCCGGATCCTTGCCGCCGACAACGATCGCCCGGGCGTCGGCCGGTTGCCTCTGCTGGGCGATTGACAACAGGTCCCCGGTGCGCAGGTAGACGTAGCGGCGGATCTCCTTGGCCGCCAGCTTCTCCAGCGGCGCCGCACTGTCTGCCGAGAGAATAACCGTCGGCGGAGCGCCGTGGGCCGGGGGTGCATTGGAAGAGACAGCCACCGCGAGGATCAACAAGCCAGCAATAGTCCGCAGCATTGGAAGGCTCCGTGGCAGGGCGAGATTCGAGCGGATCGAGAACCAGCCCCCGATTCTATGGTCCGCCCCGGCGGATTGCAACTTCGAGAAGATCGCACTGCTGGACATCTTCTGCCCCGGTGGGTATAAAAACTACTTAATGTATTCTCCCTCGCCCCCTTTCCGCACGGGCAAATGAGTACTGGCAAACACGCGGTGGCGCCCCGGCAAGATGATCCACCCTATCGGAAGGGCGAGCCGGCCGCGCTGTTCATCCCCTGCTATGTCGATCAGTTCTATCCGGAGATCGGCGCGGCGACGGCCCAACTGCTGGCCCGCTACGGCGTGCCGGTCGTCTTTCCGTCCGAGCAGACCTGCTGCGGGCAGCCGGCCTTCAACTCCGGCTACTGGGAGGAAGCGCGGCGGGTGATCCGCCACTTTTGCGAGGTGTTTGCCTCTCACCGCTGGATCGTTTGCCCTTCGGCTTCCTGCACGGCCATGTGCCGCGTGTTTTTCGGGCACGTCGATGCGGATCCGCGCATCGTGGGCGTGGGCCGCCGCGTGTTCGAGTTGACCGAGTTCCTCGTCGACATCCTGAAGGTGACGGACACGGGCGCCACGTTTCCGCACAAGGTGGCGTTGCACGTCGGCTGCCACGGGCGGCGCGAGTTGGGCATGGCCGATCCGCCCCGTCAATTGCTGCAGAACGTGCGCGGCCTGACCTGCTGCGAATTGCCCAACGTGGAAGAGTGTTGCGGTTTCGGCGGCACCTTCAGCGTGAAGATGCCCGGCACGTCGCTGGCGATGGGCGGTACGAAAGTCGAGAATATTCTCAAGAGCGGCGCCGAGGTGGTCGTCTCCGCCGACGTCAGTTGCCTGATGCATATCGGCGGCATCCTGCGGCGCTCGCCCGACACGCGCCACGTCCGCACCATGCACATTTCCCAGGTCCTGGTGGCCGGCACGCAGTCCCAGACGCAAGGAGCCGCAAGAGAATAAGTCGATCAATCGTCGTAGGACGGATTGCCAATCCGTCCCGCAAAACACGGACGGATTGCCAATCCGTCCTACGGGCAATTTACGGGTCGTAAAGAACCGTCCATGTCACATGAACACGCTGAGGAAGGGGCCCCCTTCCTCGAACATCTGAATCGGGGATTGTGCGAGCCGCCGCCCGGCTTCGATTCGCTGGGCAAGGCGACCGAGTGGTCCAGCAAGCACAACACGGCCCTGACCGACGCGATCCCCTATTTCCAGCAATGGCGCGAGGCGGCCCATCAGATCAAGAAGTACGCCGTCGCCAACCTCGATAAGCTGCTGGTCGAATTCGAGAGCCGTGCGGCCGCCCGCGGTACGACCGTGCTGTACGCCGTGGATGCGGCCGAGGCCAACCGCCTGGTGTTGGAGATCGCCCGGCAACATAACGTGAAGTCGGTGGTCAAGTCGAAGTCGATGGTCACCGAAGAGATGGAGTTGAACCAGGTCTTCGAGGCCCACGGCATCCGCCCGGTGGAGACCGACCTGGGCGAGTACATCGTGCAACTGGCCCGGCAGCGGCCGATCCACATCGTGACCCCCGCGCTGCACATGTCGGCGGCCGACGTGGGCCGATTGTTCGCCGAGAAACTGGGCGAGCCCTTCAGCGCCGAACATCAACATCTCACCGCCATCGCCCGGCGGCATCTCCGCGACGAGTACCTGCAGGCCGGCATGGGCATTTCCGGCGGCAACTTCGCCGTGGCCGACACCGGCACGCTGGTGATCGTGGAGAACGAAGGCAACGCCGGCCTCTCGACCGCCACGCCGCCGGTACACGTGGCCCTGGTGGGCATCGAAAAGGTCCTGCCGCGGATCGATTACCTGCCGGTCTTCCTCAACCTGCTGGCGCGGAGCGGCACGGGACAGAAACTGACCAGTTACACGCACCTCATCCACGGGGCGGTGCCGGGCCGGAAGCTCTATGTCATCTTCATCGACAACGGCCGAACCAACGTGCTGAACGATCCGCCCGCCTGGAAGTCGCTCTTCTGCATCCGCTGCGGCGCCTGCTTGAACATCTGCCCGGTCTATCGCCGCGTGGGCGGCTGGTCCTACGGTTGGGTCTACCCCGGTCCGATCGGCTCGATCATTACGCCGCAGTTGCTGGGCATGGAGAAGGCCGGCACGCTGCCCTTCGCCTCATCGCTGTGCGGCGCCTGCGCCGAGGTTTGCCCGGTGAAGATCGACATTGCCCATCAACTGGTCCACCTGCGGCATCGGGCCGTCAACGAGCCTTCGCCGGCGCGGTCGATCGTGGATCGGATCACCTGGAACCTGTGGGCCTGGGCCATGGGCGGCCCGCTGCGCTACCGGCTGACGATGTGGGCCGTGCGCTGCGGAGTCCGCCTGGCGCCGTGGATCCCGTGGCATCCGGGCAAGCTGGGCGCCTGGACCCGCGGCCGCGAACTGCCCGCCGTGCCGCGGCAATCGTTCCGCGCCTGGTGGCAACGGCATGGAAAAGATTTCACAACCAAAGGCGATTGAGGGAGAAGGGGACTGGGACCTTTTGTGCAAAGCACCCGCAGGGCCGTTCCGGCAAAAGGTGCCTGTCCCCTTTTCCCGGACTTAGGGGAAACCATGAACAGCCGCGACACCATTCTGCAACGTATCCGCGCGCGGCTGCCACGGGCGGCGCGTGCCAAGGTTTGGGTGCCACGGGCTTGCCCGTGCTCTTCCGAACGGCTCTTGCGGCCAAGAATCGCTGTTCCCGTCGTGCTAATGGAGTCCATGTTTGACGAGGAACGCGCGGATACGTTCTTGGCGGCTCATCGCTGCAAGAACCGGCAGGAAAGGCACTGGCAAGCCAGTGGCACCCGGCGAAACGTCCCCCCTCTCCCTCTGGGAGAGGGGCAGGGGGTGAGGGCATGGGGGAATTCGCACAAGCGAGGCAACTCGCTTCTGGGGCCGACAGCCCTCACCCTAACCCTCTCCCGGAGGGAAAGGGGATGCTGAATATGAACAGCCGCGACACAATCCTGCAACGCATCCGCGCCGGCCTGACGGGTGCCGCAGCCGCCGGCTTTTCCGGCCTGACGGCGCCGCCCGTGCCGGAGATTTGGCCGCAGGAGAACCCCGACAAGACGGTGCTGGCCGGGCGCTTCGCCGCGGAGCTTCAGGCCGTTTTCGGCGAAACGATCCGCTGTGCCACGGTCGAGGAGGCGCGGCGGCAGTTGGCCGCCTTGTTGGGGGACGCCGCGCCGGGCGCGGTGGGCGCCGCCGACACTCCGCTGGCCCGGGACGTGGCCGCCGCTGTTGCGCCGGATCGCGTCGTCTGGGCCGAACCCGGCTGGAAGCCCGCCGCGATGGCCGAGCTTTCCGCCGGCCTGCTCACCGCCGATTGCCTGTTGGCGGATACGGGCACGTGCCTGATCGCCTGCCGCACCGACGCCGAGCGGCTGCTGTGCTACTTGCCGCCCACCTGCATCGTGCTGGCTCGGCTGGAGCAACTGGCCAAGCACTTGCCGGCCGCTTGGCAGGAGATCGCCTGCCGCTGTGCCGATCCGCAGGCCTGCGGCGAGTTTGTGCTGGTGACCGGGCCCAGCCGCACGGCCGACATCGAGAAGATTTTGATCCTCGGCGTCCACGGCCCCAAGCGGCTCGTGGTGCTGCTGATCGATTGAGGGCTGATCGCGCCAGACGACGGAGAGGACCATGAGCGAAACGAGACTTTTTCTGCCGAGCGAGAAGATTGCCGATTTTTGCCGGCGGCACCATATCCGCAAGTTGTCGCTGTTCGGTTCCGTACTTCGCGACGACTTCCGGCCCGACAGCGATGTCGACGTACTCGTGGAGTTCGCGGAGGGCAAGTCGCCGGGACTGATTCGTCTGGCCGGCATGGAACTGGAGTTGTCGGAGATGCTGGGCGGCAGGAAGGTGGACATGAACACCCCCCGATGCCTGAGCCGATACTTCCGCGAGCGCGTGAAGAAAGAGGCGGAGGTGCAGTATGCCGAGCCCCAATGACGACATCCGAATTCGGCACATGTTCGATTACTCGCGCGAGGCGGTCTTGTTGGCCGGGAAACGAAAGCGTTCCGATCTGGACACTGATCGGATGCTGCAACTGAGCCTCGTGCGTCTTGTGGAGATCGTCGGCGAGGCGGCCAGCCACGTCTCGGACGATACCCGGCAGCGATACCCACAGATTCCATGGTTGCAAATCGCCGGCATGAGGAACCGGCTGATTCACGGCTATGATTTTGTGGACTACGACATCCTCTGGCAGACAGTCATGGAAGATCTCCCCGCGTTAGTCGTGACGCTCGAACCTTTGGTTCCCGCGCTGCCCCAAGACCCGGAATCCTAGCGCCCACCCACGACATCATCGACAACCGCGCGGGTGCCACGGGCGGTGCGTGCCAGGGTTTGGTGCTACGGGCTTGCCTCGCCCGTGCGCGTCCGAACGGCTCTTGCGGCAAAGCCAATCGCACTCGACTACTCTTCATCCAGGCGGTCATAGAGATTGACCAAGCTGACCGGGTTGATCTCGGCACGGGCCAGGGCAAAGATGGCAGCGTCCAGGTCATCGAAACAAAACACCATCACCGCACTGACGCCAAGCCGGGCCGTGAAGGCGTACATGTACTCCACATTGATCCGCGCCCGGTCGAAGACCTGCAGCAGTTCGACCAGTCCGCCGGGCTGGTCGCGCACCTCGATCGCCAGCACCTCGGTGACGGCGACCGTCAATCCGGCCGCTTCGAGCACTTCCTTGGCGCGTTGCCACTCGTGGACAATCACCCGCAGGATGCCGAAATCCTCCCGATCAGCCAGCGAGAGAGTGACGACGTTGATTCCCGCATTGGCCAGCAGCATGCACGGGGCAATCAATTGTCCGGGCTTGTTGTCGATCGTGAGAGAAAGCTGAGGGATTCTCATGGAAAGGCTCCTGGTCCTTCTTGTTCTTGAAGCGTCTGCTCGCCTTCCGGCTGGAGGCACCGGGGCAGCAAACGCCCCCATTTTGGCAATCGCCCGCGTGAATGGCAACCCGGGGCCACGGGATTGACACGGGCGGTCCGTCGATTAGAGTAGTGGGCAGCGACCCATTTGGTTTCCTGCCCGCCAGGGGCCTTCCGATGTTGCCCGCTGCCCTTCCTGACCGCCTCAACGCCGCCACGGTGCTGGTGGACGTCCACATGACCGCAGGGCGGGCCGACAAGGCGGCCATTCTTTGCGGCCAGCAGACCGTCAGCTATCGCCAGTTGTACGAGGGGGTGAACCGCTTTGGAAACGTGCTGCTGGAACTAGGCGTCCGCAGGGAGGATCGGGTTGCGCTGCTCCTGCCGGATGCCCCGGAGTGGGTACTGGCGTTCTTCGGGACGATGAAGATCGGGGCCGTGGCCGTCCCGTTGAACACGCTCCTGACGCCCAACGACTACGAGTACCTGCTCAGCGACAGCGGCGTGCGGGTGCTGGTCGTCCATGATTCCCTGCTGGGGCGGATCGGCCCGATCGGCGAAACGCTGCGGTGCCTTGAGCATCTGATTATTGCCCCGGCAACACCGTCATGCGAACCGATCGGGCCCCGGCAATTGAGCCTCGGCGAGTTGATGGCACGGGCCTCGCCGTCGCTGGAGCCCGCCGACACGGGCAAGAACGACATGGCTTTCTGGCTATACAGTTCCGGAACCACCGGCTCCCCCAAGGCCGCCATCCATCGCCACCGCGACATGATTGTGGCGGCCGACCAGTACGCCCAGATGACGATCGGGTTGGAAGAGTCAGACCTGTCGTTCTCGGTGGCCAAGCTGTTTTTCGCCTACGGGCTGGGCAACGGGCTGTACTTTCCGCTGCGGACCGGCGGCACCACCGTGCTGCTTTCCGACCGACCCGTGCCCGAAAAGGTCTTCGAGGTGATCGACCGCTACCAGCCAACCGTTTTCTACAGCGTTCCCACCAGCTACGCGGCCCTGCTGCACGCGGCGGAACGCAGCGGGCGGGCCACGCTGGGGCGGGTGCGGATGTGCATTTCGGCCGGCGAAACCCTGCCGCGGCACATCTTCCTCCGCTGGCGCGAGCGGTTCAAGCTGGACATTCTCGACGGCATCGGTTCCACGGAAATCCTCCACATCTTCATTTCCAACCGGCCGGGACAGGCCAGGGCCGGCAGCACCGGGCAGCTCGTCCCCGGCTACGAAGCCAGGATCGTCGACGACGACGGTCGCGATCTGCCCGCCGGCCAGGTGGGCACGCTCTGGATCCGCGGCGAGAGCATCGCCGCCGGCTACTGGAACAAGCCGGAGGCCACCCGGCAGACTTTCTGCGGCGAGTGGATCAACACCCACGACAAGTTCATGGTCGATCGAGACGGGTATTTCTGGTACGCCGGTCGCGCCGACGACATGCTGAAAGTCAGCGGCCAGGCGGTCTGGCCGGCGGAGGTGGAAGGCATTCTGCAATCGCACCCGGCCGTGCTGGAGAGCGGCGTGACCGGGGCCGCCACCGACGAAGGCCTACTGAAGCCCGTGGCCTTCGTGGTGCTCAAGGACGGACAAGCGGGCTCGCCGGAGTTGGCGCGCGATCTCCAGGAGTTCGTCAAACGCAACGCCGCCCCGCAGAAGTACCCCCGCGCGGTCGTGTTCGTCGATGCCTTGCCCAAGACCGCCACGGGCAAGATCAAGCGCTATGAGCTGCGCGAGCGGGCCGCGGCCGACGGCCTGCTGCGTTCGGGTTAGTTTCTGCTGAACAATCAAGCGCGTTGCTCAGCCTGTTTCGACATGGCGTCACTCCTGCCTCTGTCAGGAAGCGTCGCATGGAACGGAAATCAGATAACAGACAGGAAGATGGACAAGACATCGATTTTCCGGCTCTAGGTGCAAAGCCAGCATTTTGCGGATAGCCCGGGTCCCGTTGGAATCGCTGCCCGCCCTAGCCCCAGATTCAGCGGGAGCAAGGCACAGACAGGCCACAAGCCCGCAATCGGACTCATGGCCTGTCTTGTGTTCGGCCTCGGCCGCGACTTTCGATGAGCTACTCGCCACGACCGCGCCTCATTCTTCGCCTGCCCGCCCAAGGGCGGACACGCCGGACGCACCGGGTAGTCCCTGAGCCTGGCACGGTTCCCTCGGCTTCATGCTCCACGCGAGGAA
>JBEKZQ010000233.1:0-11040 GCA_049509675.1 Thermoguttaceae bacterium | reverse complement strand
GGCAGGCAAACCATCCCGGCGATGACCGTGGGGCGAAGAAAGGGCACGGGCAAGCCCGTGGCACCCGGCGCAGGCACGGGCAAGCCCGTGGCACGCATTCCCCTCTCCCCTTGCGGGAGAGGGGTTAGGGGTGAGGGGGCCGCACTGCCGGCCAAGCCGGCAGCGGCGCCGGATTCGGGACACTCCCCTGGCTCCGTCTGAAAGCAAGCCGCGAGGCAGTCCCACACTCGTGGGCCGCTGAGGCGGACGATCCCCCGCGCCGCCCCTCCCGGCGGCGAGGCAATGGCGGCAATCGTTTCGTCCAAGGGGGAGGAACAGATTTCAGCCATCGGCAGGCGTATCGCTATCTCTTGCCGCGATTCTTACGGCGGCCGGCGCCTCCATTACGGTCCGGTCGGCTCGGCCGAGGAACCCGCGGGCCGGGTTCGCTTCCGCCGGCGCCGGCGGCAGCCGTCTTGGGCAACAACTTCCGCTCCGCCAGTCCCCAAAGACTGGAAGCGATGAAGTACAAGCACAAGCCGCTGGCCACCTTGAAGAACATCAGGCCCATGAAGACCATCATGTATTTCATGATCTTCTGCTGCATGGCCGCTTGTTCGTCGGCGGCGGGCGGCATGAACATCTTTTGCTGCAAGATGAACAGCACGATGGTGAACACCGGCAGGATGTTGAAATAAGGACCTAGCCCGAAAATGCCCGCACCGCTGTTGACCCAGGCCGGCATGAACCAGCTCCAATTGCAGAGCATGTCGGGGGCGGCCAGGTTCGAGCACCAGCGGATCGCACTGGAAATCAGCGGCGCATCGCGCAACTCGACGTCGACCATCAACGAGCGATACAGGCCCATGAAGATCGGCAGTTGGATGAACACCACCAGGCAGCCGCTGAGCGGATTGTAATTGTGTTTGCGGAACAGTTCCTGCTGGGCCTTGGTGCGGGCCTCCATGTCCTTCTTATACTTTTCCTGGATCTTCTTGATCTCGGGCTGCAGTTCCTGCATTTTCTGGGCATTCATGGCCTGTTTGCGTCCCAGGGGAAACATGGCCAGCCGCACCAGGACCGTCAGGAGGATGATGGCGATGCCGTAGTTGCGAAACACGAAGTAGAATCCGTGCAGGACCTTGAGCATGGGCGCGGCCACCCAGCCGAACCAGCCATAATAGACCAACTCGTCCAGATCGTATTTCTCCAAGAGCAACGGCTTCTTCGGGCCGGCGAAGAGCACGAAATGATCGGTCAGGCTCTTGCCGGCCGGCAAATCCACCGCCTTGCTCTGGATGCGGAAGGACGTGTTGGTCAGCGTCTTGCGCTCGGCGTTGACGGGTCCCACGCGCAGGGCAATGGCCCGGGCGATATGGTTGACGGTTTCTTCCTGGGGAATGAGCGCGGCCGAGAAGTACTGGGCATCGACGGCCAGATAGGCCAGGGGTTCATCCTGCCAACCGGCGCCGGTCTTGCCGTCGGCGATCTCGGAGCAGGTGATCATACTCGGCTCGCTCTTGTGCGGCAGTCCCACGACCACGTCGCGCAGGCCGGCGCTGCCCCAAGTGCCCCGCGCCACCTTGTAGGCGTACCACCAGCCCTCCGTCGGCAGGCCGTTGGGACCATCCAGGCGGTAGGCCACCTTGTGGGTCTTGCCGCTGGTGCTGGTGTTGCGGATCTCGATGTCGAACTTCAGATCGTAGGCCGGGTAATCGGCGTCGGCCAACGAGTCGATGGGCACCGGCTCCAGGCTGTACGTCTTGGTGATTTCCAGTCCTTCCTTAGCGAGCGTGCGGCGAAAGACGGCCTGATGCTGATCGGATCTCACAAGCTGCCAATTCGCACCGCGCAAGTCAACGCCCGGCAGTTCCTTGGCCAACTGGACGTCGTCCCCGGGCTCTTCTTCGGCAATGCGCTCGTCATCCACTTGTTGCAGCGTGCCCAGGAGCGAGAGCGGATCGCTCCCCTCGGGGCGGACGACTTCCAAGGGCTCGACGCCGAGAGTGACGGGGAGCTTCAGCTCCTTGCCGTCGCGCTTGACGGTGAGCTGGACCTTTTGCTTGGGCTTGGTGCGGGCCAGGGCCTCGCGCAGATCGCCGGCACTGGAAATGCCATGGTCGTCCAGGGCGGTGATGCGGTCGCCCGGCCGCAGCCCGGCCTCGGCGGCGGGCGTGCCGGCCCCTACCACCTGCACGGGACAACCGTTGCCCTTCAGGTCATCCAACATGGCGACGTGGCCCAGGTATCCGTTGCGCACCTCCAGGAAGTCCTTGGCCTCCGGGCCGAGCTCGGGTTCCTTGGCCATGAGGTGGCGGTAGCGGGAACTGCTCAATTCGATCCGCGCCACGGCCGCCCCCTGGTTGGAAAGGGTCACCAACATGCGACAGGGATTGTTGGGCTCGGCCGAGCCCAATGTTATCCATTGCCGCGGGATGGCGGGCTCGGGCTTCGGTTGGCCGGCGGGCTTTGCGGCGGGCAGCGGCGCCGCCGGCGCTTTGGCCGCCGGCTTCTCGGCGAGCGGCTTTTCAGCCGCCGGCTTTTCAGCCGCCGGCTTCTTGGCGGCCGGGGCCGGTTTGCCTTCCTCCTGTTGGGCCACTTCCGGCGGCATCGCCGGTCGCGGATGAAGACGCGCCATCAACAGTTGATAGCCAACCAATATGGCGAACGACAGCGCCACGAACAACACGAAGTTCGAGATCGGAAAGGACGACGGAGAACGGTCTTGCATGCAGAAAATGAGGGTTGAGGGATGAAGGGATGAAAGATAAAGGAGGGGGAGGAGGGGTGAGAAATGAAAGGCCAGTACGAGAGCCGAACGCCGGCTCTCCCGCAACCGCTTGTCACCGTGTCATCTTGTCACCTTGTCGTTTGGCTTGCGCCGCTCCATGCGGTGGCCCCCGTCAACGCCCGTCCCGCAGTCGGTCCCCGAGAAAGTTGTCCAGTTCCGGCACTTCATAAATCTTGGAAATCGTTTTCTCGATCGGATATTCGACGCGCCGAAAACGGACCACGTCGCCATCGATCACGACGTAACAGGACTGTGGGTTGCCGTCGCGAGGCTGCCCGACCGAGCCGACGTTGATCATCACTTTTCCATCGCCCAGGTGGTACTCGAAATTGAGTTCCTCGGGGCTGAGGAACTGGAAGTTGTCGGTGAAGACTCCCGGCACGTGGGTGTGGCCTTGGAAGGCATAATGCGGGATCAGGGCGAAGATCTTTTCCAGTTTTCGCCGGTTGTAAATGTCCTCGGGAAAAACGTATTCATTCAATGGGTTGCGGGCCGAACCGTGGACGAACAAGAACTTGCCGTCTTGCGTGGTGCGTGGCAGTTCGCCCAGAAAATCCCAACGCTTGTGGCGCTCGGCAGCGGTGCCGGCCCCATTTTCCAGTTGCACGCGGGTCCAGAAAATGGCCCGTTCCGCCCCGGAATTGAACCCCTCCGGATCGAACAGCGCCCCTTGGTCGTGGTTGCCCAACAGGCAGACCTTGCAGGTCGTCATGATCCGGTCGATGCACTCGCGGGGATTGGGGCCGTATCCCACTAGATCACCCAGACAGAAGACCTCGTCAATCCCCTGGCTTTGCACGTCGGCCAGCACGGCCTCAAGGCTTTCCAGGTTGCTATGGATGTCACTGATGAGGGCTCGTTTCACGCTGACAGACTTTCAGAAAAGACCCGGCGGCACAAAATTACCGCCTAGAGGAGTGATTCGCTCCCTATAAGTCAAGCATAGTTTAGTAGTATTGTTGCAGAAGTTGACGAGGAAGTCGAGGCCCCTTGCAGGAATCGCGCGGGGCGACGATGCTGGTGGTTGTCAGGGAAAAGGGGACAGGCACCTTTTTGCCGGAAGCGGGCACCGACCGCAGGTTGGTCGTCGGCGGGCACCATGCGGCGAACCGCAGGTTCGCAGCATGGTCGTTGCACAAAAGGTGCCTGTCCCCTTTTCCCCCCACCGGTCACCAGCCACCAGCCTGATCCCCCTTATTGTACGCCATCGGAACCTCGCCGTGCGAATCCTGGCCTTGGAAACGACCGAAGCGATCGGCAGCGTGGCGGCGGCCGTCGATGGTAACCTATTGCTAGAAAACCAGTTAGATCCGCAGCAGCGGAGTGCGCAGTCGCTCGCCCCAGCGATCCAAGCAGTCCTGAAAGAGGTCGGGTGGCGGCCCTCGGACGTGGAACTGGTGGCGGTCACCATCGGGCCGGGCTCGTTCACCGGCCTGCGGGTCGGCGTGGTCACGGCCAAGAGCTTTGCTTACGGCGTCGGTGCCCAGATCCTTGGCGTCGACACGCTCTTGGCCATCGCCGCGGCGGCGCCGGACGAAGTCCGGCGCCTTTCCGCCGCCGTCGACGCCCAACGCGGCGACGTGGTTGCCGGCCTGTTCCGGCGGGAGTCGGATGGCTGGTGTGTACACGTCGGCCCTGCCCGACTCGTCCCCGCCGACACCTGGCTGCGCGAGTTGCCAGCGGAGGTGCCGGTGACCGGGCCGATCCTGCGGAAGTTTTCGGAGCGCTTGCCGCCGGGCGTGCGCGCCTTGGATGCCGCCTTTTGGGCTCCGCGCGCCGGCAACGTGGCCCGCGTGGCGGCGCATCTCCACGCGGCTGGCCGCCGCGACGACCTGTGGACGCTGGTTCCCCTCTACTCGCGCCGTCCGGCCGCCGAAGAGAAATGGGAGGAGAAGCAGAGGAAAGCGGGCGACGTGAAGCGTTTCCGCTGAACACTGATAACTGAACACTGAACACTGAACACTGTTCCCTCTCAACCCTGCACCAACACGATCCCCTGGCCGGGGCGCAGGCCGTAATGGAACGGCTCGGGAACGCGATCGCGCGCGTGTTCCGGCGATGCGTCGCGCAGGGCGCGGCCCGGCCCGATCAGATCGCGGAAATGGTCCGCATAGAACTCCTGGTGCCGGCAAATGTCCTTGTTCAAGATCAGCAGCGCGCGCTGGCCGCCATGTATTGCCACCTTCCGCATCAGAAGAACGTGGGGATTGCCGCAGGGCAGCAGGTCCATGGCACTCTCTTCGCAAAAAACCCGTTGGGCGCGTTTCAACGCATTGACCTGGCGGATGAACGGGCAAAGGTCGATGCCGTCGCGTTGCCAATCGCCGGGCCGGGTGTCGACCACGTGCAGGGGTTTGCGCGAGCCGAACTCGAAACCCATGGGCATCATGACGCCCGCGGAAAACAGGGCCGTAAACAGGTACCGCTGCTTCATGCCCGCGATGTTGCCGGCCAATTCCTCGCACAGTCGGGGCGTATCGTGGCTTTCGGGAAAGCTGATCGAGGGCACGGTCTCGCGGACCAGGTTGTATTGTTCGATCAGCCAGGGGTTGCTGAAATCCCACCACTTGACGCTGTTGAAGATATAGTCGAAGCCGGCCCGGGCGGTGGTCTTGGTTTGCTCGGGGGTGCAGCCCAAGGTTTCGGCCACGAACACCACTTGCGGATGCTTGGCCTTCACGTCGCGAATCAATCGCCGCCAGAACGACGCGGCGATCTGGTAGGCCGCATCGCAACGGAAACCATCGAACCCTATCCGCAGCAGGTGCTCTACCACCCGCAGGCAGTAGCGATACAGCCCTTCCGGATCGCGCGTGCCGCGGTGGTCGAAGCGGGCCAGGTCTCCCCACACGATGTGCTGGCCGTTATGATAGCAGGAAGGATGCGCAACCCGGCCGTCCGCCTCCCAGGCAAACCACAACGGATGCTCGCCAATCAAGGGCGAATCGACCGCGCAGTGGTTGACGACCAGGTCGATCATGATTTTCAGGCCGGCCGTTCGGGCCTGATCGCGCATCTGGCGGACCTGCTCTTCCGGCCCGGCCACACTGGCCGGATCCAGCAAGAGCGGGTGGAATTGGAAGTAATCGCGGATGGCGTACAGGCTGCCGGACATGCCCGGCTGCTGCACCGGGTTGACGAAGATCCAGTCGAAACCCAGTTCTGCGGCCCGGCAAAAGTGCTCGTTCCAACGCAAGAACGGACCAGCCAGAAGGGGGAATAGGTTGTAGACGCGCATGCTTGCAGGTTCTTCCGGTCTCTTGTGCGGGAAAAGGGGGCAGGCACCTTTTGTGCGACAACCATACGCGTATGGTGCCCGCCGGCGACCAACCTGCGGTCGGTGCCCGGTTCCGGCAAAAGGTGCCTGTCCCCTTTTCCATCAGTATCGCCCCTGATGCGGAATTTGCAAAGACGATGTGACGCATATCTACCACTTTCGGCGGGGTTCCGCCCGAGTATCATTGACGGGCTTCTAACAAGATCCTAACCGCATACTAATGCAATCTGACTAGATTAAGCACATAGAAGGTTTGTCATCGGCACCATTGGGGAAAGGCGACAAGCACCTTTTCCCGGAAGCGGGGGCGTTGCGATGATCAAGAAATCGGTGCTCGTCGTAGAGGACGAAGACGACATCCGTGAGTTGGTCAGTTACCACCTGCTCAAGGACGGCTACCAGGTGGCCGGCGTGGCGTCGGGCGAAGAAGCACTATCGATTATCGAGGCGCAGCCGCCGGACCTGGTGCTCCTGGACTTGATGCTGCCGGGAGTGGACGGCATGACGGTGTGCCAACGGCTGCGCAACAATCCCCAGACGGCGGCCCTGCCGATCGTCATGCTCACCGCCAAGGGCGAAGAGTCGGACGTGGTCCACGGCCTGAACCTGGGGGCCAACGATTATGTGACCAAGCCGTTCAGCCCGAAGGTGTTGCTGGCCCGCGTGCGGGCCGTGTTGCGGCGCGTGCCGGCGGCCGACGAGGCGCCGGCGGAAGAAGACAGCGAGGACGTGATCGAGATCCACAACATCCTCATCCATCAAGGCCGGCACGAAGTGCTGGTCGATGGCCGGCCGGTGCCCTTGACCTCCACGGAATTCCGCGTGCTGCGCCTGTTGGCGAGCAAACCGGGCTGGGTCCTTACCCGGCAGCAGATCCTCGACGGCGTTCACGGCGACAACTATGCCATCACCGATCGGGCGGTGGACGTGCAGATCGTGGGCCTGCGCAAGAAGCTCGATGATGCCGGCAAATACATCGAGACCGTGCGCGGCGTCGGCTATCGATTCAAGGAATAGCCATGTATCTTACCGGGCGGTTCGGGTAGCTACCATCGGCCCTCGACCACTTTGGCCATCGGCACCGGCGGCGGGATCGGCGCCAACGGCGCGGAGCCCTGCTCCTCGACGATCACGGCGATCCCCGGCCGTTGGGAATTCGGCCGCTGTTGGACCAACCCGACGGCCTTCGTAGCCGCCCTCGGCGCCGGCTCCTCCTTGTGCATCTTCGCGCTGGCCGGCGACTCCTCGCGGCGCAGACTCGGCTGCCTGGACGTTACCGGCGGCAACCGCTTGATCTCCGGCGGCTGCGGGGCCGGTAAAAGGATCTGCTCCGCCGTCGGCGCACTCTTCTTGACCGGTTCCTCGACCGGCACTTGCTTCAATTCCGGCTCCGCGAACTCGGTCTTATTGCGGTTTGCTTTGCCATTGACCGTCCCGGCGGCCGCAGAGTCAGCAGAACGATCATTGCTTGCATCGGTATCAAGAAGTCTTGGGTCTTGGGTCTTCGGTCTTTGGTCTTCGGTCTTGGCTTGCGGCTCTTGCAGCGGTTTTTCCGGGGGATTTTCCAAAAGCTTTTCCGAGGGCCTGGCGATCGGCTTCTCGGCCGGCTCTTCCACCGGCTTTTCGATCGGCTTTTCGATCGGCTTTTCGGCCTGCGGCTTGGCCGCGGGCAGCGGACGCGGCGGGACCTTTCCCGCTTCCTCCTCACTGCCGCCCTTGGCCGCCGGCCGCTTGCCGGAGGTCTCGCCTGCGGCGGCCTTCCTGGTCGTCGATTCTTGTACCGGGCAAGGGGCACAGGCCGGCGTCTGCCAACCGCCGCCCAGGGCCCGGTACAGCAGGATCAGGTTCTGCGCCACCGCGCCCTGCGACGAGGCCGCTTGATCTTCCAGTTGTGCCAGCGTCTGCTCCAGCACGTACACGCGGTCGAATCCGACCGTGCCTTCCTGATACTGGGCCAGTGCCAGGTCGACCGATCGTTTGGTGGCGTCGACGCCCTGGACGACGTACGTCACGCGGACCTGTGATTTCAGGAACGCCGTCAGGGCGTTCTCGGCCTCCTGCTCGGCCGCCAGCACGGTGGACTGGTACTGGTAGGCCAACTCCTGGAACTTGGCGTCCTGGAGCTTGACGTTATTGGCCAGCCGGCCGTAGTTCAGCACGTTCCATTGGAAGGACGGGCCGACGTTGCCGGCCAGGGAATGCTGGTCGAACAACTGGCTGAAGTTGCTGGACTGAAAGCCGATGGTGCCGTTGATCGAGATATGCGGATACAGGTTGGCATCCGCCACGCCGATCTGCGCGCTTTGGGCGGCCGCAGCCCGCTCGGCCGAACGGATGTCGGGACGACGACACAACAGGTCGGCCGGAATGCCGATCACCACTTGCGGCGGCGGCAAAGGGATTGCCCGGCGGCCGCCCAACCGCTTTTCGATGTCGGCGGGCGGGTGGCCCAGCAAGACACAAAGCTGGTTGGCGGCCTGCCGACGGGAGATCTCCAGCAAGGGGATGGCGGCCTGAGTCTGGTCCAGGATCGAGGTGGCCTGCTCCACGTCCAACTGCGTGGTCACGCCGTTGCGAAACCGGTCCTTGGCGATCTCCAGGCTTCCCTGTTCGATCGCCACGTTGCGACGGGCGGCATCCAACTGTTCGTCCAGGGTGCGGATCTGCGCATAGGTGCCGGCCACGTTGGCCAACAGCAGGATCAGGGCGCCATGGTAGTTCTCGACCGAGGCCTCGAAAGTGGCGTCGGCCGATTCCACGGCACGGCGGAAGCCGCCCCAGAAATCAAGTTCCCAGGCCAGCGTCGCGCCTACGTCGAACTGATCGAAGAACCGTTGTTGCCTGAAAACGTTCCGCTGTGTCTCGCTTATCGCCCTGCGCTGATAAGCGGCGTTGAGTTGCTGCGTCTGGGGGAACAGACTGCCGGCCACGATGTCGCGTTGTGTCCGCGCCTCGACCATGCGCCAGCAGGCGGTACGCAAGTCCACGTTCTGCTTCGCCGCGTCGGCAATCAAGCCAGTGAGGATCGGATCGTTGAAGACGCACCACCACTGGTCCGAGTCGCCCTGCGCGGCCCGTGCGGCGGAGACGGCCGAGTCGTTGGCGTCGATCCACTGCTTGGCCAACGGAGCCACCGGCCGCTGGTACTCGGGTCCCACCTTATAACCGTTGTGGATGTAGTCCTTCCAACTGGTGCAACCGCAGAAGAGAACCCAGCTCAGCGCGCCCAACGCCAGCCACAGGCGGGGGACTGTCGCAATTTTCGCATGGCGATCACTCGCGATCGCAGCGAAAATGGGACTGTCCCCTCTTGCCGCGGAGCAGTCGGATCGCCCGGCCGTCCGGCGGCCGATTTGCGGTGGTCGCACAAGAAAAGTTTGCATATTCCACGCCTGCGGTACAACCCCTACGTTGCATACCTTCGGATAAGTCGGCGCAACCGGCAAACTTCATTCAGCAATTCGCGGCACGTTGGGTGTCTGGGGAGGCTTTGCCGCCGGGTGTCCGCGGTATAACCGGCAAAGTTCACCCAGTTTAACATGCCGCGCGTTTCGGGCGGCGTGAACACAAGACGCTACTGGCCCAAGCTGACTGGGGACTGGTCCATTTTTCGGCCAAACGACATTCCTGCGGCCGCTAGCACCAAACGGTTTTTTGGGGAATTGGCGTTAACTTTGAGCGGTCTTGTTGTTATGCTTTCGCGGCAGGGAATGCGACAGCCAAGGAGGCATTGCCATGGCCAAGGAAGGTCAAACGTTCGAACAATGGTTGCGTGAGGCAAAGGTCCCGCCCGAACAGTTGAGCGATCAACAACGGGCCATCCTCCATGCAGCGTTTCAGTTCCTTCACTGCAATGTGGGTTTGAAGGTGGCTCAGATCGCACGCCTGGTCGGTATCAGCAGCCGGTCTGCGTTCCGCCATGGGAAGCTCTCCGCCAGGCAAGTGGTCCACCAGATTCAACATCGCTTCAACGGCCGCCCGTACGGGAAGCTCTTGCCCCGCCATGCCGGCTCCATCGCCGAGTTTCTCTTTACCCATCCCCGGGCCACGCGTGACGAACTGCTCGACTTCATCGGGCGTACGTGGAACTTCCGCGTCTCCAAAGTGGCCCTGTGGGGGTTTCTCAAAAAGTACGGTCTGGACCGCGTCAGCTTGGAGGAAGCCCGGCAAACCGCCTGCCGCGAGGAAGAGGAACGTGTGACGGCCCAGGCGGGTTGGTGCCCGTAGTGCCCGACAAATTTTTTTTGCCCATACGCAGTACGCTGGGGCTTTCTTGCTGTGGCCCCAAGTGCTCTCTTGGCTCGACACGGCCCGCGAGTGCTTTAGCGACGACTACGGTTCGCCCCGCCGAAGGAGATCCGCGTGGCCGAAACCCGAACGGTGCTCAAGGGCGAAGCCCAGGAGGAGGCCGTACGCACGATCGTCTGCCGACAGGTAATGCGGGGACCGAAGAAAGACCGTTGGCACCCGCTGTATACCAGCAGTGACGCCGAAGCGGGCGAGGTACTGGACACTTTTCGCCTCCGGCAACATCACGAACAAGGCTTCCGCGTGCAGGTCCATGGTGAGTCCCTCAATGCCGTTCCCTGCGGCTACGACAAGGACAGCCCCGATCGCCATCATCCCCGCTTCCACCGCGGCCCGCCGCAACTCATGGGGTGGCTGGCTTGCCTGGTGTACAATGCATGTGCAGCGTTTGCCGAGGGGTTGTCGCCCGCCCTTGCCGGCAAATTCGTCGAGACCCTACGTCGCACGTTCTTCAACCTCAAAGGTGACCTGTACTGCACCCCAAGGGCGTTGATTGTATACCTGGAAGAACTCCCCGCGCAAGATTCGCTCGTCCATTACATTGACCAATTCAATGCCGCACAACATCGAGTTCCTTGGCTCGACAATCGACAGATCATCCTCTCGCTTTCTCCGCACGCACCCCGTGCCGGACCCTGACACCGCTTTCTTAACACCCAAGGCTCAAAAAACCGTTTGGTGCTAG
>JBEKZQ010000232.1:0-9981 GCA_049509675.1 Thermoguttaceae bacterium | reverse complement strand
GGCATGGCGACCAGCTTCTCGAAGCGTGCCACCGGCGGCGCCGTCTTGGCGCCCGGCTGCACGTAGGCATCCAGGGCCGCACTGTCCAGAAGGTGCCGCTGGAAGGCCAGATAGTAAACCAATCCCCAAGCATAAACGTAATGGCGATTGGACGAGGTGGGCGAGGCGTGCTCGGCGGTCAAGAATGCGCTCTGGTCGGCCTCCAGAAGCTTCGTCAAGGATAACGGCTGGACCAGCAGGTCTTCGCGAAGCTTCTTCAGGGCCACGCCGTGCGGCGCGTCGACCCGCAGCGTGTCGCCGTCCAGGATTCCCGCCTCGAACATCATGGCCAGCCCCTCGTTGAGCCAGTGCGGCACGTCATGGCGCTGGTGCGGATAGACGTAGTTCTCCAGGTAGGCATGGAACGATTCGTGGTACAGCCGGGCAAACATCTGCTGGGTGGCCGCATTGAACAGCGCCGCGTTCTTGCGGTCGAACTTGTTGAGCTCTTCGCGCTTCTCTTTGACCTGCTTGTCGAACTCGGCCTTTTCCTTGACCAGGAGCTTGGGGATCTCGCGCGGGTCGAGGCCGTCCTTCTTGAACTGTTGGGCCAGTTCCGCCTGCCGCGCCCGGAAGCGCTTTTCCAACTGTTCCAGGTCGCGGCGGATCCTGTTGTGCTGGGAGCTGATCCAGGCGATTTGGCTGGCCAGCCGGGTCAGGTCGGTTCCCGCCGCCACGAGGTTCTCGCCTTCGAGGAAGCAGGCGCGGTTCTGGAAGTTCAGTCCCCGCCGCGCCAGGAAACCCTGGTAGGCGTCCATCGAGCCGAAGACGATCACGCGCAAGGGCCGCGGCGGGGCGGCCGAGCGGGGCGCGAGCATCTGCCGGTAGGCGGTGAAGATCTGTTCCACGCGGACGATCACGCGGCGCGTGCTGGCTTCGTCGGTCGTGCTGTCCAGGGTGAACCATTGGCCGTGGTAGCGGCGGTAGTGATTGCCCTCGGCCTCGGCCGGCTCCAGGCGCACCGCCTCGATGCGGCCGGCTTCGATGACGGCCCGGTTGCGGAACTGCTCGATTTGCGCCTTCAACCGCCCCCGCCCCGCTTCGTCCAGGCGGACCACGGCGGCAACCGAGCGGCGATCCAGCGGCCGGATCACCAGGTGCATGGGCTGTCCGGGCGGTCGATGGATCTCGATCAGGTCGATCCAGGCCGGGTCTTCCGATTCGATGAACCCCTCGTAGTGCCGGCCATCGAGCAAGTCGATGGTCTCGTTGGCCGCGCCGGCACGGGCCAGCGGCGGCTCTGCTCCCGCCGCAGAGAACGATGCCACGAGAATGCAAACCGCGAGGCAGAATGCACCTGCCTCCTTTTCTCCGGCCATATCCCTATCCCCGCGAAGAGAAGCGCGCAGAGTCTCTGTTCCCCTTCCGATTGTAACATCCGCGCCGGGGAAAGCCAGAAGGACTACAAGGTCGGGGTCTGGTCCATTTTTCGGCTGATAGACGTTGCCATCTGGCCGGACTCATGACCGAAAACATGGACCTGACCCCTTCGCGTTAGTGCCGTTCTCTGGTTCTCCTGGGGGAAAGCAAAAGCCCTTGACCGGCGCAAGCTTGGGCTCGACAATAGGGAATTATCCGCGATTGCCCCTCACCCCCGACCCCTCTCCCGCAAAGGGGAGAGGGGAGTAATTGATGTCTGCCATCAGCCAGGTGCCGGACGCCGAGGGCCGTTTTGGCCCCTTCGGCGGCCGCTATGTTCCCGAAACGTTGAACCAGGCATTGGAACAGCTTTCGGCCGAATATGCCAAGGCGGCCCAGGACGCGGCTTTCCAGGCCGAGTTGGCCGGGCTGCTGCGGCATTATGTCGGTCGCCCCTCGCCGCTGTACCACGCCCCGCGCCTCAGCCGGCAGTGCGGCGGGGCCCAAATCTATCTGAAGCGGGAAGACCTCAATCACACCGGCTCGCACAAGATCAACAATACGCTCGGCCAGGCCCTCTTGACCCTGCGGATGGGCAAACGCCGCATGATCGCCGAAACCGGCGCCGGCCAGCATGGCGTGGCCACGGCCACCGCTGCCGCGCGGTTCGGCCTCCAGTGCGTGATCTTCATGGGCGAGGAAGACATCCGCCGGCAGCGGCCCAACGTGTACAGCATGGAACTGTTGGGGGCCGAGGTGCGGCCGGTCGCCAGCGGCTCGCGCACCCTCCGCGACGCCGTCAACGAGGCATTTCGCGACTGGATGAGCTCCGTGGCCACCACGCATTATTGCATCGGCTCGGTCATCGGTCCGCATCCCTTTCCCCGCATGGTCCGCGATTTCCAGTCGGTCATCGGCCGGGAAACACGCCGGCAGTGCCTGGAACAGTTAGGATGCCTGCCCAATATGATCGTGGCCTGCGTGGGCGGCGGCAGCAACTCGGCCGGCATGTTCTATCCGTTCATCGACGACCGGGGCGTGGAACTGGTGGGCGTGGAGGCCGGCGGACGCGGCAATCGACCCGGCGATCATGCCGCCACGCTCTCCTTCGGCCGCCCCGGCGTCTTGCACGGATCGTTCAGCTACGTGTTGCAGGACGACGACGGCCAAACGCTCGACGTGCATTCGATCTCGGCCGGCCTGGACTACCCGGGTACCGGCCCGGAGCATAGCTACTGGAAACAGAGCGGACGCGTCCGCTATACGTATGCCAAGGATGCCGAGATCCTGGCGGCCTTTGACGCCTTGGCCCGAACCGAGGGGATTCTGCCGGCGTTGGAAAGTTCCCACGCGTTGTGCGAGGCCATGAAGCTTGCCGCCGCGCGAAAGCCGGATGAGGTCGTGGTCGTTTGTCTCTCCGGTCGCGGTGATAAGGACGCGGCGGAAATCGCCCGCCTGCGCGAAGAGGGCGTCAAATCTGAAATCTCAAATCTGAAATCTCAAATCTGAAATCTGCTTGGCAATGTCCGCAATTGACACACTCTTCCAGGATCTCCGCCGCAAAGGCCGCAAGGCGCTGATGCCGTTCGTCACCGCCGGCGATCCGGATCTCGAGTTCACCGCCGCGGTGCTGCGCCGCGTGGTCGAGTGCGGCAGCAGCCTGTGCGAACTGGGCATTCCCTACAGCGATCCGGTCGCCGACGGGCCGGTCATCCAGGCCTCGTATACGCGGGCGCTGGGGCGAAAGATCAAGCTGGCCGAGATCCTGACCATGCTCCGCGGAGTGAGCGGGGAACTTGCCGCCCCGCTGGTCACGATGGTCAGCTATGCGATTGTGTACCGCCACGGTCTGGAGCGCTACGTGGCCGAGGCCAAGACCGCCGGGGTGGCCGGAGCCATTGTGCCCGATCTGCCCATCGAGGAGGCCCACGCGCTGGCCCAGATCTGCCGCCGCGAGGATTTCAGCCTCATCCAGTTGATTGCGCCGACGACCAGCCGGGATCGCGCATTGCGGATCGCCGAGCACACGACTGGATTCATCTACTATGTTTCGGTGACCGGCATAACGGGTGAGCGGAGCGAGTTGCCTGTTGAGATCGTGGACCACGTGGCGGAGCTGCGCCGTCAGACGCCGCTGCCGATCTGCGTGGGCTTCGGCATCAGCCGGCCCGAGCACGTGCGGTTGCTTGCGCCGGTGGCCGACGGCCTGATCGTCGGCTCGGCGATCATCCGCCGCATTGCCGAGGCGAGCCAACGGCCCCGGGAAGAGGTGCTCGACGAGATCGGGCGGTACGTCGCGGAACTGCTGGCGGCCCTTTCACCGCGTGGGTAATGCGACGAAACTCAATTTCGACAGCTTCTGGCCGTTGGGAAGCCTCTGGTCCGCGCAGATCTCGACGACCCGCATCAGATCCTCGGCTTCAATACGCTCGCGGGCGGATTCGCGCCTGCACGCGGCCGGGCAGCCCTTGGATGCGCAAGAAACCCTCGGCGTCGGTTTGGTTGTAGGAGCCGCCGCCTTCCATCGTGGCAATGCCCTCGTCGTACAGGCTGTTGGGACTGGACCGGCCGGCCACGATGATGTTTCCCTTGTACAGGTCCAAAGCCACCTCGCCGGTCACCGGCCGCTGCGCCTCGCGGATGAAGGCGGCCAGGGCGTCCATCTTGGCGTGATACCAGAAGCCATAATAGACCATTTCCGCCACTTCCGGGGCCAGGCGGTCGCGCAGGTGCATCAGGTCGCGGTCCATCGTCAACTGCTCCACCAGGCGGTGGGCCGCGTAGAGCAGCGTCATGCCGGGCGCCTCGTACACGCCGCGGCTCTTCATGCCCACAAAACGGTTCTCCACCATGTCGATCTGGCCGATGCCGTTGCGGCCGCCGATCGCGTTGAGCCGGGCCACCAGGTCGAACGCCGGCAAACGCCGGCCATCGACGCTCACCGGCACGCCGGCCTCGAATCCGATCGCCACGCGCTGGAGCGCATCCGGGGCTTTTTGGGGCGAGACCGTCATGCCGAACTCGACCAGCTCTGCGCCGTTGACGCCCAGGTCTTCCAGCTTGCCGGCCTCATAACTGATGTGCAGGCAGTTCTCGTCGGAACTGTAGGGCTTGGCCGAGGTGGCCTTGACCGGGATGTTCCGCTCTTGGCAATAGGCGATCATCTCGCTACGGCCGGGGAACCGCTGGCGGAACTTCTCGATCCGCCACGGAGCAAGGACGCGGATGCCGGGATCCAGCGCCTCGGCGGCCAGTTGGAAACGGCACTGGTCGTTGCCCTTGCCCGTGGCCCCGTGGGCGAACGTTTCCGCCCCCACCTCCCGCGCCGCCTGCAGGCAGACTTTGGAAATCAAGGGCCGGGCGATCGAGGTGCCCAGCAGGTACAGGCCCTCGTATTTGGCTTGCCATTGCATGACGGGAAAGGCGAAATCGCTGCACAACTCTTGCCGCGCGTCGATGATCCTGGCCGAGCTGGCGCCGATGTTCCGCGCCTTCTGCAGGATTGCCTCGCGGTCCTCGCACGGTTGCCCCAGGTCCACGTAAACGGCATGGACCGCGTAGCCTTCGTCCATCAACCAGCCCAAAATGACCGAGGTATCGAGCCCTCCGGAATACGCCAGAACACAGCTTGACATGCGAGATTCTCCAGGTTATGCGTTCTATTCTCGCCAGCGTGCGGGCCATTTGCAAGGGGACCAGCCGGTGGTACGCTATTATCCTGGCACGATAAATTTTCACGCGCGGCTGGGCTTTCGTAAGACGGATTGCCAATCCGTCCTACAGCCCGCGTGATCCTATTTTGTGCCGGAGACTATTAGAGCGCAGTGCGAAGGCAATCGAGGAGGGCCGTCCATGCTCCGCCGGTTCAGACAAGGCCTGTGGTCCGTGCTGCTGAGGACCTGGCAGGCATGGCAAAAGAGCGAGGGGCTGTTGCTCAGTGCGGCCATGGCCTATTCCGCGGCCCTCTCGTTGTTTCCGCTCTGCCTGGTGGTGATCGCCGCACTCGGCGTGGTCATGCGGCTATCGACGCACGCCCAGAATGAGCAAAAGGAATTGCTGGAACTGGTGGCCAAGACCACCTCAAGCCCCTGGCTGTCGGACCAGTTGGGTCATTTGTTGGCGGGCGTAAAGGCAAATGCCGGGTTCGGCGGACCGATCGGTCTGCTCACCTTGCTGATCGCCGTCACGAGCGTCTTCGCACAATTGGATTTTGCCTTCAATCGCATCTGGGGCACGGGACGAACCGCCAGCGGCTGGCTCTCCGCACTGCGCCAACTGTTGCACGATCGGGCCATGGCATTCCTCATTTTGCTCGTCGTGGCGGGCCTGGTGTTGGCGCTGTTCTTGTCCGACATCGTCCTGGCGCGGATTTTGGACTGGAGACGAGTACAGATCAGCTTGAGCATCGTCAGCAATACCGTGCTGTTCGGCGTGCTGTATAAGGTGGTCCCCCGCGCGCGCGTGAAATGGTGGGCTGCGCTGGTGGGCGGCCTGCTGGTAGCCATCGTGTGGCTGATCGGTCAACGCCTGCTGGTAGCCCTGGTGCTGAGCACGAGCTATAGCGCCTATGGCATCGTCGGCTCGTTCATCGCCGTCATGCTGTGGCTGTACTATGCCAGCGCGATCACGTTTCTGGGGGCCGCACTGGTCCGCGCCCTGCACGACGATGCGGAACTCAATCGCCCCCGCACCTGAGCGCCATCCGACCATGCTGAGCGACCGACCGTCAACAGCAATTCCCCCCCTCACCCTAACTTCTCCCGACGGGGGAGAGGGAACTTGCGGGCGCCCACTCTTGGTCGGCACCCGGGTTTCGACTTTGGCTGTTGACGGCCTCGATAGAATAGGGGCAAAGGGCGCGGCATTTTGCCCGCGCCGCCGGGAACCATGTGGTTTACTATCCTGTTTCACGTTCACGAAGGAGTGGAAGCATGAACACAGTTCGGATCGTTCGTTGGGCAACCGCCCTGTTGCTGGTCGGGATCGCCCTGAGTTGCCTGTCCAATAACGCCGATGCCGGCCGGTGGCTCGGTTGCGGCGGATGCGGTTGGGGCGGCTGCGGCAGTTCCTGTTCGAGTTGTGGTTGCGGCGGCTGCAGCACGTGCGGCTTGAGTTGCGGTTGCAACACGTGCGGTTACGGTTGTGCGTTGCCTTACACCACCTGTTACAGCGCCTGCGGCAGTTGCAGCCTGGGCGGGTGCAATTCGTGCGCATCCGGCGGCACGACGACGAGCGGCACGACGACAATGGCAGCGCCCGCCGCCCCGCCCGCGGCGCCGCCCGCAACAGCGCCAGCGGTGGCTCCGCCGGCAAGCCCTCCGCCGTCACCGTCGCCGTCGAACGCTGCGCCGCTGCCGGCAGCACCCCCGGCCAAATAGAGCCGCGATCTGCGATAGCGCTAGTCGTGGAGGCATGATGCCCGGGTCGGCGGCCGGCTGTTTGCGCGGTCGCCGACCCGTCTTCTTGGGATCGTGTGCCGCAAGGCGCCGGAGTTCAAGTCTCGCCTCGGGCGCTGCTTCCATAAAGCTTCCTCTTGCCGGTCAAATCAGAGACGGCGACGAGATGGGCGACAGCTCCACGACCACCTTGTGGACCTCTTCGCCAAGGACGTGGGATGCGTCGAGAATCTCCAGCCCGGCAATCTTTCCATCCGGCCCGTAGTCCGCGGTTATGTCCGGGGTCAATTCGCGGCATTCCGCCGTGCCCGGATCCAGGGGACGCAACTCGATATACAAGGCGTCCACTGCTGCGTCGTAGCGAATCTTCATCGGACTGCACCCCCTCCGTTGTGATAGAAGACCTTGACGGTAACCACCACGATGGCCCGCGACTCGTCGGCGAACACCACGTCCAGGGCCTTGAAGCGGTAGTATTGTTTGTTGATCGGGGATAGCGCGCCAAACGCCAGTTGTTGGCGCACATGCCACTTTCCGCGCTGCGCCGGCTTCCAGTCGCCATTGCGGATTGCGTGTTCCACTTCCGCCCGGTCCGCTCCGCGCTGGCGCATCCGCTCTGCGGCGTGGGCGGAAATGGTGATCGGTTTTTGCGGTGTGTTCATCGCGCGCCCTTCTCACCCGATCTTCCGCCTGACCGTGGCCTGATTGATTATACGATGCGGCCGATGATAACGCCGCAATTCTCGGTCACGTTGAGTTGCTGGCAGCAACCGCTGCCCAAATACAGCAGATCGGCCAAGTTACCAGCAGGATGATCCCAAATGTCGGATTGGATCGCCATTTGTCTCTGCCTTTCCCGAAGAGTTCTTTTTGCCGTTGCCCCGTTCGCACGTCCGGCATTATGCTCTCCGACATCTGGGCCGTCAAGCACGTGGGATGTTGTGCCACCCGGGGCACGTCCGGCTATTCGCCCCCCGCAGTTCACCTTGTCCAATAGCTGTTGCCAACAGTGTTGGCAAACACGTGGCGTGAATCCCATGCGCCGGCAGCCTGCAAACGTACAACTCCCGCATATTCTTGTCGTGAGGAATCATTTCTCCCGCCGCGATTGCCGCCTGCGGGGGCGCGTGCTACAATGCCGGCAAATAAGGAGGCC
The DNA here is from genome assembly GCA_049509675.1 of Thermoguttaceae bacterium. Classification (GTDB taxonomy): domain Bacteria; phylum Planctomycetota; class Planctomycetia; order Pirellulales; family Thermoguttaceae; genus JBEKZQ01. The sequence goes on along the minus strand of JBEKZQ010000232.1, from coordinate 2,031 downwards.
ACGCTATGGAACAACCCCATCTGATCTACGGGGTTCATGTCACCGATCGGGCACACCAGGCGCCCAACGTGCAGAAACTCCTCACCGAGTATGGTTGCAACATCAAGACCCGCATCGGACTGCACCACGTGGACGATAAGGTCTGCTCGCCTCGCGGTCTGATCTTGTTGGAAATGTTCGGTGATCCGGCCGTCTGCGCGGAGTTCAAGGGGAAGCTCTCCGCGCTGGAAGGCGTGGATGTGAAGGAAATGGTTTTTCCTCACGACTGAAGACGTGGTTATGGCTTGATCTTCTTTCGCCACTCCGCGGGCAAGAGCGACAGCGGTTGGACGTAGGACATGTGGCTGACGGCCTCGGGGCTGACGTTCTCGAACGTGGGGACGCCGATCAACCGCCAATGACTGTCCAGCGCCGCGCCGCCGGAGCTGCCCGGGCTGATATTGGCGTCGGTCTTCATGAGCGTGCCGACGGCGGTTTTTTCAAAGCCGCTGAGGACGCCCTGGGTGAGCGTGACGCTCACCCGCCCGGCGGTCCCGCCGATCGACGGAAAGCCGATGATCGAGATGGGGTCGCCGATCTCCAGGGTTGCCGGGTCGCCCAGCGGCAGCGTGGGAAACAGGTACCCGGCCGGCAACGGCTGACGGTACAGTCCGCAGGTGATCTGAATCAGGGCCAGGTCCAGCCGCTTGTCGAACAGCACCACGCGGCCGCGAAAAAGTTCCCGGGGCGTATCTTGCGGATCGATCGTCGCGCCGATGACAATTGGATCCTTGTCGGCGGCGCCCTCGGCGACCTCGGCCACCACGTGGTAATTGGTCAGAACCAGGCCGTTCGCGGTCAACAGCGTGCCGGAAGCCCCGGCAATTTCCGTCGAGACGTCGACGATGGCCTGGATGGCCCGCTTGCGCGGATCGGCCGGACAGGCGAGTTTCGGAATCACCAGCAACGCGGCCGGGGGCTGCGGCGAGAAGGAGGCATAGATCGAGAACTCGACCACGCCGAACCCTGACGGATGCACCACGTTCACGTACCAACGGCCGGGCGCCAACGGCGTGGGCGAACTGCGATCGATCAACAGGCTTTCGCGCCCCAAGGGGCTGATTGCCGTGGCGTCGGCATCCTGGTTGGCCACCAGCGCCGCCCCGCGCCGGGCCAGGATGTCCAGGTCGCTGGAGACGTCGTCCAGATCCAGGCGCAATGCCTTGGCCTCCGCAGGCACGTCGATGGCAAAACTGTACACGCTGCCTTCCTCGGCACTGACCCGGCCGTGCGTCTTCTTGCCCGGCTGGAGCAGACAGTCGATCCTGGCCCGCACGAACGACACCTTGAGCGAGAAGGGCACCTGTTTCACGGGCCGCTTATGGACCACGGCCGGGCCGCTGTCCAAGTCGGTCACGCCGATGTACCACGTTCCCTCGGCCAGCGGCGGCAGGCTCTGCCGCGAGATCCGCAGCGACGGGTCCAGTACGTCGCCGCCGGAGCGATGGTCGGCCTCCTCCGCCGTGGCCATTGGCTTTTCCATGCGGGCCAGGAGGTCCAGCATGACGGGATTGTTCAATATGCGGATGGTCATTTGCACCGCGTCCTTGGGCACGTCGATGCGGAACAAGGCGATCCCCCTGGCCTCAAGGTCCAGAACTGCCTGGGCCGGCACGTCTTCTTGCAGTACCACGGCCGCGGGCTGCTCGGCGGCGGCCGCCTTGGCTCCCGCCGTCGCGGCTGGTTTTGCCGCCGGCGCTGCCTTCGCAGCCGGCTCGGGCGCCGCCGCCAGCGTGCTGGACATCGCCCCCGCCACGATCAGAAGTATCACACCCACAATCTTCGTCATCGCGTAACTCCAAGGCCGCCGCCGGCCGATGATCCCGGATTATTCGTGAACTGTAGGGTAGCGTCGAGCAAACCGTGGTTCTGGCGGGTCTTCGTCGGGAAGGGGACAGTCCCATTTTCGTCGCGACCAGGCGAAGCTTGGTGCCGGAATTGGGACAGTCCGCCAATTATTCGTTGGCCGATCCGTAGCACTACAGCCGGGCC
>JBEKZQ010000231.1:0-10026 GCA_049509675.1 Thermoguttaceae bacterium | reverse complement strand
TTCGTGATGCGTAATGATCAGAATTCCCATCTGGTGTCCGCCGATCTGGGCGATGCTTTGGCTGGCCAAGCGCACGGCGTCGACGTCCAGCCCGCTGTCGGTCTCGTCGAGAATGGCGAATTTCGGGCGCAACATGGCCATTTGCAGGATCTCCGCCCGCTTCATCTCTCCGCCCGAGAAGCCGTCGTTCACGTACCGCCGCGCGAACTCGGCGTCGATCCGCAACTGCTCCATCTGCTCTCGCAACTCCTTGCGGAACTGCCGCATGGGGATCAGTTCTTCTCCTTCTTTGCGCTCGGGCCGACGGACGTTGCTGGTCGCATGGCGAAGAAAATCGGCCACCTTCACGCCGGGAATCGTCACCGGACGTTGGAACGCCAGGAACAAGCCGGCCCGGGCCCGCTCGTGCGGCTGCATGGCCAGCACGTCGCGGCCATCCAGATCGATCGTTCCGCCCACGACTTCGTAGCCGGGATGGCCGAGCACGGCAAATCCCAGCGTGCTCTTCCCCGAGCCGTTCGGTCCCATCAGGGCATGAATCTCACCGCGACAGATCCGCAGACTTACGCCTTTGAGAATCGGCTTTCCCGCCACGTGGACGTGCAAATCGCGGATCGTCAGGGCTTCATTCATGGTTTGATTTTCTGGTGATGAAAGACCGGGGCCGGGGCATCGATCTCGACAAAGCCGGAGTGCTGCGGCAGGGGCAGTTGTTCTTCGACTGCCGCCGGCCCGCGGCTCAGGGCCCCGAACAGGCCCCCGCCCCTGGTGCCCGGCTTCCGCGCCAACCGCTGGCTGCCAATCTTGTCCTGCAACCGCATCAGGCCTTCCAGCAACGACTCGGGTCGGGGTGGACAGCCGGGAATGTAGACGTCCACCGGAACGACCAGGTCCACGCCCTTGACGATGTTGTAGCCGTACTCGAAGTACGGCCCGCCCGCTATCGTGCATCCGCCCATGGCGATCACGTATTTCGGCTCCGGCATCAGATCGTACAGGCGCCGCACGCGGCTGGCCAACTTATAGTTGATCGTGCCCGCCACAATCATCAGATCGGCCTGCCGCGGACTGGCACGAAAGGCCCCCGCTCCAAAGCGGTCCAGATCGAAACGTCCGGCCCCGGCCGACATCATCTCGATCGCGCAACAGGCGACGCCGAATGTTACAGGCCAAATGCTCGACTCCCGCGCCCAGTTGATCGCCAACTCGAGCGAGGTAATGACCACGTTTTCCTCGAATCTTCCTTTAATCCACGCCTGCGTCATCGCTCTCATCCGTTGGTAAGTTTGGCCGTGGGAGACAGGGTCAAGCGGTGTAATATAATCAGTTTCTAAACGACCTGAAACTGGCAATCACCCCCACCCTCCAACCGGCACTGCGTGAGCTCGATTTCGTCTCCCAGCAGTTCCGCGAACAGCATCTTCTCCATCTGGCAGATGTTTCGATCATGCTCGGCCAGGGTGGGATAAGGGCAGGCGTGCGCGGTCAACATCGGATGCCCGGCAGATTCACCCACCGACACCGGGATGCGGCGTTGCGTCAACAGTCGGCCCAGGGATTGCATTCGCTCGGCGGCCGTTTCGCCTTGAATTTGCTTGGCATAGCCTGCCGCCAAGGCCCTGGAAATGCGGCGTAACAGTTGCCGCCGCAAGTCGTTGTCGCCCAGTGCCTGCAACTCTTGCCACAGAACCACCGCCAGATCGGTAAAATTCGAGCCGGTCGAGCGCAACCCCTTGTCGGTCAACCAGTAACGGTGTTTGGGTCGGCCCCGCCCGGCCCGCACCGCCTCACGTTGGACGAGTGATCGCTCCAGCAGGCGAACCAGCCTTTGTCGCACTGCCGTCGCCGTAACTTCCATCGAATCCGCGAGTTCCGGAACGCTCAAGGGCCCGGCGATACGCAACAAGTCCAGCAAATCAGCATCGGAGTTCGGTGACTGCACGCTCACGAGAAAGTCCCCAATCAGAGAGGATGTCCAAGACTATCTTATCTGGCCAGAGTAATTTTAGCAAGTCTGCCTGCCAAAAATCACCGGATGGGCACTTGCGGGTGGGACGGCTATCCTTCTATGGATGCATTCCAGATCTGAGATTTCAGATCTCAAATCTCAGATTTCAGACCCCCTGGCCACTGGAAACCACTGTTCCACCAACGCGATGAAGTCGGCGGCAGTAGCACGCCCGATATGAGCGCGGAACGTCCGCGCACCCTTACAGCCCTGGGCATAGCGACAGGCGTACTTGCGCATCAGGATCGTGCCCATCGCCGGCCCGAATCGCTCTAACAGCAATCGATAGTGCCGCAGCAGTAGTTGCTTCTGCTCGGATAGAGTGGGCTCGGCCGGAACCGGCCGCCCCTGGAGGGCCGCGTGCGCCTGACAGAACAGCCATGGCCGGTTAAGCGCCGCACGGCCGATCATCACTCCGTCCACGCCGTAGCAGCGCATGGCGTTGACCACCTGCGCGGGAGTGACGAGATCGCCGTTGCCGATCAAGGGAATACGGACGTGCGGCCTGACGCGGGCGATCTCGTGCCAGTCGGCCCGGCCGCGGAACTGGTCCTGTGCGGTGCGGCCGTGAACGGTTACTGCGGCGCCGCCGGCCGCTTCCACGGCCTGCGCCACGTCAATCGCATTGATCGTATCCCGCGTCGAGCCCAGCCGAATCTTCGCCGTCACCGGCACGGGCGCACACGCAGCCGCTACCGCCGCCACGATTCGGCCGATACGATCGGGATAACGCAAGAGGTACGACCCGCTCCGCGCCTTTTCGGCGACGTCGCGCACGGGACAGCCGAAGTTGATGTCAATGACGCTGGCCTTCAGGTCGCCCACGACGCGGCGCCCCGCTTCTGCCAGAACCGCCGGGTCGTTATCCCAAAGCTGAACCGCCAACGGACGCGGCTCATCCATCAGCCCCCAAAGTCTGTCCGGGAAATCGCGGCCTGCCGTATCACTCCCCAAGACATTGCGGGCGGAGAGCATCTCGGTGGCAGGCAGGCCGACGCCGCCGAAATCGCGAATGATTTGCCGAAAAGCATAGTTCGTGAACCCGGCCATAGGGGCCTGCAACAGCGGCGGATCGATCAAGACCGATCCGATGGAGAACGGTGGAAACGACATGGGAGTCGTGGGAAGTCTATGCCTCGCGCCTATCTTGCCTACCGTGGCTTGGGCCGCGAGGGCGGGGGCGCTTCCACGTCGGCCCGGTCCGCAAGATGCCATAACGGCAGCCCGCACCGGACACGTTCGGCGAGCACGCGCAGCTTCTCACGCGTGCCCGGCATCGCATCCGAGGCATCGAACAATCTCTGTTCCACCTCGGGTGGCTCGAAATCCCAAAGCCCCTGTTTGATCGCCTCCAAAATGGACTTCGGCACGGTAGTGCTCCTTGCTAATAACGCACATCTTCCGCGTTACATCCGCACACGGGACCAAGAAAACACGCGATTGTCCCGATTTCGAGCCGAATCGTACAGAGGCTCTTGGAAACCCCCAGTATCCATTTTTCTCGCAAAAAGTCAAGCAATTGGCGCGCTAGCCTGCAAAAAAGGTAATCACGAAAGCCCGAAAGGACGAAAGCCCGAAAAACTGAAAACTGAAAACTGAAAACTTCTTCTTCCCGGCTCGCGAAATAATGTTACATTGCGCAGGCTGCCACTGGCTCCACCGCCCAGCATCTCGACCCCTCCGCAAACCGGGAATAGCGCATGGACCATTGCCCCCCGTATTGGACTGCCACACCGTTCCTCTTCCTCCTGCTGGCCATCGCCCTGTTCCCTCTGGTGCCCGGGATCAGCCGTTGGTGGAAGAGCAACCTCCATCGTGCTTGGATTGTATTGCCGTTGGCGGGAGTGACGGTTGTGTACTATCTCTTCTTCCATCTCGATCCGCTGGTGGCCGGCTGGCCTGTGCCACACGTGACGGCTCCATCCCCAGGCGGCCCGAACTTCGCGCAGGCCCGCGACGTGTTGGCCGGCGCGATCTTGGGCGAGTACGCGCCGTTCATCATCCTGCTGTTCAGTTTATACACCATCACCGGCGGCGTGCGGCTGGAAGCGCATGTCGCGGCCCGTCCCGCCACCAATGCGTTCTGGCTTGCCGTCGGCGGCATCTTGGCAAGTTTCATCGGCACCACCGGCGCCGCCATGCTGCTGGTGCGTCCCTTGCTGGCCGTCAACCGAAAGCGGCGGCACGTAGCGCACACCGCCGTCTTCTTCATTTTCATCGTCTGCAATTGCGGCGGTTGCTTGCTGCCGGTGGGCGATCCGCCGCTGTTGCTGGGGTATCTGCTGGGCGTCCCCTTCCTGTGGCCGCTGCGTCTTTGGCCCCAATGGCTGATGGTCAATGGGCTACTGTTGACGATCTACTACCTGCTGGACCGGTTCTGGTATCCACGGGAGCGATTGGAGGACGTGGCCGCGGCTCCCCTCTCCCCTTGCGGGAGAGGGGGCGGGGGTGAGGGGAAATCGCGATCAGAACGCGAAGTTCCCGTCGCACGCTGCCTTAGGCTCTTGGGGTTCTGGCCCCACGGCCCCTTGCTGTTGCTGGTCATCGCGGCGGTGGCAACGCTGGATCCCATTTCGCCAGTGCCGGGCACCACTTGGCACGCTTGGATCTACCTGCGGGAAGCGGTCCTGCTGGGGTTGGCGGCCGTGTCGCTGGTCCTGGGCGGCCAGGCGATTCGCCGGGCGAACCACTTCAATTACGATGCCATGATTGAAGTGGCGGTCCTCTTTCTGGGGATCTTCGTCTGCATGCAGCCGCTGTTGGAGATTTTGGCCGCCAGGGGGCCGCAACTGGGCCTTGCCACGCCTACCCAGTTCTTCTGGGCCAGCGGCGGCCTGTCGTCGGTCCTGGACAACGCCCCCACTTACGTGGTATTCTTCCAGACAGCCCGGACGCTGACGCCGGCCGGAACGGGCCTCCCGCCCGATCCGCTCCTGGTCGCCATCAGCTTGGGGTCCGTTTTCATGGGTGCGATGACGTACATTGGAAACGGTCCGAATTTCATGGTCAAATCGATTGCCGAGCATTTCGGCGTCCCCATGCCGGGTTTTTTCCGATACATGCTCTACAGCGGCCTCATCCTGCTCCCTCTGCTCGTGCTAACCAACTGGATCTTCCTGCGATAGACGGCGCCAACGTGGACTACGAAAACATTACCACCGACAATCAATTACGCGACTACGCTCGGGCCTTGGGCTCGTGCGACTGGATCGCCTTCGATACCGAGTTCGTCTCGGAGCACACCTATCGCCCGGTGCTGTGCCTGGTGCAGGTGGCGGCGGGCGGCCGCCTGGCGGTCATCGACGCCTTGGCCGTCGGCGACATGCACCCGTTTTGGGAAGCCATCGTTGCGGGCGACCACGAAACCATCGTCCACGCCGGCCGCGGCGAGATGGAGTTCTGCCTGCACGCCGTCAACGGGCTGCCGGCCCGCTTGTTCGACGTGCAGGTGGCCGCCGGCCTGGCCGGCCTCGAGTACCCGGCCGGCTACGGCGCGCTGATCTCCAAGCTCCTGGGCGAGAGCTCGCAGAAACACGAGACGCGCACCGACTGGCAGCAGCGGCCGCTCTCCAGGCGGCAGATCGAATACGCCTTGGCTGACGTCCATTTCTTGTCGCCGATCCGCGACGCGCTGCACGCTCGGCTGGCCGCGCAAGGCCGCTTGTCATGGCTCGAAGAGGAGATGGCAACCCGGCGGGAGGAGATCCGCCGCGCGCTCTCGCACGAGCGCTGGCGGCGGGTGTCGGGCAATTCCGGGCTGGACGCCCGCAGCCTGGCCATCGTGCGCGAACTGTGGAAGTGGCGCGACGGCGAAGCCCGCCGCCGCGATCAGCCCGCCCGACGCATCCTCCGCGACGACCTGATTATCGAATTGGCCAAGCGTCAAACGGCCGACCCCAAGCGGATCCGCGCCCTGCGCGGCATGGAGCGGGGCGACCTGTTGCGCCGCCTGGGCGAGTTGGCGGCCGCGATCCAACGCGCGCTGGCCCTGCCCGACGAGCAATGTCCGCCCCGCGCCCCCCGCGAGCCGTCTCCGCAACTCTCGGTGCTCGGCCAGTTCCTTTTCGCCGCGCTGGGCAGTGTCTGCCGCCAGGCACAACTCGCTCCCAACCTGGTCGGCACTCCGGGCGACATTCGCGATCTGATCGCCCATCGCACGACTCCCGGCCACGACCATCGCCGCCCGCCGCAACTGGCCCGCGGCTGGCGGGCCGAGTTCGTGGGCCGCCTGTTCGACGACCTGTTGGCCGGCAAGACGTCGATCCGCATCGGCGAGCCGACTTCCGATTGCCCGCTGGTGTTCGAGCCCACCGGCAAGGCGGCGGCCGAGTGACGTGTGGTTTGATTGACGCCCGTACGGCCGGAGGTCAATGGCTCGCCCGCTCGTCCGCCTCTTTCAGCTTCACCTTCCACAGTCGCCGGTCTTTCGGCCTCGTGTCAAACTGATGTGGACTCTGGCTTCCTCTAAAATAGCGAGCTGAAGCGTCGTACCCAGCGCAAATATCAAACCACTCGGCAGCCTTATCAACGCAGGGATGAGGAATGTTCCCCTCTTTCTCAAGCTGTTTGCGCACCCAGTGACCGTCGCGGTTTGCCGCGCCTCCGTGCAGGCAAGCTTTAACGAATAGAAAGAAATAGTGCTCGTCCGACGTGTCGCCGAACAATTTAGGGCGTCCGATCCAAGCATCGAAGTAGAACCTCATTAGGGTCGTCATAGGTGCCAGCCTGTGCGGCCGCTGCGCCGTGCCCCTCTTGGCGATCCTCTTTGTCATGCGGCCCTCCCCGATTCTTGCGAATGTACACCCACGACGCCTATGGCGTCGTGCCGGAAGTCACCCGTGCAATGACCCAGTCGAGTAACTTTGCACCAATTGCCCCGCCGAAGAATGCCACAATCAGCCAAAGCCAGTGGTTCCGGTATTCCTCAAACCATAGGCCCGAGCGCGCTAGGAATCCTGCATACTTTCCTCCGAGATCGTAGCCGTCAAGCGTCAGGGTGATCAGAACCACCTCGTGTTCGTGCTGGTGGCGCTCAAGGGCAATCAGTCCCCGTTCGTGAAGGTGCTTATTCGCTCGTTCAATTCGGTTAGTTTCGTTGAATCGCTTCTTGACCCACCGTTTCATGCCCTTCGCGTTGCCCGAATCATCCCTAGATGGCTGTGCTGTGTCTCCGTACTCTGCCACCTTCAACGAAGAGTTCCAGCAGGTCAGCAACGGACGAAGGGCGCTAACACAATACAGCTTCGTTTTCGCCACCTCGCCAATTAGGCTGTAATAGCCTGCGAGCAATCGCCGTTCGTCTTTCGGCAACCACATGGCACACCTCCCTTCGCCGCGCCCAAGGGACCAACTTGTTCGGCATTTTCGTCAACTGATTCCGGTGAACCAGCGTCTATTCGCATCGTTCTGCGTCGCGTCCATTTCCCCGGGAAGAAGGCTGTAAAGGCGGCCAATTACCCCATCCAGTTTGCCCCAGTCCCCCGCTGCCATGTGCTTCTTGCCAGCGTCGATCAGGTTCCTCGCTTGCAGCGGGTCGTTGAACACCTCGCACCGGTCAACCAAGTGCTGGAACACCCCAACGAGGAAGTCGGGTTTACGGCGGAGAATCTCAAACCCCACCTGGCGCAGGTCGCTAACCGCCCCTTCCAGTTTCTTCGGATTCGTCGAGTTTACGAACGTGTGCTCGCGTGCGACGATCTCACGTAGTTGCCGTCGTTCAAGGTCGGTGCCGCTTTCGTTGACGATGCTGGTCACCTCATCCTTGGCGGTCTGATAGCTTGCTTGCAGCCGTTGCAGCCGTTTGCCCGCGGTAAGTTGGCCCAGTTCTTGAGCAATCATGCGCTTGTTGTCGTCGAGCTTTATCTTTTCGTCCGTGACATCATCGAGAGTCATGCGCACGGCCGCACCGTGAAGTCCTTGCACTGCGCCCCGCAGCCTCTCGATCTTCTGTGCAACCTCGTAGTTCTCGCTCGCAAGAGCCTCCTCCATCTCTTCGTCGATCCGAGTCTCAAGCATCTGGACTTCCTCCGCAAGTCCATCCACATCCACGTCGCGATATTGCGGGATGAAGACCCGCGAGAATTCAGGTCCAGACGGGTTGATGTAAGCCGTGACAGTCAAGTCGCGCGACTCAGACAATTCAAACGTGAGGTCAATCTCCGTGCCACGAGCCACATCCCGCTTGAGCTGTTTGCCAGTGATAAGCAGTTCGCCCTGCTTGCGGTTCACCGTGTGATGGTTTTCCGAGGGGCCTTCGACCACGATGATTCGGATCACTTCATCGCCCGAACCGTGATTAACGGCTCTGTTGACGTCCACGGTCTTCTTGGTTCTGGCGGGGATGACGCAGTTCTTGACAAAGATGCAATCGAGCTTGGTGTCGCCAGTGTCGCGGTCGTCCCGCACAAGGCTCAAATCGTGCGGCACCATTTGCCCGGCGACGCTGTACTTGCCCTGTGCAATCTGGATGGAGTCGGGGTCGGTAGGTATAGCATTGTTGCAACCATCGTAAATCGTGAGCGAGAAGAGGTTGTAGGCGTCCTCTTGAAGAGGAAGGTCTTCATGGATCCGCGCGGCAAGCGTTTTCAGACCGCTGTCGTAGCCGCCGTCCGCCCGCGTGATGCGGTAAAACAAGCCTCCGAGATCGCCCTCGACCTTGGCCGCAAACATTTCCTCGCGTTCCTGTGAAGCGCGGTTGTAAGAGACTTTGACCTTCAGTGCGCCGGGTTGGCCCGGCCGCTCTGCCGACTTCTCGCCAAGCTTCACTTCTTTCGTCGCCGCAAAGTAGGCGGCGCCGACGGCGATGGCGTTCGTTGGGTCAATTCCCGTGTTTACCGGGATGCCGAGCAACTCCTCGATGCGTTTCCGAACGAATGGAATGTGGGTTGAGCCGCCGACCATTAAGATGAACTTGAGATCCCCGGGGCACAGCGAGTTTCGGGTGAGAATCTTCTTCAGCATCTCCGCCGTGCCGTCAACGGCGTCCTTGATGACAGCCTCGAATTCGGAGCGGGTAATCTGGATGTAGTCGTCAATCGTTTTCCCGTTCTCGTCCACAACACTGCTGCGACTGAGGTCTATCTCGGCCGAAGTGTGGGCGGACAACGCGATCTTCGCCTCCTCGGCCCCGAGAAGTAGCTTATACCAGAGCGTATTGAACCGCCCCGTGTCGCTCTTCATCTGGGCCACGAGGTCGGTGAACTGTCCTCGTTTCTGAAGCTGCGGGGCAATGATGCGCTCGACCATCAAGGCGTCGAAATCGGAGCCGCCAAGGTAGTTGTCGCCTTCATGGTCCACGACCTTAAGTTCACCCGCCACAATCCTTACGAGGGCCACGTCGAACGTTCCGCCTCCGAGGTCATACACAATCCACTGGCTGTTCTTGAGGTCCACGCCCTTTTCCTTGTTCGCGTAGGCAAGGCTCGCGGCGATTGGCTCTTGGAGCAGCACTACCTGCTTGAAGCCGGCGGCATAACCTGCCTCTTTCGTGGCATTCGATTGCACCATATCGAACGAAGCAGGAATCGTGATTACTACGGCCTCCGGCGCCTCGCCTGTGTGAATGAAGGTCTTGAGCTCCTTAAGAACAAAAGCGGAAAGCTCAATGGGCGTTTTGGACTGGCCGAGCGCCTTGATTTTGAAGCTTTCCGTCGTGCCCATTCTTCGCTTGAAGCGGCTGACGACGTTCTTCGGGTCTCTCTCAAGGAAGGTTCTCGCTGGCTCGCCGACTAGAATCCGGTCATTTCGGAAGCCCACGACGGACGGAAGCGTTTCTCTGGAGCCGCCCGGGTGCTTGAACACTTCCACAGCGCCATTGTTGAACTTGGCCACCAGAGAATTGGTGGTGCCCAAGTCGATGGCGAAGTTAATCATTTTGCTCAAGGTACTGTTGCTCCTTGAGTATAATCTCCGTGGTGCGTACGTTTAGGCGGCGTGGCTCATAGTGGCTTGGGGTAGGAGGCCGTAAGTTCGCAGTTCCTTGGGCGCGCGGGTTTCCAGCAGCTTTCGATAAAGCGGTT
>JBEKZQ010000230.1:0-10077 GCA_049509675.1 Thermoguttaceae bacterium | reverse complement strand
CATTCGCTGCACAAGCTGAACGCATCCGTGGGAAAACAAGCATTGCGATGACCAACGATCAGAACGCGGCACCTTCGACAGAACATCCCCCCGAGAAAAGTGCAACCACCCGATCGCGGCCCGGCTGGTTGTGGCCCGCGGTACAGTTCGTGGCCGCGCTGGTGGTGGCCGGCGCGGCGCTGGTCTTCCTGATCTGGTCGCCCGGCCACGTGCCCCTGCCGTCGGCGGAGACTTCGGAAGACGCGCAGGCCGTGAAACTACTTGGACCGCACCTGCTCAGCATCCAGGCCGGCACGCCGCTGGAGAACAAGTTGGCGATCGCGCAGGTAGCGCGGGAAATGACCTCGGCCCCCCTGCTGAAAGTCACGGGGTCGATCGTGGCCCGGCTGCCCTTGGGCAACGGGCAAACGGAAGGACGTTGGGACTTCAACGTCCCGGAACTGGCCACGGCCTATGCCGACTGGCTCAAGGCCCGGGCGGATGTTCCCTTTAACGAGAAGCAACTGGCCTCGATCCGCCAACTGACCAAGGCCAAGGTCGATGCCCAGAGCGAAGTCGTCGCGCGTCTGGAAAAGCTGGTGCGGGCCGGCACCGATCCGGAGAAAGACCTGGTGGCGGCGCAGGCCGACCTGTTGCAAACGAAGATTCAGGGTCAGAAGGACGAGCATGAGGCCGATACCAATCTGCGCACGGCGGTGCGGACCCTGGCCACGTTGGAGCGGCAGTTGTTTCAGGCCGGCATCGATCCGCTGCTGTTGCTGAAAAACACCGAGAGCAAGGCGATCGTGGTGGCCGAGGTGCCGGAAGCCAAGGTCGGCCTGGTCCGGCCGGGACAGGCCTGCGCGGCCCAGTTCTTCGCCTTCCCGGACGTGGCCTTTGCCGGCCGCGTGGGCAGCCTGGCCCCCACGCTCTCCAAAGAGCGGCGGACGTTGCGGGTGTTCTTCGAGGTGAGCGATCCCCAGGGGCGGTTGAAACCGGGGATGTTTGCCGAGATCGGTTTGGGCACCGACCCGCGCGAAACGCTCATGGCCCCGGCCGACGGCCTGCTGCACGTGGGTCGGGCCGACTACGTACTGGCGGCCGTGGCGAAGGCCGGACAATGGCGCATCGCCGAGGTGAAGACCGGCGAACTCAGCGGCGCCCGCGTGGAAGTGCTCGACGGCTTGAAGGCCGGCGACCGCGTGATCGGCGCCGGCGCAATCCTCTTGAAACCGTACGTGGTCCGCGACGTCCAGCAGGGCGCCGCCCGTTGGGAACGCGAGGTCCCGGCCGCGGCTGCGGGGGGAACCGCCCCATGATTCCCACCTTGATGCACCTCGCCTTGCGGCACCGCTGGCTGGTGCTGACGGTGGCCGCCTTCCTCGCCGGGCTGGGCGTGTGGGCGTTCCAGTATCAGCAGATCGACGCCTATCCCGACATCTCCGGGCAGATGGTGCAGGTCATTACCACGTACCCCGGCCGTGCCCCCGAGGAAGTCGAACGCCAGGTGACGATTCCCATCGAGATCGCCATGCGCAACGTGCCGCGGGTGGAAGTGGTCCGCTCGCGGACGATCTTCGGGCTGTCGATCGTCGAGGTGGGTTTTGAAGAGGGCACCGAGAACTACTGGGTCCGCCAGCGCGTGCAGGAGAAGCTCGACGAAGCAACCCTGCCCGATGGAGTGAAGCCGGCGCTCGGGCCGCTGACCGGCGGCTGCGGCGAAATCTATCGCTATGAACTGCTGATGGGCGGCATCCGCGATCTCATGGAGTTGCGGACACTGAACGATTGGGTGGTGATCCCGCGCCTGCTCCGCGCTCCCGGCGTCGCCGACGTCTCCAACTTCGGCGGTTATGCGAAACAGTATACGATCACCTTCAATCCGGCGCAGCTCGAGCGGTTCGGCCTGGCGCTTAGCGACGTGATCGACGCCGTCAAGAGCAACAACGCCAGCGCCGGCGGGAGCGTGGTGCGCCGCGGCAGCATGTCGTTCGTGATCCGCGGCAAGGGCTCGCTGGAAAACACGGCCGAAATCGGCGCGATCTTTATCAAGTCGATCGGCGGCACGCCGATCTACTTGCGCGACGTCGCCAGCGTGGGTCTGGATTATCCGCCGCCCACCGGCATCTTCAGCAAGGACCGCGCCGACGAGGCGGTCGAGGGCATCGTGGTCATGCGCCGCGGCGAGAATCCGTCGGAAGTGTTGGAGAAAGTGAAAGAGGCCGTGGAAGAACTCAACTCCTCCATGCTGCCCGAGGGAGTCCGCGTTGCGCCCTTCTACGACCGCCAGTTCCTGGTCGATAGCACGCTGCACACGGTGGGGCATAGCGTGGCCCTGGGCATCACGCTGGTGGTGCTGGTGCTGTTGTTCTTCCTGGGGCGGCCGGCCATGGCGGCGCTGGTGGCCATGACCATCCCCTTCGCGCTGCTGGTGGCGCTGGCGCTGATGTACTTCAGCAATATCCCGATCGGCCTGCTGTCGGTGGGGGCCATCGATTTCGGCATCATCGTCGACGGGGCGGTGGTGATGGCCGAGAACATCGCCCACCGCCTGGGAGCCGCGGGCGGCGATCGGGCGCGGCAGAGCATCGTCAAGCGCGTGCTGGCGGCGGCCCTGGAGGTGGAACGGCCGGTATTCTTCTCCATCCTGATGATCGTGGGGGCCTATCTGCCGCTGCTGTCGCTGACGAGCATCGAAGGGCTGTTGTTTCGCCCCATGGCCTTGACCTTGGTCTTCGCTTTGTTCGGCTCGATGTACTTCGCCTTGTTCATGGTGCCGGTGCTGGCGACGTTCTTCTTCCGGCACGGCTACCAGGAGTGGGAGAACCCGCTGCTCCGCTGGGGCCGCCCGCTCTACGCAGCAGCGCTCCGCGGCCTGTTGCAGGCCCGCGGGCTGGTGGTGGTGTCGGTAGCCGCTTTTCTGGCCGTCGTCTTCATGTACGTGGTGCCGCGATTGGGAACGGAATTTCTCCCCTACATGGATGAAGGGGTGATCTGGATCCGCGCGAATTTTCCCGAGGGAACCTCGATCGAGCAGACCGCCGAGTTCGGCAAGCGGATACGGGAAATCGCCCTGGAGTTCCCCGAGGTCCAATTCATCACCGTCCAGTCGGGGCGCAACGACAGCGGCACCGACCCCTTTCCGCCCAGCCGCATGGAGATGATGGTCGGCCCGACGCCGCGGCAGCAGTGGACGCGCTATAAGACGAAGCACGAGTTGGTGGCAGCCCTCGGTGTGCGGCTCCGCGGCGAGTTCCCCACCACCCGCTTCAATTTCACCCAGCCCATCATCGACATGGTCACCGAGGACACCAACGGCACCTCGGCGGCATTGGCGGTCGAGTTCTCGGGGCCGGACAGCGACGTCCTCCTGAACCTGGCCAGGCAGACCGTGGAATTCCTCCGCCGCGTGCCGGGGGCGATTGACGTGGCCATCGAGCAGGAGGGACCGCAGCCGCAACTGGTCATTCAACCCGACCGCGCCCTGTGTGCCCGCTACAACGTGCGCATCGAAGACGTGAACCGCCTGATCGATACGGCCTTGGGGGGCGAGCCGGTGGGCGCGCTCTACGAAGGGGAACGGCGCTTCGACATCGTGGCCAAGTTCGATCGCTCGCTGGTACACTCGCCGCAGGCCGTCGGCCGGCTGCCGGTGCATACGGCCGACGGCATCGCGATCCCCTTGGCGCAGGTGGCGAAGATCGAGCTGGTCGATGGGCAGACGATCATCGCCCGGCAGAACGGCCGCCGCCGCATGACCGTGCGTTGCGACATCGAGGGCCGCGACCAGGGCGGCTTCGTGGCCAAGGCCCAGGAACGTTTCGCCCAGACGATTACGCTTCCCAACGGCTATAGCGTCAACTGGTTGGGGATGTTCGAGAACCTGGCCCGGGCACGGCGGCATTTCCTCGTCCTGATTCCGATTACCATTGCGCTGGTCTACCTGCTGTTGTGGGTGACGTTCGGCTCGCAGCGGGCCGCGTTGCTGGTCGTGCTGGCCGTGCCCTTCGCCTGCACGGGTGGCATCCTGGCCCTCTACGTGCGCGGCATGCACGTGAACATGTCCAGCGCCGTGGGCTTCACCGCGCTGTTCGGCGTGGCCATGATGGACGGCACGCTCATGGTTCGCTGGATCACCACCTTGCGCATGCAGGGCTTGGCGCTGGAGGAGGCGATCGTGCAAGGCGCCTCGCACCGCCTGCGGCAGATCCTCATGACCTCGACCGGCGCCATCTTCGGCCTGTTGCCGGCGTCGCTGGCGACCGGGCTGGGCTCGGACGTGCAGCGGCCGCTGGCCACGGTGATCGTCTGGGGGCTGTTCAGTTCCGCCGCGTTGACGCTTTTCGTGGTTCCCGTGCTGTACCGCATTTTCATTCCCGCCCTGCCGGAGCCGGAAACGCGCGCTGCGGAATCGGAGGCCGAGGCCCGCTCGCTCGTCGAGCCCTTGCCCGACGTCTCGGCCGCGGAGATCGTGGGCCTGTTGGAGTACCTGCACGGCCGCGGCGGCGACGTCGACATCTTCCAAATCGCCGACGAGACCAACCGCGAATTCGCCCGCGTCATCGGCATCGTCAAGGCCGCCGAGATGCTGGGGCTGGTCGATTCCCCGGGGCATCGGGTCGTGCTCACCGCCGAGGGAAAGAGTTTCGTCCAGTCCATGCCCGACGCTCGAAAGGCCCTGTGGCGCGAACGACTCTTGACCTTGGGACTGTTCCAGGTGGTACACACAGCCCTCCAGCACGATCCGGCCCATGCCGTGGACCGCGACTTCGTGCTGGAGACGATCGTGACCCGCATGCCCTACGAGAATTACGAGAAGATCTTCAACACCCTCATCCACTGGGCCCGTTTCGGCGGCCTGTTCTTCTACGACGAGGTGCAGCAGCGGATATCTCAGGCAAGCTTGTAACTGACCGTCATCCCGTCGCCCTTGAGTTCCGAGGCCCGCAAGGTGACGCTGTGGTAGCGCGGGTCGTGCCGGACGGCCTGCAGGAAGTCGCGCATGGCGCGGCGGTGCTGGATCACGTTGTCGGCCACGATCAACGCGCCTGGCTTCAGCTTGGGCTCCACCGCCCGCAAATATCTCAGGTAATCCCGTTTCACGGCGTCGAGGAACACGAAATCGAACTTGCCGCGGAGCGTCGGAATAACCGCTAGAGCATCCCCTTCCCGCACCGTCACGGTGTGGTCGAGTCGCACCTGCTTGAGATTATCTTGAGCGATTGCCACCATTTTCCGATCTACATCGATGCATAAGAGTTCACCTCCGTTCCGCTCGAAACCCAGGCCCATCAGGATGGCCCCGTAGCCGGTTGCCGTGCCGATCTCCAGCCCCCGTTTCGCCTTCGAGGCTTCCACGAGGATTCGCAGCAAAGCGGCATCGCCGGGAGTGGTATTCAAAGGGATGCGCCGAAAGCCGCGAATGAAATCACGACGCACTTGCTCGAGTTTCGTAAGGAGCATTATTCCGGGCCTTTGTTGCGCACCAACGTAGCAGATACCCGCCAGGTGTCCGGTAGACGGCCGATAAACGACTTCCATATTACCCAGGCCCAACACACGAGGCAACCGCTACCCCGGCAGTAGGAGAACTGCAAAGTCGGGGTCTGGTCCATTTTTCGGCTGATAGGCATTGCCATTTGGTCAGACTGATGACCGAAAACATGGACCCGGGTACCCTCTGGGTGCCTTTGCGTCAGACTTTACAGTTCTCCAGGCCCGGCGGCCGCAAACTTGACCCGAACGTTACAATTATTCACCGCGCGGAGGTCGGCGCCGCGTGCGTGGGAAGGATATTCGTGATGTCTTCTGTTTTCGCAAGGGATCGCGGTACGAGCGTTCGCAACGGACCAATGTGCTCTCCAGACCGAGCCCGGCAGGAAGATCCTTACGAACGCCAAATACGGCATCCGGAGGATCGGCTCCGGGCCATTCTCGGGCTGGGGCGCGATGATCTGTTGCCGGAGGTAAACGACGAGACGATTCGCAAGTATTACCAATACCTGGCGTTGCGGTTGACGTTGCCGTTCGAGGCCCGGTACTCGGCGGAAAGCGAGCCGGTCGTCTATCCGGTGACGGTAACCGGTTTGGTCGATCCCCAAAGCGCGCCGGCCGGATCAGCCGTTTGCTGCGTTACCCACGTCCGCAACGGGGTGGCGGTCCTGCCGTTGGTGGATATCGAAGTGCCGGAGGACAGCCCCAATTTCCGCATCCTGGAAGACTATTGGTACTGGGTCTGGAACTGGCGTGCGGCACGTGCCGACTTCTTGCCGTTCCGCTCCCGCTAGCCCGGATTATTCATGCAGGGTGGGTCGAGGTCGCGCAAGCCTATGGTGGGGCTCGCAAACCGACCTAGAGTCGAGAGTAGGGCGGCAAGCGACCGAAGACCCGCCAGAACCATAGTTTTTCCTCGCGCAGCGGCAGCCTGTTCCGCTGGGCCGCCTGCCGCAGCCGCTTGGCGATCGGCTGGTAATCGTTGCGCGTTCTCATGGCCGCAAATTGCGAGTTCACGGGCGGTTCGCGAGAGGTTATACTGTGAGCGGTTCGTAATGCCACGATCCGTTCCCTATTGCCGCGGTTGGGATCATTTCAAACCGCGCAAAGTACAAAATGGCCGTGGCATTCAGCATCCGGCGCGGCGCCGGATGAACGCTGGGAAAGCCAACTCTGGAGACACCTTCGATGCGTTACGTAATTGGTATCGTCATTGTTTGCAGCACGCTGGCGCTTGGAGCGGGACCGCTGTGCGGCGCCCAGGAAGAGAACCTGCTTGCGAATCCGTCTTTTGAAATCACCAAGGACAAGGACCAGTTCGGATTGGTTTTTCCCAACTGGGGCGGTTGGAAGTACGAGGGCGATTGCGATTTCCGCGTGGGCCAGGTGGCGCATAGCGGCAAACGTTCGTGCCTGCTCTTCGGCGGCGCCGGGCCGAAGATCCGCGCGTCGCAACTCGTCGATCTGAAACCGGGCCGCTACAAGATCACGGCCTGGCTGCGCGGGCTGGAGATCGGCACCGGCGTTTGGAACTCGACCACCGAGTTCATGTTCGCCGACAAGTACATGTCGTTGAAGAAGAACGGCACGTTCGGCTGGACGAAGCTGACCTACGTGGCCGACCTGCCCGCGGCAAAGCAGGCCGGGCCGTCGTTCGGGCTGTGGGCCTCGGGCTGTTTCTGGATCGACGACGTGTCGCTGGTGCGGGTGGGCACGGACGTGCCCTTGACCGCCGAGCCGGTGCTGGGCCCCGAGGAGGCGCCGGTCGCGCCGCCGGGCGAATTCGGCCCGGGCGCCGTCCGCTGTGTCGAGTGCGGCTACAAGAACATGCCCGCCTGGAAGTCCTGCTATGCCTGCGGCACGCCCCTGGAAGCGCCGCACGCGCTGGCCGCCGGCCCGCGCCAACGGCTGATCACCTCCTTCGAGGACGGCAACCCGTTCGAGAGCGGCACCGTGGTGGCGGAACATGCCACCGAGGGCCGCAAGGCGCTGCGCATCGACAAATCGTACGCCGTGATGAGCCGGCCGCAGAACTGGCTGGGCTACGATTTCCTCAAGGCCGATTTGTATACCGATGCCAAGGACCCGCTCCCGCTGGGCGTCGAGATCCGCGACGTAGGCACCCGGGACTACTGGACCCGCGTCAACTACAGCACGGTCGTGCCGCCGGGTCGGAGCACGTTGATCCTGCCGCTGAAGCAGTTGTACGTGGGCGAGAAATCGCGGCCCGGACGGATGCTCAACCTGGGCGGCATCACCACGTTCGTGCTGGCCCTGGACGACAAGCCGGCCGCGCCGCTGTACGTCGACAACCTCCGTCTGGAGCGCGACGATTCGCCCGGCCAGGTGGCCTTCGACGGCCTGTATGCCTTCGACTTCGGCACCAGCACCAGCCCGGTCATGGAGGGCTTTCGGCCCATCACGGCGGGCACGCTCTACAGCAAGGGCCGGGGCTACGGCCTGAAGGACGCGAAGATCTGGCGGAGTTTCGACGCCTTGCAGCCCGACCCGTTGTACCAGGACTTCATCTGCATCGAATCGGGCGGCCTGGCGGTCGACGTGCCCAACGGCCGCTACCGCGTGTGGGTCAACATCGACAGCCCCTCCGGTTTTTGGGGCGAGTACCAGACCTACCGCAAACGGGCCATCCTGGCCCAGGGAAAACCGGTGCTGACCGAAACGATGGACTTCGACGCCTTCAAGAAGAAATACTTCCGCTTCTGGAACGTGGAGGATCTGCCCACCGACAACACCTTCGACAAGTACCAAAAACCCTACTTCCAGGAAAAGACCTTCGACGTCGACGTCCGCAACGGTCAACTCGACCTGGGTTTCCAGGGCGAGAACTGGGCCTGCAGCGTCTCGGCGGTGGTGATCTTTCCCGTGGAGAAGGCGGCGCAAGGCGAGAAGTTTCTGCAGTATGTGCAAGCCAAGCGACGCTTCTACTTCGACAACGCATTCAAGCGGGTCCTGCACCGGCCCACCGACGACCCGTTGCGGCCGACCGCCGAGGACCGGCGGCGCGGTTACGTACTCTTCCAGCGCGACTTCATGCAGGAGGTGTACTACAACGACACGCCTCGGCAGGACGAAATCGGAAAACCCTTGTACGTCCAGGCGTTTGCCGGCGAGTACGCCCCGCTGACGCTGGCCATCGTGCCGCTTGCCGACCTGGGCAAAGTCGCGGTGACGGCCGGCCCGCTGAGCGGCCCCGCCGGGATCATCCCCGCCGAGGCCATCGACGTGGGCTACGTTTCCTACCGCGTTACCCGCGTCACCGCGGATGGGGCCGTGTATACGATTGCGCCGCGATACGTCATGCCCGGCAACGCGGTGGACATGCCCAAGGAGATCACGCGGCGGTTCTGGCTGACGATCAGAACACCCGTCGCCGCCGCACCGGGCTTGTATCAAGGCACGCTCCGCATTCGGCCGGCCGGCGGCGCGGAGCAGTCGCTGCCCGTGTCGCTGCGCGTCCGCGCCGGAACGCTCGACCCGGTCGATATTCCCGCCGGTCCCTGGGGGTACACCATCGGCACGCCCTGGCCCGAGGACGATCCGGCGGCGGCCGCCTTCAACCGCGAGACGGCGTTGAAGAGTCTGCGGAAAATGCGCGAGTACGGCTTCACCGTGTGCAGCGGATTTCCGAACATCGCCTATCGGGGCTTCCAGCATGGCGAGCCGGTGTTGGATTTCACCGTCGCCGACGTGCAGATGAAGCGCGCCAAGGACCTGGGTTTCCTGGCCGCAATCTCCTACGGCGGCGGCATCTCCGGCTTCGACGCCTACTACCAGGATCCCGGGGCGATGAAGGAAGCCGGGTTCAGCGATTACGCGGCGTTCATCAAGGCCGTGTACGGCGCGGTCCAGAAGCATGCCGACGCGCAGGGCTGGATCCCCGTCTATTACAACCTGGGCGACGAGCCGATCGGCGACGACCTGGTCCGCTCGGCCGAGAATGCCGCGGCCTACCGCCGCGCCTTCCCCAAGGGGCCGCCGTACTTCACCGCCGCCAGCAGCTTCGCCGGCAAGGACCGGAAGGATCCGCACCTGCGGCTCGGTCAGGCCCTGCACGTGGTCAACTGGAACCTGCACGACGAGGACTCGGTGGGGCTGATCCACGAGCTGGGCGGCGACTGGGCCTTCTATAACGGCGGCGATCGCTGGACGTTCGGCGATTACATGTACAAGGCGGCCAAGCAGTTCGGCATGAAGTTCCGCATCACCTGGCATTGGAACGCGGCGGCCGGCGACCCCTATTACGCCCTGGACTGCCGTGAGGACGATTACTGCTGGTGCAACGTGTCGCCCGACGGACGGCTCATCCCGGCGGTGGTCTTCGAGCGGACCCGCGCCGGGCTGGACGATTATCGGCGGCTGATCACCCTGGCCCGGCTGGTTCGTCAGAAGCAGGGCACGCCCGCCGCCGCGGCCGGCCAAGCGCTGCTGGATGGGCGCATGGCGGCCTTCCGGATTAACCAGCGGGAGAACGACGTGTTGTTCCCGGCCGGCTACTATAGCGACTTCCGCGAAATTATAAACGGCTTCATCGAAGCGTTGCGGAAGTAGCAAGGTTTTCCCAGCCGCTACACGAAACTGTAGATT
>JBEKZQ010000023.1:0-23599 GCA_049509675.1 Thermoguttaceae bacterium | reverse complement strand
CAGGCTTACGCTCCGCAGCAAGGCGGAGTCCACGTGGCACCTCAGACTGGCCCGGCAGGCGAGGGCCTCTTCTTCCCGCGAAGAAGGGCCGATGCAACCATTCCTCCTAACGTGTTCCTTGTCTTCGTTTTCCAAGGGTTTCCGGGAGCCCCTTCCGCCTTCGCCGTCGCCTCGGCCATCACCTCAAGGCGAAGCCTCTCGGGGCCGAGGCGACCAGAAGGCGGAAGGGGCGGTACCCTTCTGTCGGGGGCGGAAACGGGGCCATCACTGATTTGTCCCGATTTTCGGAAGCAACAGAAGGCGCCAGGAACCGTTGTGTTCATGACTTCTTGCGCGGGAACGGTTCCTGACAGGTTTGCTCCCCATTCTACTCCGCACAGAGGGGGTTTCAAGATTGGGTTACGACCAGCCATGCGGATGTGGCCCCCGCCCTGAAGGGGCGCGACTCGAAAGCCCTGGGCGCAGCCCAGGGAACGTGTCGACCCGTATTTGTCATTAAGGTCCAACGGACCGTCACCGCGCCTGCGCACGCCATAGGGGTTACGGCCCGTTGGGCCTTCACGGCTCGCCGCGCGCGCTACCTTCCCCTGGGCTGTGCCCAGGGCTTTCGAGTTACACGCCTTCGGCGTTCCGGCCAAAAAGCTGCAAACGTTGAAGGACTGCTGCCAAAACCGCTCACTCCGGCGCTCTCCCGGAGGGAGAGGGGGACATTCTTCGTCCGCCGCGACAGAGGGCGAAATGATAGGCCGGCGTGCCGAAGACGGAGGCCAAGGGCGCGGGCACGATCGGGTAATCGGCCGGCGCGGGGGCGGCCAGGCCGGCGAGCCGCGTCCATGCCCGCTGGCCCTTGCCGAACCGCAGTTTACGCCACAGAAACACCAGCAGCGGATTGCTCCACATCAATCCTTCCCGCAGGGCGGCGACCGCGGTGCGGCGGCTCTCCACGGCGATGCTCTCGACCTGCACGCGGAGCTCGACCTCGGCAAAGCTGCCCAGGAGCAATGCCCGAAATTCGTCGCCGTACCACTCGTGTACGTGGAACGAATTTCGCGGCTGGCCGGTGACAAACGGCGGCGTGGCGGCCCGGTCGGGCGACGAGACCAGCAGCAGTCCGTCGGCAGCCAGCAAGCGTGCGGCCTGCGCCAAAAAGCGCTCCGGCCGTTGGAGATGCTCGATCACCTCGAAGCAGCAGATCACGTCAAAGGGGCTGGCGAGGGTGGCGAGCGTTTCGCAGTCATCGACGTGGAAGTCCAGGCCCGGGGCGGCGAAACGCTGCCGGGCCTGGCAGACCGCATCGGCGTCGGCGTCGACCCCCTGGACCGCGACGGCGCCGGCAGCCTTCAGCAGGGCGGCCCCGTAGCCGGCCCCCGAGCCGGCGTCCAACACGCGGCGGCTGCGGACGTGCTCTGCGGCGGCCAGATAGCGGGCCAGGTGCGGCGCCGCCAGTTCCGCCCAGCGCGGTTGGCCCGGTATCGCTCGTTCCATCTTCGCTCTCTACGAAAGAGTTCATTGGTGGGGCTCGCTGCGCTCGACTCACCCTACCGCTTCCTCACAGTTCCCCGTAGATTGTAAACCAACCCGCGTGCAGTAAGAATATGAAAAGGATATGGTGGATGATGAAGTGAGGGCAAGCAATGTTGCGAACACGCTCTGATATTTGCTTCCTCTTGATGCTCGTCGCCGGGGGCGCGCTCCGGGCCGATGACTGGCCCACGCTGCATCACGACATGGCGCGGTCCGGCTGCACGGTCGATTCGCCCGCCCCGCCGTTCACCAAACACCCCAAGTACACCTGGGTGCGGTTCTTCACCAAGGAGCAGATTTGCTCTTATGTCGAGCCCATTGTCTCCGGGGGCATGGTCTACGTTCCGACGTATGCGGGCAAACTGCACGCCCTCTCGGCCGCCGACGGCGCGACGCAGTGGACGTTCCAGGCCGGCGGCTATCTGCGGCACTCTCCGGCCGTAGCCGGCGGCAGGATCTACTTCGGCGCGGGCGACGGAAAGGTCTATTGCCTTGCGACGGATGGCACGCTCGTCTGGTCCGCGCCCACCGGGTCCAGCTTCTGGACGTCTCCGGCCGTGGCCGGCGGCCTCGTGTTGCTGGGGGCCCGCGACGGCGTGTTCTATGCCTTCGCCGCCGACAGAGGGCAGAAGGTCTGGCAGACGGAGCCGTTGGGTGCGGCGATCCTCACCAGCGCATCCGTCCACGAAGGCACGGTCTATTTCGCCAGCGAAGAGCGCGCGGCCTACGCAGCCGACCTGCGCAGCGGCAAAATCCTCTGGCGCACGCCCATGCCGGAGCTCATCAGCCTTCGCGGCTACTTCCCCGTAGTCTGGCCGAAAGCGGCGGCCGTGGTCTTGAGTGGATGCGTCGATCGCGAGTACCGCGGCGCGGATTGCGAGTTCCTGGCCGTGCTGGCGGGAAAGGGCGCCGACTATCGCACGTGGAAGCCGGTCGAACCGACGCCCGAAAAGGTCCAGCAGGAGCAGGAGGCGATCCTGAAACGCCTCGCCGAGGGCCGGCCGCGGAAGCAGGTCTTCTGTCTGGGGCTGGCCGACGGAAAGGAGCGGCTGGTGCTGCCGATCTTGTGGGAATCGGGCAACTGCGCCACGCACCCGACCGGCGCCGTTGACGCCGACGGCTGCTACTATTCGCACTGGATGAGCTATTACAACTGGTGGTGCCGCGGCATCGAGGGCTTCCAGGGTGACTCGGTGATCTACCCTTACGGCCCCGGGCGGTTTCACCCTCGGACCGGCCGCGCGGAACCGATCAACTGGAAACAGGCGTTTCGCCCCTGGCCCGATTGGCATGGGCCGACGTGCGAGTACGAAGAACATTACAACACGACGATCGGCGGCCGGCGTCTGTACTTTGCCCATAGCGACGAGACTTACGGCCTGGACCTGGGCGCGATGACGGTTTTCGGCATCGGCGGCCGCCGCGACAGCTACGCCGGCATCTGGGGCCACATCATCAACCCGATTCCGCTGGCCGATGAACAGCAGCCCCGCGCCGCCCGCGAGTTGGGGCTGCGGACCCGCTGGCAGCAGTCGATGCACGGCCCGGGGCAGGGCGCCCTGGCGATCAGCGGCAAACGGCTCTTCTGGCAAACCGGCGGCATGATCATTTGTGCGGAGGGGAAGTGATGTGCAACAGCGAGGATAGCCGTGCGGGGCGCGTGCATCCCATGCGAGTTCACATCCTGTTGATGCTGGCATCGGCCCTTTTGGCGGTCGCCGCGATCCATGCTGCCGCAGTGGCAATGGCCGCCAGACCGGCAATTACCGACGAGCAGATCGACCGGCTCATCAGCGAGGCGCCGGCCCGCGCCGTGGCGCCCACCGCAGCGGCCGGGAAGGTGCGGAGCGGCCTGTCGGCGCACGTGCGGGAGATGACGCGCCTGGAGCATCTCGCCCCGCTCTGGTACTTCAACGGCACGGCGGGGATGTGGATTTTCGCCCAGCCGCGGGAAACCTTCGAGATCCTTGCGACGGCCCTGCCGGCGCTGGATGCGGAAACCCGCGCCGCGGCCCTAAGTTACCTCGACCGTGAACTGGAAAAGTTCGACCCCTTGAGCACGCCGTTCTATCCGGTCACGGGTCTGCGGCGATTCCCCTTCAATGCGGGCCGGGAGAGCCGTAAAACGCCCGCCGTGGCGGCCATCAGCCCGCCGATGCCCATCTTCGCCGCCTACGGACTCTGGGCCTATGCCTGGTACGGCGGGCGGACAGACAAAGTCCTTTCGCGATGGGAGGCGATGCGGACGGCGTTCGCGGAATACCAGAAGAAGCCTTTCGTCTACCGATGGAAGTACGACTCGGATCAAGAAGCCCAGCTCAACCGCGCCGCCAGCGCGATGCTCGGCGTAGCCCGGCTGGCGCGACTGGCCCGAGACGAGGCGACGGCCGCTGCCGCTGGTGTCGAACTGGCGCGACTGGCGGCCATGCGTCTGCCGCTGGAAGACGACGCGCGGATGGTGCATATCGTCGGCAACGGCACCGCCTTGGCCCGCTACTGGGATCTCTCGCCGGAGGTCGGCCGCCTGGTCCGGCAAGCCGCCGATTCCAAGCGTCAAGCGATGTGGATCAACCTCAACGCGCACCTGATTCCCGATTGGTACCTGGCTTGGACGGAACGGCCGACGGGGCTGATGAACCCGCCGGGCGACAGCGAACAGGACAAACGCGAGTACATCGGCAGCGAGTACTTTCTGTCCAATCCGATCTTCGCCGAGAGCCAGTTCGCCGCCAAGGCGATGGTGCTGGGCGAGGATGCGGGGACGCTCGCGAAGTACCTCGACATTCCCTGGTGCCGGGGCGATCTCTACTACATCGCGAAGGCCGCGGCAGTGCTCCGCGCCGACGCGGGGTGGCGCTGGGAGAAGACGCAATGATCCTGGCATAATAGTCGGCCAACTCGACCGACGTCGGGCTGGGCGCCGCCATGAACTTGATGGTTCTCATCGAGAATCCTCCTCCTCGGCCGCCACGGCCCAGGCCGGATAGGGCTCCTGCGGACCGCGCATCGCCCGCCATAGGATGCGATTGAGCGCGTCTTCCGGGGCGCGGTCGGGCTGGGTGAAGTTCATCCGCTCCGAGGCCAGGGCGTCGGCCCGTTGCTGAGCATTTTCCATCGCGTGCGCCGCGCCGTTCATCTGGTCCAGCGGCACCTGGCTGGGCAGCGGGTCGAAGGGGCTGAAGTCGGGCTGGTCGCGGAAACAGTCGCGCATCGTCCGGGCGGCTGCGTCGAACTGGTTCAGCGGTTTCAAGCCCAGGATCTGCTCGATCGACCGCAGGATGCTCACCGTATTGTATTGCGTGCTCACCACCGTGCCGCGGCGGGCATAGGGGCTGGCCAGATATGCCGTGGTGCGGTAGCCGCTGACGTGGTCCCAGCCGTTCTGCGGGTCGTCCTCGATGGCGAAGACGGCCATCTCCTTCCAGAAGGGCGAGCGGCTCAGGGCGCCGATGATGCGGCCCAGAGCCAGATCGTTGTCGGCCACCATGGCCGCCGGCGTGGGGCAGCCCGGCTTCGTCCCCTCGGTGTGATCGTTGGGCAGGCAGATGATCACCAACGCGGGGAACTGCCCGCGGGCCGTGAAGTCGCGCAGCTCGCGGAGGATGAAGTCGGCCCGAAACTGGTCGGGAACGGCCAGGTCCCAGCCCACGTAGTGCGTCGGCGAGAAGCCGGCCAGCGTGGCGACTGAGGGCCGGCACTCGAAGATCACGTCGTCCCGGCGGCCCTGCCAGGCCTGGTAGCAGGCCGTAAAGTCGGGCGCGCCTTTCCGCCGCTCGTCGCGCCAGCGCACCGCCGGACCCATGAACTCACCGTAATTCCGCAGGCTGACGTGCTGGGCCAAGGCCCGGTCCCAGATAAAGCCGGCCGGTGAATAGGCCAGGGCGTCCGACTCGTCCCGGCCCATGCCGTTGGGATAGCTGCGGGGGAAGTCGGCGAACGATTTCTCCATGTAATCGGTGGCGATCCCCGTCGTACACCACTGGTGGCCGTCGGCGCTGAGAATGCCCGCACAATAAGTGTTGTCCAGCAGCACGAACTCGCCGACCAGCTTGTGCTGGTTGGGGGTGATCGATCGGCCGAAGACGCACAGCGCGGGGTCGCCGTTGCCCGGCCGCACGTCGCCCAGCACCTGGTCGTAGGTGCGGTTCTCCTTGATGACGTACAGCACGTGCTTGATGAGGCTGGGCTCGCCGATCCGCTCGGGCATGGCGCGCGGCGGCTGGCCCGGCCGCGGCGGCAAGAGCGATTCTTCGATCGCCCCGCGGCGAAGGTTGTCCCACACGGCCTGCGAGAGCTGCGGCAAGCGTTCGGCGGCGGGCAAAGGCAGCAGCGACAAGGAACCGTAATACATGTGCGAATTGTAGCCCTTCTGCCCGGATAGTTGCCCTTCCCTGATTTTCGACGGCTCGGGCGGCAGCCCCTTGATGTTGGCCACGCAAAGCTGGCGGCGGCGGGCGTCCCACGCCATCGCCCCGGGGAACCAGCCGACCGGAATGAGCCCCAGCAGCTTCGAGCGGCGATTGGCAGGGTCCAGAGCGATCACGGCCACGGCGTTTTGCGTGCCGTTGGCCACGTACAGCGTGCGACCGTCGGGAGCGAAGGCCAGGGCGTTGGGCGTGGCCCCCAACAGCTCGCTGGGACTGGGCTTGGCGCAGATCGTTTCCACCACGCGGTCGCCGGCCGTGTCGATCACGCTCAGGTTGTCGCTTCCCGCGTTGGCGCACACCACGTATTTTCCATCGGGCGAGAGGGCCAAGGCCGAGGCGTGCAGGTGCGTGACGATTTCGCCGACTGCGCCCGAGGCCAGGTCGATCACGCTCACGCTTCCCTCGCAGGCGATGTGCCGCAGCGGATCGACGCGGACGTGCGTGCCGCGTCCGGCCGGGCCCACCAGATCGCCCTGGCGCGGCCGCCGGCCGCCCCAGTTCGACACATACGCCTTGCTCCCTGCGAGCACGACGTCGTACGGCGCCACGCCCACGTCGAAATGCCGCACGACGCGGCCCGACGCCGCCTCCAGCTCCAGCAGCCGGTTGGAGAGGTTGCCGCAGACAAAGAGCCGCCGGCCGTCAGGGCTGACGGCCAGGCCGGCCGGAATCTCGGCCGCCCGGCGCGGGGCGTCGGCCGGCGGCAGGGCCACGCCGCCCAGGGCCGTCACCTGGCCTTCATCGTCCACCTGAAAAACCTTCAGATCCCCTTCGACGTTGCTGAGGTAGATCCGCCGGCCGTCGGGGGCGAAGATCAGGCCCGTATAGCTCAACTGGCCCTTGGACTCCTTTTCCAGCAATTGCGGTGAGACGGGCCGCGGCGCCTCGCCCAGCTTTCCCGCCGGCAAGCCGACGCGCTGCCTGATCTGGCCGGAGGCCGGGTCGAGGATCACCAGCTCGTTGGTCTTGCCCGAGACCGCCAGCAGCCGGCCGTCGGGCGAGAGGGCCAGGGCCTGCGGCCGCATGCGGGGCAACTCGATCTGCCGGCCCAGCGGGGTGAGGGTTTGCGTGACGGGAAGCACGCTTCGTTCCGCGCCGTGCCGGCCTACCGTCTCCCGCGACGCCGCGTCGGCCGACGGCGACTCACCGCCGCGCGTCGGCGCGGCGGCCGAACAGGGCACGGCCGCCGCAATAAGGATCGGCAAAACAATAGTAGTCGTCACGCTCCGCGTGATGAATTGCATCTCGCGGAGCGAGATGAGTACGATTGTTGCGACACTTATTGATTTGCCGATCTTAAGAATCAAGCTCCGCACGAGACTGGCAATCCACACGAAACCGGCAAATCGTCGCATGATGTTGATAGACATGATTACCTCCGCGTTGGGTGGCACGCCCTCAGTGTTTATTTCCAATTCTGCGTTCAGACGATTTCCCAGCCCTTGCGGCGCGGCTCGTTCACCAGGGCATCGGCCTTGGCCACGCCGGGGACCTTGAGATTGACCGCGTCCCAGGTAATTCGCTGGCCGAGGCGGAGGGCAAGGACTCCCAGCAGCACCAACTCGGTGAGCCTGGCGCCGTACTGGAAGTTGGAACTGGCGCTCGGCCCGCCTTTGCAGGCGTCGAGCCAGTCGCGGTGATGTCCCTTGGAACGGGGCAGGGTCTTGGGCGGCTTCTTGTAGGACGCGGTTCGCTCGTAGGGGAGCAGCCGCTGCTGGCCGGCCCAGCCCTCGGTGAGCAGCTTCCCCTTGCTGCCGATGAAGAGGACGCCGTGGTCGGGCAACGGCCGCCCCAGGCCCATGTCCTGCGGCCAGGGAGGCTGCAATCCGCCGTCGTACCAGGTGATCTTGACCGGGGGCTTGTCGCCGCGGGGACCGAACTGGTAGTAGCAGATTTCGCCGTGGGGCGCGATCTCGCCATTCATGTCGCCGGCCGGGAAGGCTTCCACGCTCCGCGGCACGTCGAGGTCCAGGGCCCATAGCGAGTTGTCCAGATCGTGGCAGCCGAAATCGCCCATCGTGCCCGTGCCGAAGGCCCAGAAGTCGCGCCAGCGGACCGGCGCGTAGGCCGGATGGAACGGCCGGGGCTCGCGCGGGCCGAGCCACAAGTCCCAGTTGAGTCCGGCGGGCAGGGCAACAGCATCCGTTGGTCTGCCCGTGAGCGACGGGTTGAAACGTCCCGCACGTACCCAGACATGGACCTCGCTGACCGGGCCGATCACGCCGTCCCAGATCCACTCGCAGGTCTGCCGGATCGTGTCGCGGGAATGCCCGTGATTGCCCAACTGCGTGGCGACACCCGTTTCCTTGGCCACCTGGGCCACCTTGCGGGCCTCCCAGATGTTGTGCGTGAGCGGTTTCTCGCAGTACACGTGCTTGCCTGCCCGCATGGCCAACACCGACACGTAGGCGTGCAGGTGGTCCGGCGTGGCGCAGAGGACGGCGTCGACGGCCTTCTCCCGTTCGAGCATCACGCGGAAGTCTTCATACTCGGCGCAGCGGAAGTTGGGTGTCTTCGCACGGTACTGTTTTTCGATCTCCGCCTTGGCCGGCTTGCGTCCGGCTTCGCCCCCGTAGTAGAAGGCATCGATATTCCAGTGTTCGGCAGGATCGGCCACGGCGATCACCTGGACGTCGGGCTCCTGGAACAACGTCCGCATGTTGGTGCGTCCTTGCCCGCCCGCGCCCACCAGGGCGACGTTGATTTTCTCGCTGGGCGGAATGAAGCGGGGGCCGCCCAATACGTGGCGAGGAACGAGCGTGGCCGCCGCCACCGCGGCCGCCGAACCGATGAACTGACGACGGGATGTTTTCACGTTAAGTCTCCGGAGGTTGAAGTCTCATTACTTGTTGGCATCGCACGCGGTCTCGGCCGCCCAACTCAGGTCGATCCGCACGACGCGGCTGTTGATCACGTCGCCCACATAGACGTGGCCGTGGTCGGGCGCTGCGCCCACGGTCATGGGCCAACCCAAGGGAATCGCCGGTTTCCGGATGGGGCTCTCGGGCCGGTCGCCTTGCGAGTCGGCGTTGCCATATTGGCCCGCTTTCAGGATGACGTTCCCCGCGTTGTCGAGCAGCGTCATGCGATAGCATAGCACGTTGGGCAGATAGAGCCGCCCGTAGAGATCCAGATCGAATCGCGACTCCTTGCACGTACAGCCGCTTGCCGACGCACCGTTCGGCGCCAGGTCCGGATAGGCGCGGATCATGCCGCTGAGCCAGCCTGTAGAGTTTCGGCCTGCCCAGTCGATTGCCGTTTCGGGCCTCTTGATCTTCCCGGCCGAGGAGAAGCTTTCGGACGCAGGTTTCAACTTGACGACGCTGGCGGACATGGTGTCGCCCGCGGCGGATACCGGCGGTTTGCCGCTCTTGGGGTAGCCCGGCATGCCGACGTAGAGGTTGCCCGCCGCGTCGATTTTCAGGCAGCCGGCGCGTGTTTCCGGAAAGTCGCCGGTGACGAACCCGTCGACTGCTTTGCCGGCCGGCGTCCAGCGGACCACCGTGTAGAGCGACCAGGTCTTCATGTGGAACGCGAAGAGGCTTCCGTCGCGGGCGACGCACAGGCCCTTCTGGCAATGGCCCCAGCCGTACTTGCCGTAGATGTCCCGGCCGGTGGTCACGTTGCGATCGGTGCCGGCAAAGGGCAGCGGCTTCAACTCCGGCGTCAATCGCCAGACGGGCGTGGTATAGGCCCCTTGGCCGCTGAAGTACACGTTGCCGCTCAGGTCGAAGGCCATGTCCAGCGCATTGAATTTGCACTCCAGCCGCTTGCCGCTGCGGCCGTCGAAGCGGGCCAGCGTGCGGCCCTTGCCGTACTTGTCGCCGCCCCAGCCGTCATGCACGAACACCTCATCGGTGACCGGATTGACCCAGCAGTACCACAGGCAGTCGAGCCCTTGGGGAGAAACCCGCTCCGCGATGTCCACCGTCGGTTTGAACGTGCCGCCGTGGTCCACAAGTTTGATCAGCCCGCCCTGCGCGCCCAGGCAGGAGACCCAAACGGCGGCCGGATCGCCTGAGGAGTCCAACGCCAGTCGCGGGTTCATGGCGGCCGGCTGATCGAAATCAAGCCGGGCGACTTCCTTGCCGGCTTTGTAGCCGCTCAGCTTGATCAGGCTGACGGGCGCCGCCCGTTTGTCCTTCCAGCCGCGGGCGAGCACATAGATGGCGCCGGTCCGCGGATGGACCGCCACCTCGTGTGGCTGCCGAACGGCAATCTTGCCCAGAAGCCTGCCGGCCGCATCGAACACGACAATGCAGTCGTTGGCCCGATCGCACGCATACAGATTGCCGTCCGGGTCGACGTCCAGGCCATGTACGGCGCATGTGCCCATTCGCGAGCCCCAGTCGTTAAATGGCTGCTCGACCAGCGCGACGTCATTCGGGATCGGCACTTCCGCGAAGGTCCTCATCTCGAACAGACCGAGCATAGGTTCCTTCTGCCAGCCGGCCGACACCGGCAGCAACGGGGCGGTCATGTCGATGGCGTGGACGCGGCCCTTCTTCCACAGGGCCAGGTTCTTGGTCTTGCCTTGAAGTCCTGCCAGGTAGATGGTCTTGCCGTCGGGCGCGGCCGCGCCACAGAACGGCCCGACGAAATCCGCCCCCTCGCGGTCGGGCGCGGCCTTTTCGCCCCATAAGCGGACCAGACGGCCGCGCACGACCTCATTGGGGCAACTGCCGTCGGCGGCGCTAATGCTCATGATCTTCATCCCGCCGCCCAGGGTGAGGAAGTTTAGCTTCCCCTGGACGACCCGGCTGCCCAACATCACGATGTCGGAGGGGTCGGGGAACAGCTTGGGCAGCAAGGCTTCATAGTTGGCCGGGCACAGTAGTTGCGGGTCGATGTCCGGACCGACCGCCTGCGGCAATCCCTGGAACTGCTGCGGGCTGAGACTGGCCGGCGGCGGCCAGATCGTCCGCAGATACTTGCCGGAGGAGTCAAAGACGCGCACCACGTCCCAGTCGGCCCCGCCGCCGTACATCGGGCTGAAGTGAACGTAGAGGTTGCCTTGATCGTCGGTTGCCAACCCATGTACGCGCGTAAGACGGTACGGATCGAAGCCGATCACCTTGCCGAGCCTGGCGCGCGTGCCGGCACGCACGCGCACTTGGAACGGCCCGCCCACGGCCGGCACGCCGGCATCGTCCGCGCCGTCCCATGTCAACTGCTGTTTCAACCCGGCTCGAAGCGGCTTGGGCGGTGGATTCTCGCCGCCGAGCACGCCGGCCGCCAGATGGCGGACCACCTTGCCCTGCGCATCCAGGACAGCCACCTCCACGTCAGTCGGCAGGGCGACGGCAAAGGCGATTTTCACCTTGCCGCCGTCGCGGACCGCGGTCGGCCTGGTGCTGAACGCCTCCTCGCCGGCGGCAGACATGGCAAACGTTAGAGCCACGCAGCAAGACGCAACGGCGAGAACTCGCGCACGCATTGGAAGACTCCTTATGACCCCTTGAAGGCAGGCCCGGCCTGCATGTACTTTTCATACAGCCTGCGGGCGACCCGGGCGCTGTCGCCGACGGGTTGCGATGGATAGGATTCGGTCCCGCCGGCCCATCGCTCTTCCAACTTCAGCAACTCGGCACGGCATGCATCCTGGTCGAACGGTTTCTTTGCCTCCAATGCGTCCAACTGGCGAGCGAAGAACAACTCCCATCGCTTGGCATAGAACCCGGACAACATGCCGGACCATTCCTTCCAGGCGTAATCGCGCAGGGCGGGCGTTTTTCCCCACAGCGTCAGCACGCGTCGGGCGTTCCACTCAAGCCTCGCGCGCTCCTGGTCGGTTTGGCCCCAGCGCCTGGCGTCTTCGATCCACGCGCCCAGCAGAAACTCGTCGTTCGTGGCCAAAAGGTCGTCGAGGTCGCGGATCAGTTGCAGAAACTCCCCGGAGGCCTTGCGATAGGCGGCCGCGTCCCGGGCGCTGTAGGCCGCCGTGGTTCGGGCATAGAGTTGGCCCGCGTGGTTGGAAAGCGCCTGTCGGGCAATGTTGACCAGATCGTGGCGATAGGTGTCCGAGAAGCCCAGGTCCTGCTCGGCCTGCAAGAGCGAGTGCCACGCTTTGGCAAGCGGCGCCGCAGGGTACGTCGTGTACCCTCGCCCGGCGGCCGGCATCGCGGTGACGATGGTCTGGCCGCCCACGCCGCGATCGTAAATGCCCGTGTTCAGCAGGGCCCAGGCCGTCTCCGCGTCGGCGCTGCGCTTTCCATAACGGAAGCGGGCGTACTCCCGCACCCAGGCGGCCAGATCCACGTCGTCGCGCCAGGCCATTTCATACAGCAGGTCGAAGACCAGCGGGTTGTGGCCGTAGCCTTCCATCAAGAGGCCGACGCCGTCGAGCTTCCGCCCCAGCGGGTGCTTTCGCACGCCGCCCAGGTCGTGTACGCGCCGCAGTGGCCCGGAGCCGCCCAACACGCTCGTATCGCCAAAATTGTATACCAGCGACCAGACCCACGGCTTGCCGCAGAACCCTTGCGTCTTTTCCCACATCGGCGCGGATTCGCAAAAAAGATCCAAGATCAGCATGCGGTCGTTCGGCACCGCGTCGCAGAAGGTCTTGACCCGGTCTTGCGTCCAGAACCGCGCCTGGTGCATGAACGTCCAGCCTTGGAGCAGCCATACGGCCTTGGGATCGGCCTGCGCCATGCCTTGGTAGATGGCTCGGCTGACCTGGGCCAAATAGCTCAGATCACCACTGGGCG
This sequence comes from Thermoguttaceae bacterium, assembly GCA_049509675.1. Lineage (GTDB taxonomy): Bacteria > Planctomycetota > Planctomycetia > Pirellulales > Thermoguttaceae > JBEKZQ01. The sequence continues at coordinate 10,941 of JBEKZQ010000023.1, read as the reverse complement.
GCGTCATTTCAATGAACGAGTCGGCATCGTAGAGATGATCCGTTCCGAACAACTGAGTCTGCTCCTCGATGAACGTTCGGGCGATTTTCCGGAACAGCGGTTCCTGCGGGTCGAGCATGCAGGTGTCGAATTCAACCCAATGGACGTGCTGCGACTTGACGCCGGGGAACTTTTTCAGCAGTGCCTCGGGCACGTGACCGGTGAAGCCCTGCAGCACGGGAGTCATGCCCAACTCGCGCTCGCGGGAGAGGATCTTCCGCTGCAGTTCGACGTGTCTTGCCGTCCAATTCCTCGGCAACGGGCCGCCGTGGCTGTCCAGGCATCCCATCCAACAAAAGGGCAGATACGGCGGGCCTGGCAGGAAGGTCTCGATCTCGGCGTCCGTCATGCCGAACTTGCGGCAAACGGCCTGCCAGACGCCCTCCTGCCCCGTAACGGCCAACGGCATGTTGACGCCGTTCAAGGCCATCCAGTCGATGAACCGTTCCCATTGCGGCCAGTCCCACCACGGCTTCACATAGCCGAACGTGCAGTAGTTGAGCAGGTAACGCGACCTGGCCCAACTGGCCAGACGGAACGTCTTGTCCAACGCCGGCAGCGGGCGCGGCAGGCTCAGTTGCCGGCCGTTGATCGATACGTTCGAGTGGCCGTAGTACTTCAAGTACCAGTTCAGTCCGAAGGCCATCGAGAGCGCCGAGTTGCCGCGAACGAACAGTCGGCCGTCGCGGCTTTCCAGTTCGAACACGTCGCGGCCATTTTGCGGCGGAATGGTCTGGAAGACGAACTCCTGCGACCGCCCGGGCAGGATTCGCTCCAGCAGATTGCCCACCGCCTCTTCAGGCGATGCGGCCCGGAGAGGTGCAGCACCCAACAGCACAACCATCGCGACGGCCGGAAGAATACGGCGTTTCATGAGCGTTCATCTCCCGGGGCGGAAGAGATCCACGCGGTGCTTCCCAAACGCGCCGATTAGTTTCGCCCAGCGGAACGCAAAAGTCAACTCGCCACGGCAGTTCTCCTGGGCAGTTCTTCCATGCCGATCATGGACGCAGGAGTGCTTGACAACGTCACTTTCGCCGATCAAGATCACAGTCGCCGGCCTGCCGGGAGGGGGTTCCGGCAGGCGTGACAAGGGTAAGAACCCCGTGAACTGTTCACCATATATTCCAAGGAACACCACGTGGAGCGGATCAGGTTGCTGATTGCGGTGGCGGTGTTTTGGAACTGCTCGCTGGCTGCGCGGGCCGAAGCGCAACGGGCGGGCGAGGGCGGAGCATCGCTGGAGAATCAATCGCTCCGCGTCACGGCCGTGCCCGGCCGGCCGGCGGCTGCGTTGCACTTCAAGTCGGCGGAAAGCGTCCAACGCGCGGAGATCGCCATTCTGGCGGCCGGCGCGGCCCACAGCGCTCCCATCAGCAAGGCCGAGGTCGTGGAGGACGCGGCCGGCGAGCGCGTCCTCCGCCTCACCGCGGGGGCCGCCCAGGCGGAGATCACCCTTGGCGCGGGTGTGTTCGTCAAGGTCAACCCGGGCAACAGCGCGGCCAGCGTTGAGGTCCGAGCGGGCGCGCGGTACGTCGCCCTGCCCGACTTCTTCGCCGACGACGTGGTCTTCGACCCGGTGAGGTTCGCCGCCGCCACCCTCAGCGTGCCGGCGGAGAACTTCCTCTTGCAGTTCATCGAGGGTGGCGACAGCATGGTAATGTGCGTCTGGCCGGGCAATCTGAAGTTGTCCGCCCGCGGCAGCGCCGGGGCATCCGCCGGCAGGGTCGTCAAGGAAGGCCCCGACCCGCAAGTCGACCTCGTCTTCACCGGCGCGGGCCGGGCCCGCCGCGTCTCCGCGGCGCGGATCGAGTTCCAGAACAAGCCGGTGTACGTCGGCATCCTCGAGCACAAGGGCATCTGGCACGACCAGGACGCCGGCGGCTTGCCGGCCTACAAGCCCACGACGATCGCCTGGAAGCGGCCCTTTGAAGCCAGGTGGCGAGGCGACTTCATCGTGGCCGAGGGGAAGAGCATGGAAGACTGGCCCACGCGCAACCAGTCGTTCGAGTTCCAGAGCACCAGCAGTCCGCGGACCAATCGGTGGTGGGAGCGCGGCACCGACGCCTTGGACGCCCGCTTCGCCGCCGCCACGAGCAACCCGCGACCGGAAAAGTGGTGGGAGCGCGGCGACGAGAACGCGCCGCAGATCTGGCAGGAGTCGCTGGCAAGCTTCTTCCTCTACCCGGCCGTCTTCAAGGGCGACGAGGTCCGCTTGTGCCTCTACGCCGACAGGGCCGCGCGCAACAATAAGCTGCCGCCCAACGTCTATGACCGAGTCGTCATCTACCCGCTCGGCCGCGTCGCGGCCACGCCGCTTACCGTCTTCACGCCGGTCGACCTCATGCGGGAGACGTTGGGCACCGGGCCCTGCCAGTACGTACTCGATCTGGCCGGCGTCAAGCCGCAGCCGGCCGGCGGCGACCGCCCGATCCTTTCCTACGCCACCTGCGGCCTGTGGAACGACCACATCGCGCCGATTACGCGCCAGTTCAAGAAGCGGCCGGGCGGGGGCTTCGAGCCGCTGGACGAGAAGACCAAGGCCCACCTCATTCAGGCGGTAGAGGAAATGTGGTACTTCGTCCACGCCGTCCACGACCGCCTGCGCGAGTACCGCAAGTGGGGCGCCGACATGGCCGCGTTCTGCCAACGGGAGTCGGCCGGGAACCCCGTGATCAGACCGCTGGCCGAGAAGGCCATGCTCCATGTCAAGCGGCTCAACGCTGACATCGGCCGGCACCGCTTCGATGGCGCCGGCTCGGAAGCCTACTGGAAGGACCGGGTGCCCGAGCTCGTCGCGCTGATCAAGCAGGACCAGTACGCGGAAGTTGCCGGCATCGCCAGGATTCGCGATCTCGGCAACGAGCAGGACGAGAGGGTCTCCCGTTGCCGCCAGTACGTCAAGGCCCTGCGGCAGGAGATTTTGCTGCACGACGCGGGCGATGCGGAAGCTCGCAACTTCGCCGCCGAGATTCGCGACCGCTGCCATCAAATGCTCCGCAACATGCACCCGAAGGAAGGGTTTTAGAGGCAGACGGCGTGGGGCGCGGGGCGTGGGGCGCGGGGCGGAGGTCTTGGAGCGATATGCAGTCCTCGCCTTCTCAACTCACTTTCTCGAAGCGCACAAAGTAGTTCTCCTTGAGGAAGTCGGCTTGATCCACGACCTTGAAACCGGCAGCCTCGATTTCCTTGGTGAACACCTCCTGGCCCGCCCGCAGATGCTTCAACAGCCAATCGGGCGTCTTGCCTTCAATGCGGCAATAATCGACCAGAACGAGTTGGCCGCCGGGGCGAAGGGCCCGGTGAATGGAGGCCATCGTCTTCTGCGGATACTCGAAATGATGGTAGGTGTCACAGAGAAAGACCAGATCGACGGAGTTTGGCGGCAATTCGCTGGAGGTCGGCATGCAGACGATGCCCGTTACGTTCTTCAGCCCCGCTTCCTGGGAAGTCCTCTCAACGTGCTCGATGAATTTCCGGGCGATGTCCACGGCGTAGACGCGCCCCTTGGGACCAACCTCGGCGGCAAACAGGCGGGTGAAAAGGCCCGTGCCGGCGCCGACGTCGGCAACTGCCATGCCGGGCTTGAGTTTGCAGGCGGCCACGATCTCCTTGCGCTTCGAGAAGACCTCCCGATTCTCACTCTCGAATCGCTGCACGGACTCTTTGACGTCCGGGTTCTCATAGATCTTGTTGATGCCCGGGCGGACGCTTTTCTCCTGGGCGTCAGCGGGACCCACAGCGAAGGCCAGAGCGGCAAGCAGCGGTACGTAGCGGTTCCAGGCGGGGCGCGGAAAGGCGTTCATCATGGTTGCTCGCGGGGGTTGAAGTTGCGTGCGGGGGGAAAACAACCGGGTACGGCCCCATTCTACACTGTGAACGGTTTGCAAGACACGGCATATTGACCAGGAGAACTGCAAAGTTCGACGCAAAGGGGTCAGGTCCATGTTTTCGGTCAAGAGTCTGGTCAAATGGTGAATCCTATCAGCCGAAAAATGGACCAGACCCCGACTTTGCAGTTCTCCTGGCATATTGACTTGCGGATTTGTCTCAGCCAAGATAGGCGCATGCTGCGAAGGACCGCGAGATGTGGACGATCGAGTAGAGCAACATTGACGGGAAACGCACTCGTCACGTCGGCGAGCGAAGGTTGCCGTCTGGTCTTTGGTTCTGAGGAGGTGATGTGATGAGACGACTTTTGGCAGCAACACTCGTTCTGGCATTCGTGGCGGCGGCCGCCGTGGCCCGCGCCGACGACAAGCCGAACCCCACCGGCACCTGGAAGTGGACCGTGACCTTCAACGGCCAGAGCCGGGAGGCGACACTCAAGTTGAAGCTCGATGGCGACAAGCTCACCGGCGCCCTGGTGGGCCGCAACGGCGAGACGGCCATCGACGACGCCACCTGCAAGGACGGCGACCTGTGCTTCAAGGTCACGCGCGAGCGGAACGGCCAGAAAATGACCTCAAAGTACAGCGGCAAGCTGAGCGGCGACACGATCAAGGGAAAGATCGAGTTCGAGCGCGACGGCCAGACCCAGAGCCGCGACTGGGAAGCCAAACGGGCCAAGGATTAGCTTCGCCGCAAGGCGGCTTGCCAGCCGATGGTTCGACAGCAGTCCGCGCCCGGGCGACCGCCGCCCGGAGCGCGGCTCTTCTTGCTTGGACCTGCCTGGCGGACCACGGGACGCGCCACGTTCCCTTCGTCCCGGCACCGTGCGCCGGGTGCCACTGCTGGCTTGCCCAGCAGTGTCCGAGGGGCACGGGAAGCACCCTATCCCTTCGCAGCGAATCCCAAGGTCCAAACGTCCCCATTACGCCGCGAAGAAGCACTGCTGGGCAAGCCAGCAGTGGCACGCAAGCTCAGCCTCGGTCAGCCATGTCACGCGCCGTCCCCGTTCCTTCGTCGCTACGCGACGGGCAGTGCATCCAACCATTGCCGGACGGCCGCAATTACGGATGGCGCCGTCGGGCCTTTCCCCGCCGAAAAAGCACACTGGCCTGCCGATCACCCATTTTAGGCCCCATTGGGCATCGCCGGCCCCTTTGGCGGGCTCTTGCAAAATCTTGCATGACAAGCGAAAATCACTAGTCATAATAAACGACACCAACGGTGCATTTGGGCCGTTGACCTACCTGAAGATCCCGCCTAAGCTGCTGTGTTGCGGCATGTTGTCCGTGAAGCCCTTTTTTCCCCGGAAGGCCATTACGCCATGACATCGAACGTCGCTTGGCGTCGGATTTGGAGCGTCGCGGCCGTATTCTTCCTTGCCCTGTTTGCGTCGGGCGCGCGGGCCGAAGGCCCGTGGGAGGTCACTCCCCAAAGCGATCGCGCCCTGCACCGCGGCGTGGAGTGGCTGGCCAACCGCAATAACCAGGGGCCGGAAGGCAATTGGACCTCCAACGACCTGGGCCTGGTGAGCATGGGCGCGCTGGCGCTGCTGTCGGCCGGCCATACGCCGGGCAAGGGCCCCTATGGCGAGGCCGTGGCCCGGGCCCTGGATTACGTGCTCCGCAACGCGAAGCCGTCCGGGCTGCTGAACATGGCGGACGCCCAGCGCGACATGTATAATCATGGGCTGTCGACGTTCGTCTTGGGCCAGGCCTACGGGATGAGCAGCGATCAGCGGCTGGGGCCCGCGCTGGACCGCGCGCTGAAGGTGATTGCGCAAACGCAGTGCCACGACGGCGGCTGGGACTACCGGGCGCATTTGCAGGAGAACGGCCACGATCTGAGTCTGGCGGTGATGCAGGCCAAGGCGCTGCGCAGCGCGGTCGATAGCGGTTTCGAGGTCCCGCCCGAGGTGATCGAGATGGCCATCCGCGGCGTCCGCCAGCATTATCAGCCACAGGGGTGTGCCAAGACGGCCGACGAGGCGGAACAACAAAAGCACCCGGGACAGTTCACCTACGATCGCAGCGGCGGGCAGGCGAGCGTGGCCATGGCGGCGGCGGGCGTGGTGTGCCTGCAGGAATTCGCGCAGTACGATGATTGGCGCATCGAGAAGAACATGGAGGTGATCGAAAAGGCGCTGACGGAAGCCACCAAGCCGGCCAACCGCGACCGCCCGCCGCTGGATGCCTACACGCTGTACTACGTGGGCCAGGCATTGTACCAGGTGGGAGGCGATCGCTGGAAACGCTGTTATCCGCCGCTGCGGGACTGCCTGGTGGCGGCGCAAACCTCTGTCCCGGACCCGAAGCAGAACGGCATGTGGCGGTCCAATGGCCGCGTGGATGGCCCGCCCGGAGATATGTACATGACCTCGGTGTGTTGTTTCATCCTGGCCATGCCCAACCGTTATCTGCCGATCCTGCAAGAGGGCAAGATCGACAGCCTGCGGCAGCAGTTCCGGCGGAAGTGAGTGGAGAGTGGTTTTAGGTTTAGCCTGCCCTGAATTCGGAAGGAAGAAGAGGTAACGTGTTTTCCCTGCCGTTTCTCTTGCCCGTGTTTGCGATTGCCGGCCTGGTTGCCGCTGCGGGGCCGGTGCTGATCCATCTACTGAATCGGCGCCGCTACCGCGTGATCCACTGGGCGGCGATGGACTTCCTGCGCGAGGCCATTTTTCGCAGTCGCCGCATGCTGCAGTTGCGCGATTTGCTGCTGATGGCGCTGCGCATGTTGTGCCTGGTGGCCTTCGGCGCGGCGTTGGCGCGGCCCTATTGGAACCGTTCCGACGCCACGCCCCTGACGCCCGACCAGCCGGTCCATGCGGTGATCCTGGTCGACAACAGCCTGAGCATGGCATACCAAACGCCCACGGGCAGCCTGTTGGACGCGGCCAAAGCGAAGGTGCCGGAGTTGCTCGATCGTTTGCCGCCGGGGAGTCGCATCTCGTTGCTGCCCACCTGCGGCATCGCGGGCAGTTTCACCGCCGAACCCTGGCCCGGCCGCGAGGAGGCGCTGAAAGCGCTGGCGCGGATCGAGGTGGTCGACCGTCCGCTGCGGCCCACTCCCACCATCGACCTGGCCATCGACGCTTGCAAGCATTTGCCTTCCATGCCGGGCAAACAGCTCTACCTGGTGACCAACCAGCAAGTGAACCATTGGCCGGGCGAGGCGTTGCAAGAACACTTGAAGCGGCTGCCGGTCCCCATGGAAGTGGTGCAGGTGGCGGCCGATTTCTACGAGAACGCCTGGGTGGCCGACTTCGCACTCCGCGACGGCATGGCCGACAGCGAGACCCCGGGGGTCTTTACGGCCAAGATCGGCTTCCAGGGCACCGCGCCGCGACACGGCGTTCAGGTCACCTTGACGGTCGACGGCGTGACCGTGGCCGCCGAGACGGTGGACCTCCAGCCCGGTCAGTTGCGGGAAGTCCAGTTTCCGCCGTACCGTTTCGAGGCGACCCCGGAGCCCGGCAAGCCGGCCTTCGTCGTGGCCCAGGTATCCATTCCCGCCGATCGCTTGCCGTTGGACGATCAACGGTTCCTCGTGGTGCCCGTGCTCGCGGCCGTGCCGGTGGTGTTCGTCGATCAGCACGGCACGGAGGAGGACCTGCACCAGAACCGCCGCGGCGATACGTTCTGGCTGCGGCATTTGCTGGCGCCGCTGACCGATCGCAGCGCTCAGCAGCGACAGTGGATCCAGATCCGGCACGTGAAGATGGAGCAGTTGTCGCGCGAGGTGCTGGCCGACGCCCGCCTGGTGGTGATCGCGGGCGTTGCGGATCCGAAGGGGAGCGTGCCGCTGCTGCAAGAGTACGTGGAGCAGGGTGGCAACCTGGTTTTGGCCGCCGGCGGCGATTTCGATCCCGCCGCCTGGACCCGCGAGGCCTGGTTGGACGGCAACGGCATCCTGCCCGTGCCCCTGGAACCGACTGCGGTGGGTCAGTTGCCCAGCGAGGCGGGCAGCGATCTGAAACCGCTGCTGCTGGATTTCGACAGCCTGGTCCATCAGTACTTCTGGCCGGAAGGCGCATCGGAGCAGGAAGTTCGCGATTCACTGGGGCCGCAGTGCTTGTTCTTCAAGGCCATGGCGGCCAGGACCGACGACCAGGTGCTCGACCAGGCCGCCAACGCCGCAGCCGAGCACGTCCGCCAGCAACAGGCCGGCGTGGGCGATCTGGATCACAAGATCGCGGCCCTGGATCAGGAGGCCGGCGGGCGCGGGGTTGACGCCGCCCGCCGTGCCGAGTTCCAACAGCAGCGGACCGAATTGGAGCGTCAACGAGCGGTGGTCCAGCCCAACTGGCTGCTGTGGCGATCGGATCGTGAAGACCCGGCGGGCGATGCGGCCGGCGGCGAGGGCGCGAGCAATTCCGCCGAGCGCGCGGCGCGTCGAGCCCGCCCCGTGGTGCTGGGCCGCTTCCAGGACAACCGTCTGCCCTTCATGGTCGCGCGGCGCTGGGGACGCGGCCAGGTGTTGCTCCTGACGGTGGGCGTCTCGCCCGAATGGACCAACATGCTGACCCTGCCGGCGACGCAGGGCGGACCGGCCTGGGTGTTCGACCACGTCTTCCGTTCGCTGTTGGGCGACACGCTGCCGCGGCGGAGCCTGGAAACCGAGGAGCGGCTGGTGCTCAGCGTGCCCGCCGCCCAACACAATGACCGGATCGCGCTGGTGGACCCCGACGGCCAGGAGCAGCCGCTGACGGTCGACGCGCTGGGCGGCGACCGCTACGGCGTGAAGCTGGCCGACTGGACGCGCCGCGGCATGTATCGCATCACCGCGGTGACGCCGCAGGAGTCGGGCTCCGAGGCGGCGCCGCGAAAGCGGTGGGAGATTCCCCTGGCGGTCAACGGGCCGGCCGACGAATCGGACTTCGCCCCGCTGGGCGAGAATGAGGTCCGCCGCCGCGGAAATCAGCCCGGCTTCCTCGACGTAACCCAGACCTCGGCAGTGACGCTGGAAGCGGCGCCGAACAAGGACCTGTGGCAATGGGCCTTGTTGGCCGCCCTGGTCTGCCTGCTGCTGGAATTGGCCATGCTGGCCTGGACTTCCCTGCCCCAGGAGCGGAGCGCATGAACTTGCACCACGTGATCGTCCAATTGTTGGGGCGCCTTCTGGGCCTGGAGCGGAGCGAGGCCATCGAGGGCTACGAGATCGATTTCTCCGCCACCTGGGCCCGCTCCGCGTCGGCCTGGCTGTTCTTCGGCTGCCTGGCCTTGACCGCTCTGGCCGTGCTGTTCTACGTCCGCTATCAACGCAATCGGCATCGCGGCGTACGCACGCTCACGGCCATCCTCCGCGCCACCGTGCTCTGCCTGCTGCTGTTGCTGCTGGCGGAACCCGTGCTGCGCGTCACCGAAGTCGGCTTCAAGCGGCCTGCCTTGTGGCTGCTGTTCGACGGCACCGACAGCATGGGCATGGTCGACGAATTGCCTGCGGCAGAGCGGACCGCGCTGGCCGATTCGCTGGCGATCGATCGTCGCCAGGATGAGGCCGCCCCGGCCGCCGAACCGCCGCGGCACAGCCGCATGGACTATGTCAAGGCGCTGGTCGAGAAAGAGGACCAGAACGTGTTTCGCCGGCTCGGCGAGAACTTCCGCTTGGAGGCCTTCCTGTTCGAGGGTCCCGAAGGCGTCCGCGCGCTGGAAACTGCCCCCGGCGGCAAGTCGGGCATCGATGGCAAACACCTCGCCGGCCAGTTGACCACCAACGGCAAGGTGACGGCCATCGGCGCCGCCCTGAACGACCTGGCCCAGCGGCACGCCGGGGCCAACGTGGGCGGGGTCGTGCTGCTGAGCGATTTCAACCAGAACGCCGGGCCCCCGGCCATCGAGGCCGCCCGGCGATTGGGGGTCGAGGTGTACACGGTGGGCGTCGGCGCCACCAAGGCCGCCGACGTGAGCATCGCCCTGAACGCCGGACCGAAGGTGACCAAGGACGAGCGGCTTTCCGTGCAGGTCATCCTGGGACAGCGCGAACTGGACGGCCAGCCGGTGCATGTCACGCTGGTGGCCGAGCCGCTGCAGGCGGCCCAGGGCGTGGGGCCGGCGCGCGTTTCCATCGGCGACAAGAAGGTCGTGCTCAACGGCCCCACCACTATTGTCGAGTTCAGCTACGAGCCGCACCAGGCCGGCCGCTTCCTGCTCTCGGCCGACGTCGATCCGGTGCCCGGCGAAGTGGTGACCGAAAACAACCATGCCGAGCGCGAAGTGACCGTGCTCGAGGATTTCCTGCGGCTGTTGTTCGTCGAGTATGAGCCGACGTGGGAATGGCGTTTCATCAAGGAGGTTTTCCATCGCGATCGGCTGGTGGGGATGCAGGGGTTCCGCACCTTCCTGTTCTCGTCGGACCCGCGCGTGCGGCGGGGCAACGAACTGTTCGTGCCGACCATGATCCCGCCGCGAAACGAGTTCTTCACCCACGACGTGCTGTTCCTGGGCGACGTGCCGGCCTCGGGCCTGAGCCCGCGCTTCTGCGAGATGACCAAGCAGTTCGTATCCGATTTCGGCGGCGGGCTGGTGATCATCGCCGGCCCGCGCTTCGGCATCAAGGAGTTGGCGTCCACGCCGCTGGTCGACCTGCTGCCGGTGGTGGTGGATCCGACGGCCCGCATCGACGACCGCCAGCCTTTCCGCTTGAAGATCACGCCGCGCGCCTCCGAGTACCAGTTCATGCAGTTGGGCGCCACGCCGTCGGAGAGCCAGCAGGGCTGGGAGAACCTCGGGCCGCTGCCCTGGTATCAACCGGTGAAGCGCAAGCATTCGCAGACGATCGCGCTGGCCGAACATCCCACGCATACCTGCATCGACGGCAAGGAGAAACAGCCGCTGATCGCCATCCGCCCCTTCGGCAAGGGCGAAGTGGTGTACCTGGCCTTCAACGAGACCTGGCGGCTCCGCCGCTTGCAGGGCGAAAAATACTATCGGCAGTTCTGGGGCCAGATGATCGAGCACCTGTCGCTCAGCCACGCCCTGGGAAACCAGAAACGGTTCGTGGTGAGCACCGATCGCC
>JBEKZQ010000229.1:0-10116 GCA_049509675.1 Thermoguttaceae bacterium | reverse complement strand
TTGTCTTGCAGCCAGTACTCGGCCGGCTCGCGGAAACACTGCGATACGTTCACGTTGTGCCAGTCGTGCAGGCCGGTGGTCCAATCGGCCATGTTGTTGTGGATCTTGCGGGCAAGGTCCAGGAGCCACGGTTCGCCCGTGCGGTTGTACAGCCAGTAGACCGTTTCCAGGTTGTCGCCGAAGCGCATTCTCGGCCAGTAGCCGGCGCCGAAGCGGTCGGGCGGAAGACTATTCTGCCATCGCGCGTAGCGGAGCATGAAGGCGATGACCCGCTTGTCGCCCGTGAATTCGTGATACGATTGCAGGGCGTTTAAGATGGGCATGTGCGGCCACATGTCGGGCTTGCCGTCCAGCGCGGTGCGCAGGCCGTTGGGGCCGAACCAGCCGTCCGGCTGTTGCGCAGCCAGGATGCCTTCGATCCAGCGGCGGCTCTGGCCGATGATCTTCTCGTCCCGCAGCACGTAGCCCAGATCGCCGAATCCTTTCAGCCAATAGGAAACTTCCTCCCAACCGTTGGCCCCCTTGGGATCGATCCAGCCGTTGCCTTCCCACTTGAGGAAATCGGAGACTTCGCCCAACCGGCCGGCCATGCCTTGGGCCTCCAATTCCAACTGTCGCCGCAGCCAGCCGTGCGGAGCAATGCTTCCGGCGGGCAACTTGACAAATAGCCCCGGCAGCAGCGGCGGACGGTTGCCGACGTAGATCCCCTCGGCCTGGTCAACCTGGGGATTTCGGACAATGCGGACTTCCGGCCGATCGTCGGCGCGGACGGGGGCAAATAGGAAAGCCGTGACGACGGACAGAAAGCTGGCAAGAAACAGCGATCGGCGGAATTCCATGGATGTTGCTCCTAAAGCTCAAACAGTGGGATCTGGCATGACACGCCATGATAGCACGTCTCGGGCGAGAATGCGCGAAGGATGAAATGCCTGGCGGCAACAAATATTGACGACCCTGCGTAGTAGTATTGGGACTTGGTAATCAGCTACGGGGCCTGTCCCGAATTCTGTGCTGGTGCTTGCGTCAAAGGGGACAGTCCCATTGTCGCTGACACGAAAATTGGGACAGTCCCCAGTGCAGCGGCGACTCCCACCGCTCAAACCGGAATATTGTAACCAAATCTTGTCTAAAGTCGTCTAAAGCTATAGATTCGCAGCGTTTGCAATACGGTGATGGTGAAGCAAGTGTCCAGGAGAACTGCAAAGTCGGGGTCTGGTCCATTTTTCGGCTGATAGGCACAGCCGCCGGATTGGACTTGGACCGAAAACATGGACCTGACCCCTTTGCGTCAGACTTTGCAGTTCTCCTGAGCAAGTGTCAAAAGATGTGAATAGAAAGAGTGATCCAGTGCGTGAAAGTCAAAAAAATCGGGTGGTTTTCAATTCCGGCGCCAAGGGCCGGTTAGCTATACGATGGCCTTCCACTAGGCGGGACGGGGAGTTCAGTTCGCCGGCCCGAGCAGGCAAGTCGTCGCTTGTCGCCAAGGAGGGGCGCCGACGGAGGGTGAGCCATTTGGACGACAAGACCAGAAACGAGATCGGCTATCTTCATAGGGGGGGTGAGTCGGTCAAGGCGTTGGCGTTGCACTTCGGGCTGAGCGAGTCGCGGGTATCAAGGATCTTGGCCCAGGCGCAGTACGCCCGCATTTGCCAGTTCCCCTTGAACTTCATCCCGAACGAGCGTTTCAGCCGGATGTCGGCCGGGCAACAGCGCCGCGTGTTGGCGCCCATGCCCCCCAGCGCGGAGTCGCAGCCCAAGGTTCGCCGGCCCGCCGGTCTGCCGCCTTACCTGGCCAGCATGTACGAAACGCCGTTGTTGACCCGGGAGCAGGAACAGCACTTGTTCCGGAAACTGAACTACCTGAAGTACAAGGCGGCCCGACTCGTCGGGCGGTTGAACCCCGCCGGCCCCAGCGTGCTGGCGATGCGCGAGATCGAGCGATTGTACGAGGAGTCCTTGGCGGTGAAGAACGACATTGTGCAGGCCAATCTGCGCCTGGTCGTTTCCATCGCCAAGCGCTACGCATCGGCCGTCGACACGTTGTTCGAGTTGATCAGCGACGGCAACGTTTCGTTGATGCGGGCGGTGGAGAAGTTTGACTTTGCCCGGGGTTTTCGCTTCAGTACCTATGCCTCCTGGGCGATCATCATGAATTTTGCCCGCAGCATTCCCACCGAGTTCCGCCGCCGCTCCCGCTTCCACACCACCCAAACCGAGATGCTCTCCGCCACCGCGGACCTTCACGGCGCCACACAGCAGCAGGAGGCGGTGCAGTCGGAGCGCGTGGGCGAAGTGGCCAAGATTCTGCACTACCTGGACGACCGGGAAAAGCAGATCATTAGCTATCGTTTCGGTTTAGGGCCCAGCCGCAAACCGATGACCCTGAAAGAGGTGGGCATGGCGCTGGGAGTGACCAAGGAACGCATCCGCCAGTTGGAGACGCGGGCCATGGACAAGCTCCGTGTTGCGGCCGAGGCCGAGCGCCTCGAAGCCCCCGGGCCGGATTGATCTCGCCTCGGCGGCAGGCACCTCCGGCCCTTTCCTTATTGCCGGCCCGCCATCGCCGGTCCTGCCTCGCCCCTCTCTATCCGGGGGGTGGGAAAAGTGGGTCCATTGCGCATAATATCCCGTTCGTGCTGAGCAAAGATATTCGGGGTGGCCATGCAGGATATTGTGGTAGACTTGGTAATATAGATAGTCTCTGCGGGAGCATGGAGCCGGCTTGTGAACATCCTCTTTGCTACGAGCGAAGCAACACCCTTTGCCAAGACGGGCGGTCTGGCCGACGTTTGCGGCGCGCTGCCCATCGAGCTGGCCCGGCTCGGGCATCAGGCGGCGGTAATCCTGCCCGCGTATCGCCAGGTGCAGTATTGCGGCATGCCGATCGAGCCGTTGGGCATCGATTTCATTGTCCCCATCGGCAGCAAGATGGTCGCCGGACACTTGGCCCGGAGCTACATGCCCGGCGGCCAGGTGCCGGTCTATCTGATCAAGCAAGACCAGTACTTCGACCGGGACCAGCTCTACGGCGCCGACGGTAAGGACTATATCGATAATTGCGAGCGTTTCGTGTTCTTCAGCCGGGCCGTCCTCGAGGCGATCCGGTTGCTCGATCTACACGTTGACGTGCTGCACGCAAACGACTGGCAGACCGGCCTGGTGCCGGCCTACTTGAAGATCCAATACCGCCAGGTTCCGCGTTACCAACGCATCGGGACCCTGTTCACGATCCACAACATGGCGTTTCAGGGCCAATTCTGGCACTGGGACATGCTCCTGACCGGCTTGGACTGGAAGTACTTCAATTGGCACCAGATGGAGTTCCACGGGAAGTTGAATCTACTGAAGACCGGCATGGTCTTCGCCGACTCGATCAGCACCGTCAGCCCCCGCTACGCCCGGGAAATTCAGACCAGTCCGTTGGGTTGCGGCCTGGAGGGCGTGTTGCAGTACCGGCACGAGGTCCTCTCCGGCATTCTCAACGGCATGGATGCTATGGAGTGGGATCCGGCCACGGATCGGCATCTCGCGGCCAAGTACGGCGCCGACACGGTGGCGCAAGGCAAACCGCTGTGCAAAGCGGCTCTCCAGAGGGAAATGGGCCTGCCGGTCGAGCCCCATATTCCGCTCTTGGCCTCGGTCGGCCGCCTGACCGATCAAAAGGGTTTCGACCTGATCGGCGAGGCCATCCAACGCTGGGTGCAAACCAACGATGCCCAGTGGGTGATCCTCGGCACCGGTCAGCCGAAGTACCATCGGCTGTTCGAGAGCCTGGCCCAGCGATTCCCCCATCGCGTTGCCGTGCGTTTGGAGTTCTCCAATCCGCTGGCCCATCGGATCGAGGCCGGCGCCGATATGTTCCTCATGCCCAGTCGCTTCGAACCGTCCGGTTTGAACCAGATGTACAGCCTGAAATACGGCACGGTTCCCGTGGTCCGGGCGACCGGCGGACTGGCCGACACGATCACAGGTTATGGTCATCCGTCGGAAAAGAGCGAACCGGCCAACGGCTTCACCTTCGAGGAATACAGTCCCTTGGCGTTCAGCGAGACGCTCCGCTACGCTTGTGATGTCTATCAGCAGCCGGAAATCTGGAAACAGCTTATCGATACCGGCATGCGGCAAGATTGGTCCTGGGCGACCAGGGCTAAACAGTACCTGGATCTGTATCTCCAGACGGTAGCCCGGGCCGGCCAAGTGGCCGTATAACTGCCTCGCCGGCAGTCGCTTCCGCTAATTCACCGCTGCCGACTGCTTTGCCCTGTTCTCTCTGCTCCGGGAACTCTATCATTCCAATGACCCCCTTTGACATGCCGGACGCCGTGCATTATTACTGGCATGTAGGGTTCTTCCGTGTTTGACGAAGAGGGGGAGAAAAGGAAAGGAATCACGAAATCCCGAAAAGATGAAAACCCGAAAGTAGTCGGCAGGACAATTTGGAACCACGGATTACGCGGATTTCACGGATAAAATGCTGGTAGAGCCATGATCGGTAGTTTTTCGAATCATCCGTGATATCTGCGGTCTGCCTCATTCGGGTGAACAGTTGCTATTTTGTCTGTTTTTCGGGCTTTCGTCATTTCGGGCTTTCGTGATTGCCGTTCCCCTCGCTGGGTGGCACTGGCTTTGCCAGTGTTCATTTGCGATCGATCAGGCGACGGCTCCTTACGGGCGGAAGCACTGGCGGAGCCTAGTGGCACCCGGCGAGGATGGCGAAGATTACCGGGTCCGTAGCGTTTTCCGCGCAGCGAAATTGGATAAATTGGGATGTCAGTGCCGATGAAGTAGTCTGTGTTGCTGCCTCTGCTCGCCCCGCGAGCGCAAAACCCCCGCGAACGCAAACCCCCAAGCCAGCCCCTTCACTGACATGCCTCACAAAATCCGTCTCATTCTCGCGCTGCACAATCACCAGCCCGTCGGCAATTTCGACCACGTTTTCCAGCAAGCCTTCGACGACAGTTACCGGCCGTTCCTTGAGGTCTTCGAGCGTTACGAGTCGCTGCGGATCGCCCTGCACACCAGCGGTCCCTTGATGGAATGGCTCGACGCTCACCAGCCCCAGTACGTCGATCGCTTGGCGCGGCTGGCCGGCCAGGGCCGCATCGAGATCCTGGGCGGCGCGTTCTACGAGCCGATCCTGACCATGATCCCCAGCCGCGATCGCATCGGACAGATCCGCGCCTACAGCCGCTGGCTTCAGAAGCGCCTGGGCACTGCCATCCGCGGCATGTGGATTCCGGAACGGGTTTGGGAACAATCGCTCACCCGCGACATTGTCGACGCGGGCATCGAATACACGATCCTCGACGATTTCCATTTCAAGACGGCCGGGCTCGGCGACGAGCAGTTGCTCGGTCACCTGGTCACCGAGGACGAAGGCCGCCTGCTGTCGGTCTTTCCCGGCAGTGAACGACTGCGGTACACGATCCCCTTCGCCGCGCCGCAGGAGACGATCGACTACCTGGGGCGTCTGGCCGAGCAGCAGCCCGGGGCCACGGTGGTCTTCGGCGACGACGGCGAGAAATTCGGCACCTGGCCGGAGACCAGGAAACACGTGTACGACGACGGCTGGCTGGTCCGCTTCTTCGACACGCTGGCGGCCAATCAGGACTGGATCCACGTGACCACGCTCTCCGAGGCGGTCGAGAACGTGGCCCCGGTCGGCAAGGTGTACTTGCCCGATTGCAGTTATCGCGAGATGACCGAATGGGCCTTGCCCACCGAGCAGCAGGTGGCTTACGAGCGGCTGTCGCACGACATGGAGCACGACGCGCGCTGGCCGCAGTTGCGGCGTTTCGTGGGCGGCGGCTTCTGGCGGAACTTCAAAGTGAAGTATCCCGAGGCCAACGAGATGTACGCGCGGATGATGATGGTCAGCCGACGGCTGCAGGAAGTGGTCGATGAAGGCGGGAACGGGCCGGCGGTCGAGCAGGCGCGCACGGAACTGTATCGCGGCCAGTGCAATTGCGGCTACTGGCACGGCGCCTTCGGCGGCATCTATCTGCCGCACCTCCGCAACGCCGTCTATCGCCACCTGATCGCGGCCGACACCTTGCTGGACCGGGCCGCGGGCCGCGGCGAGGCCTGGGTCGACGCGATCGCCGACGACTTCAACTTCGACGCCCGGCAGGAAGTCTGCCTGGCCAACGATAAGCTTCTGGCCCTGATCCAGCCCAGTTGCGGCGGGCAACTGGCGGAACTCGACGTGCGGCGGATCCAGCACAACCTGCTGGCCACGCTCACCCGCCGGCCCGAGGCCTATCACCACAAAGTCCTCGCCGGCGCCAACCACGATTCCCGCAACGTCAGCAGCATCCACGATCGCGTGGTCTTCAAACAGGCCGATCTCGACCAGCGGATTCAGTACGACCACCATTCGCGCAAGAGCCTGCTGGACATGTTCCTCGATGCGGACGTGACGCTCGCGGCCGTGGCTGCCGGCCAGACGGCCGTGCAAAGCGATTTTCTCGACGCCGCCTACGAAGCCCGCATCCGCCGCAACCCCAGCCGCATCCAGGTGCAGTTGCTGCGCGAGGGCACGGCCTACGGTATCCCCGTGCGGATCACCAAGGGGCTCACGCTCGATGCGGGCAGTTCGCGGCTGGCGATCGCCTATCTGTTGGAGAATCTGCCCCACGATCGGCCGCTGCACTTTGCCGTGGAAATGAACTTTGCCGGTCTGCCGGCCGGGGCCGACGACCGCTATTTCCATGATCTCCGCGGCGAGCGCCTGGGCCAGCTTGGCGCCCGGCTCGATCTGCCCAATGCCTTGGGCCTGGGGCTGTGCGACGAGTGGCTGGGAATCGACGTGTGCCTGAAGGCATCCCGGCCCACCCATCTGTGGACATTCCCGATCGAGACGGTCAGCCAGTCGGAGGGCGGCTTCGAGTTGGTCCATCAATCGACCGTGGTCATGCCGCACTGGTTCGTCGAGCCCGACAAGGAAGGCCGCTGGGCGGTGACGATGCAGATGGAGATCGACACCAGCCGTGCCGAGGGCCGCTGCGAGCAGTTGTCCGCGGCCGTGATCGGGTAAGTGTCTACCGAGTACCTCCGGCCAGCGCGAACCAATCGACCTCCGCGTCGAGTTGCTCGGACCCAAAGCGCACTTCCCCCAACACCGGCGGGACGCAGCGCAGCACCAACTCCCGGCGATTCGTCGATAGACTGACATCGTCGGCCGACGGCGGCGCGGGATGATTCAGCACCACGCCGGCCACCGCAAGGCCGTCGCGGAACACGGCGGCCGCGATCAACGTCTGCAACGTGGCGTTGATCGTGCCCAGCACGTTGCGGGTCACGACGACCAGCGGGCAGCCGAAGTCGTAGGCCAGATCGGCCACGTACTCCTCGTCGCCCAGCGGCGACATCAATCCGCCCGCGCCCTCAATCAGCACGATGTCGCTGCGGCTGCGCCAGAAGTCGATGCCGCTGCGGAGCAGCCCGGCGTCAAGCTGTTTCCCTTCGCAACGGGCCGCCAGGTGCGGGGCCAGCGGGGCCTGGAAACATTGCGGGCAGACCCGTTCCAACGGGCCGGGCCGCCCGGCCGCCTCCCACAGGGCCAGGGCATCGTCCGAGAGCAACCGGCCGTCCACGCGGCGGCAGCCGCTAGCCGCCGGCTTGTAAACGCCCACGCGCCGACCGGCAGCCACCAGCGACCGGGCAATCAGCGCCGCGACGTGCGTCTTGCCCACGCCCGTATCGGTGCCGGTGATGAACAATGCGGGATCACGTGGAAACATGGGCTTTGTCTCTACCGTGCGTACTGGCGCGCCTCCCAGGCCCGGCCGGGCGGCTGCCGCCCAATGTAAATCCACAACCCGATGACACACAGCAAAATCAACAGGCTGATGTTCTGCGAGATGTGCAGGCCGGTGCCCAGGAAACTGGTTTCGTCGGTGCGGATTGTTTCTTCCAGGAAGCGGGCGATCGGATAGAGCGTCAGCATCAGGGCGAACAGTTGGCCGTCGCGGCGGCAGAACGGGTCCCAGGCCAGCAAGACCAGGCATAACAGAAAAGCGCTGATGGCCGCATAAATCTGGGTCGGATGGATCGGCCGGCTCCACGACGGCGGCTCGATAGTCGGCAAGCGGACGAAGCGGCCGTCAACCAGTTCCAAGACCGGCCCTTCGCGCTGCTCGAAACATTGGCCGAACAGCACGTGGGCGTCGCCTGCCCATTGCACCACGCGGCCGTTAATGTTCGCCAGGTGATCGCCGCCGTGCAGGCCGGCCAGGGCCGCCGGCGAGCCCGGTTCCACCGCGCTCACGATCGGCTTGGCCGTCGGCTCCTCGCTGAGCACCAGTCCCCAAAACACGCCCCGGGCCACCTGGCTGCTGTAGGGCGGACTGCCGGCGGGGAATTTCAGGCCCCAGGGGCTTTCGCAGAGGTCGCCGAAGCAGCAGCCGTTCAGCAGGCAGCCGATGCGTCCCAGGGCCAGGCCCAGGGCCAGGCTGGGGGCCACCAGGTCGGCGGAGGCCAGCAGCGGCATGCGGTATTTGCGATAGAACAGCAGCAGTCCCACCAGGCCGCCCAGCAAGGCGCCGTACACGACCAGTCCGCCCTGGGCCACGTTGACCATCGCGGTCAGCAGCGCGGCAGTTCCCCCGTTCGGGTCCTTGTACACGGGCCAGTACTGCTCGGACCAATTCTTGGCGACGTACAAGATCCGCGCCCCGAGGAAACCGGGCAGGCACATCCAGAAGGCCAGGGCGAAGGCGAACTCGGATTCCAGTCCCACGCGCCGCGCCCGGCGCACGACCAGCGCCGTGCCGGCCACGACCGCCGTGAGGATCATTACGCCGTAGCCGCGGATCGGCAAACCCTTCGCATCACACAACGCCGGCGCCACTTTCCAAAGGACCGCCGCCACGATCAACACCAGCGGCAGGTAGCTCCACGTATCGGCACAGAAGCCCTGCCGCCGCACGAGCCGAAACATGAGCAACAGAGCGAAGAAGCCCCACAGCACCAACAGCAAGCCGCTGCCGAACAGTGGAACCCCGGCCACGCGCGACGGAATGTGAAACAGTGTCTGGAGCACGAAAGAAAAGAGGAAAGAGGAAGGAGGTAAGGAGTTCTCAAATAATGACGCCGCCAGTTGCCCGTAGGACGGATTGGCAATCCGTCCTACGATGGTTGGTCAACTATAGTTCTGTTACGGCGACGAATTCACGCCTTGGGTGTCAGGATGCAGTTATCGATCAGACGCGTGCCGTCGATGCGGACGGCCAATGCGGCCAACGTCGGGTCCACAATCCGGCTCACCGGTTCGAGCGTCTCGGGATCAGCCAGGGCCACGTAGTCGACTTGCGTCTGGCCGGCGGCCAGAATCATCGCACGCATCTGCCCGGCGATCGCTTCGGCCTCGCACTGGCCCGCGGCCACGAGTTGCTGCGCCAATTGCAGACTGCGCCACAACACCGTGGCGCGCCGCCGCGCCTCGGGGCTCAAGTACGCGTTCCGCGAGCTCATCGCCAAACCGTCGGCCTCGCGGACGATGGGGCAGACGCGGATCTCGATCGGTACGTTGAGATCCTCGACCATGCGGCGGATGACCAACACCTGTTGATAGTCTTTTTGCCCGAAATAGGCCGCGTCGGCCTGCACCATGTTGAACAACTTGAGCACGATGGTGGCCACGCCGCGGAAGTGGCCCGGCCTAAAAAACCCCTCCAGCGGCGCCGCCACCCCGGCCACGTCGATCCAGGTGGCGTGCCCCGGGCGGTAAATGTCTGCGTCGGCGGGGGCCAGCACGAAATCGGCGCCGCAACCGGCCAGCTTGTCGCAATCCGAGCGGAGCGTGCGGGGATAGTTCCCAAAATCCTCGCCAGGGCCGAACTGGCTGGGATTGACGAATATGGACACGACCGTGGCCTGGCACTCCGCCTGCGACGCCCGGACCAGGCTGAGATGCCCCTCGTGCAAGGCGCCCATCGTGGGAACCAGCCCGATGCGTTTTCCCGCGCGGCGCAACGGCTCCAACGCAGCCCGCAAGGCGGCCACGGTAGTAATCAATGCTGCGGTCATCCCTAGTGGTCTGTCCAACTTGAGTTTACGGGTGCCACGGTTGGCTTGTCCAACCGTGTTTCCAGCACTGCTGGGCAAGCCAGCAGT
>JBEKZQ010000228.1:0-10126 GCA_049509675.1 Thermoguttaceae bacterium | reverse complement strand
ATGAGCCGATTGGAGGAAGTACTGGGCGCCTCGGCCGCCGCGCGGATCGACGGGCTGCTCGATGAAGTCGGCTGGGCGGTGATGGGCGTCGACGGCGGGGCGACCGGGCCGCTGTTTGGCAGCTTTTTTCTCGGCATGGCCGCTGCGGCCGCCGGCCGCGACACGATTGACGCGGCGACACTGGCGGCCATGTTCGAGGCGGGCCTGGCCGGCGTCCGGCGGCAGACCAAGGCCGGGCCCGGCGACAAGACGATGCTCGACGCCTTGCTGCCGGCCGTGGCCGCCGCCCGCCGTGCCGCCGATGCCGGCGGCGACGTGGACACCGTGCTGCGGCAGGCAGCCGACGCGGCCCGGCAAGGGGCCCAAGCCACGCGCGATTACCAGGCCCGCTTCGGCCGGGCCCGCAGCATCGGCGCCAAGAGCATCGGCGCCCAGGACCCCGGCGCCACCTCCGTCTCCTTGATCTTCCGCGGCTTTTGCAAGGGGCCGCAACCATCTCCCTGAAAAAGGCAACCAGACTCATGCCGCACGCAACATCCACCAAGACAGAAACAGAACGGAAAGATTTCGCGATCGATATTCCCGTGCAGTCCGAGGGGTTCTTCCTCCGCGGCGCGGCCCATCTGGATTGGGGCATGCAGAACCGCCTGGCGCGGATCTTCAGCCCGGCCGACGGCCGCACCGTGATGCTCGCCTTCGACCACGGTTACATCATGGGTCCGACCTCGGGCCTGGAACGCATGGACCTGGCCATTCCGCCTTTGCTGCCCCACGTGGATTGCCTGATGTGTACGCGCGGCGCGCTGCGGGCCTGCGTGCCTCCCTCGGTCAACAAGCCGTTGGTGTTGCGGTGCAGCACCGGCGCCACGATCCTCAAAGACCTCAGCAACGAGGTGATCGGCGTGAGCATCGAGGACGCCATCCGCCTGAATGCCGCGGCCGTGACCACCCAGGTCTACGTCGGCGGCACGTTCGAGCGGGAGACGCTCGACAACATGGGCCGGCTGATCAACGAGGGCCTTCGCTACGGAGTTCCCAGCCTGGGCGTGACGGCCGTGGGCCACGAGTTGGTTCGAGACGCCCGCTATCTGGGCCTGGCCACGCGCGTGCTGGCCGAACTGGGCGTACATTTCGTCAAGACCTACTATTGCGAGCCGGGCTTCGAGGAAGTGGTGGCCGGCTGTCCGGTGCCGATTGTCATCGCCGGGGGCAAGAAGCTGCCGGAATTGGAGGCACTGAAGATGTGCTACAAGGCGATCCAACAAGGAGCGGCCGGCGTGGATATGGGCCGCAACGTCTTCTGCAGCGATGATCCGGTCGCCATGGTCCAGGCGGTGGCCGGCGTGGTTCACGGCCACGAGACGCCGGAGCGGGCCTATGCGATGTTCAAAACCATCCAGGCCCAGAACAGCGTAAGGTAGGGCGACCAGCACGGCGTGGCACCGCCTACGTACCCCGCCGGAGGCCGAACCATTCGATCTGCCGCCGCGGACAGAACTGAAAGCCGTGCCGGACACAGTACGGCTCCAGCCAGCGGGCCTTCTCGGTCAACACGGCCCGGTCTGTCCCCTGCGGCATGAGCAACACCCGATCGCGGACGATCGCGGGGAACCCGGCCAGGAAAAGGTCCACTTCCGCGCAGTCGGCGGGCGTGTCGATCACGAACTTCAGTTGGTAATCGTACTCCGCCGTCAGGCGGCCAACGACCTCGGGCGCCCGGCGGGTCGATTCGTGCCGGGCACGCCACGGCCCGCTCCGCTCCACGTCGGGCGTGGAGTTGGAGAGTTTGGGGCTGATCGACATCAGATCGCAGCACAGCGACAGGTAGCACGTGCCGGCCGTCTCGATCGTGATGTGTTTGCCGCGCTGGCGCAGAAGCTGGCACAGTTGCGGTAGTTCGGCAAAAAGCATCGGCTCGCCGCCCGTGATGACCACGTGTCGCACCCCGGCGGGGGTTTCTAATGCGGCCGCCCGCGACAGAATCTCGTCCACCGAGCAGTCCGGCCCCTCCGGCTCCCACGAGGCATAGGGCGTGTCGCAGAAGTCGCAGCGCAGGTTGCAGCCGCTGGTGCGGATGAAGATACTCTCCATGCCGGTCAGTCGGCCTTCACCTTGCAGCGAGCGGAAGATTTCAGCGATGCGCATGGCGGAAAGAGTTTTCGGTATTCAGTTTTCAGTGTTCAGTTTGCCAGGTGATCGAGCGACATGCTGAACACTGAAAACTTCAAACTTCCGCATAGGGAAGCGGATCGGTCAGGCCCGCCTCGGCGAACCCTCGGCGGCGAATCTGGCAGGAATCGCAACGGCCGCAACTCCGGCCGGCGGCATCCGGATCGTAGCAGGAATGGGTCAGGCGGTAGTCGACGCCCAGTTCCAGGCCGCGGCGGATGATCTGGGTCTTGGTCAGGCGAATGAGCGGCGTGTGGATGGTGAACTTCAATCGGCCCTCGACCCCCGCCTTGGTCGCCAGGTTGGCCAGTTGGGCAAAGGCCGCGATATACTCCTGCCGGCAGTCGGGATAACCGCTGTAGTCGATGGCGTTGACGCCCAGGAAAATATCGGCCGCACCGAGGGTCTCGGCAAACGCCAGGGCCAGCGACAAGAAGACCGTATTCCGCGCCGGCACGTAGGTAATCGGGATGCCCTGGGCCATTTCCCGGGCCGGGCGGTCCTTGGGCACCTCCCAATCGGCCGTCAAGGCGCTGCCGCCCAGTTGGCGCAGATCGACCGACAGGATCACGTGCCGCCGGACATCCAGCGACCGGGCCACCTGCCGGGCCGCCTCCAGCTCGAAGCGATGCCGCTGGCCGTAATCGACCGACAGTGCGTAGAGCGAAAACCCCTCGTGCCGGGCGATGGCGGCGGCAGTGGCCGAATCCAGTCCCCCGGAAAGAAGGGTTACCGCCCGTCGCTCGCCGGTTGGTTGCCCGTTGGTTGTCATGTGGCCCTTTCCTCAACTTCTCTATCATGCCACAATTATTCGCAGCGCGAAAGGAGCCAACCAGTGAGCGAAAGTTTCCGCGAACTGCTCGAAACGTTTGAGAACCAGTATCCCGGCCGGCCGTACACGATCGAGATCGTGTGTCCGGAATTCACTTCCCTGTGTCCCAAGACCGGGCAGCCGGATTTTGGCGCCTTGACGTTCAGCTACGTGCCGGCCCAGAGGTGCGTGGAACTGAAAAGCCTGAAGCTCTATTTGCAGCAGTTTCGCAACGAGGGCATTTTTTACGAGCACGTAACCAATCGGATCCTCGACGATTTTGTGGCGGTAGTGCATCCGCGCCAGCTTCGGCTCACGGCCGCGTTCACGGCCCGCGGCGGCATCACCACGACCGTCACGGCCACATTTCAGAGGGAAGGCGAGGGCTAACGAGAAGGGCAAGAGCAATATAGCGGGCGCAGGGCGGGGGCGGTACTGCCCACGGAGGCCGAGTTTGGTTGCCACTGCTGGCTTGCCCAGCAATGCTTCTTCATGGCGTAATGGGGAGGTTTGGGGGTCTTTGAGATTTTTTCAAACACATCGGGTGCTTCCCGCGGCCGGCGGACACTGCTGGACAAGCCAGCAGTGGCACCCCGGGGGGAAAGGAGCGGTTCTTGGCAGCCGGGGCCCACTCGCTAGGGTACCAGTTCGCTCTCGCTTGGTGTGGTCGGGCGGGTGTAGTGACACCCGCGACCGCCGTTTTTCAGTGTTTTTCCTCGCGCCATCGTTTCCATGCCAAGAACCGCCAAGAGTGCAGGCGAACCCGGAAGCAGGGGGTTTGCGTTTCCGCCGGTGTTGCCGCCCGTCGCGTAGCGACGCTATGATGGTAGCCGTGGGTTTCAACCCACGGTTGGCAATCCCCCCAAATTGCCCCCCCGTCGCGTAGCGACGATTGAATCCATGGCAAACACGTACACATCGTTGCATTACCACGTCATCTTCAGCACGAAGAACCGGGAGCCTTGGATAAGATCGGAGTTCGAACAGCGCATTTGGGCCTATCTTGGGGGCAGCGCCAAGAAAAATAAGATGAAACCCTTGCAGATCGGCGGAACCGAAGATCATGTTCACGTGCTCATCGGCGCACCCGCTGTGTTAGCGCCAGCCAAGATTGCCCAGTTGATAAAGGGCGGTTCGTCAGCCTGGATTCAAGAGACCTTTCCACCTATGAGCGGTTTCGGCTGGCAGGACGGGTATGGCGCCTTTACGGTGAGTACGTCGAACTTGCCGTCGGTGATTGATTACATTCAGGGGCAGCGCGAGCATCATCGGGCGAAAACCTTCCAGGAGGAATATCGCGAATTGCTCAGGCGGCATGAGATCGAATTTGACGAACGGTATGTATGGGGTTGATTTTCAGGCGTCGCTACGCGACGCAAGGACGGCGCGCCGCACGAGGACCGTGGGTTGAAACCCACGGCTACCATCGCAACGTCGCTACGCGACAAAACGGCATTCAGCCCTTCGCTACGCGATGCAAGACCGCGCGCCGCACGAGGACCGTGGGTTGAAACCCACGGCTACCATCGTAACGTCGCTACGCGACGAAACCGACGTTACCTCCTTTGCGGCATGACGTCCCCCACTTCCCTGGGGGAAATTGCCCATCGTGTTGCATTACTTTCCGCTTTGTGTATTGTGGAAGGAGTCCCGCCAGGCGGCGAGTCGTCTTTCGCTCGCCCGAGTGTTCCCACCCCAACGAATAGGACGTCCCATTAATGCCTGCCGAATTGTCGCGTGTGCCGTGGTGCTGTCGCTGATTTCTCCCTTCCTTGCCACCCTCCGCGGTGAAGGCTCTCCGCCGGCGGTGGTGAAACAACTCTTGGATCTGAGCTCTGCCGGGGCGGGTCTTGAGAAGCAACTCACGCCGCAGTACGGATCGGAAGGCCAGGTGAGCGCGGCCCGCAGCCGGGACCCGGCCGCCCCGGGCCTTGTGCTCACCATCCAACCCGGCAATTGCCGGCCGATTATCTGATCGACTACGTGCGCGTCTGGCAGCGCAAGGACCTGATGCAATAATCTTGCACGGTGGCCCCTTGCCGTCCACGGCGTCGGCGGTGAGAATAGCACGGCAGTCTTGGGGCGTGGGCCGTGGGCCGGGGGGCGTGGGGCGTGGGGCGTGGGGCGTAGTCGGCCCGTCAGCCAGGAGACCCAAGTCCTGGGGCACTAAAGTGTTTCCGCTGTTTTCATGGCTTTACCTGCATAGGAGGCGACTGGCATGAGCGAACAACCGCGCGTGATTCTTTCCGGCTTCGGCGACGAGGCCGCCAATCATAAGACGGCCATCGAGCAGTTTGCCGCCTTTGCCGCCCTGGGACTGCAATACTACAGCATGCGTTTCATCGACGTCGGTCAAGGCGTCAAGAATGTGCTGAAACTGACGCTGGCCGAGATCCAAAAGGTCCGCCAGTTGCAAAACGAGTACGGTCTGAATGTTTCGTCGCTGGGCTCGCCGCTGGGAAAGGTCAAGCTGTTGGAGATGGACGACGGAACCAGCAACGCCTACGTCCCATTCAAGAAATACCTCGCCACCGACGTGCAAAAAGCCTGCGAGTTTGCCCACGTGTTCGAGACCAAGCTGATCCGCGGGTTTTCTTTCTATCCGCCCAAGGGGAGCGAGCCGCGCCAACACCTGCCGCAGGTAGTCGACCAGGTGGGCCAGATGGCCGAGGCCTGTCATCGCTCCGATCTGACGTTCGGCCTGGAGGTCGAGGCAAACCTGGTGGGATGCACGGGCCAGTTGTGCGGCGAGATCTTTCAACAGGTGAATCATCCGGCGATGGTACTGGTATTCGATGCGGGCAACATTGTTTCGCAGGGATACTCGACGGCCGAGGTTTTCCAACAATACCTGGCGATGAAGCCGGGCATCGGCTGGCTGCACATCAAGGACTATCACGCCCCGGAGGCCACTTCCAAGGGCGGACATATCGAGGAGGATAAGCTGGCGCATTTCGTGCCCGCCGATCAGGGCGACAGCGCCCATGAGGCGATCCTGCGCGACTTCAGCCGCATTCTGCCCGCCCTGGAGCGGAAGCTTGCGCGGCGCGGCCTTCCCGGCGTGTTCTTGGAGTTGGAGCCGCACCTGAAGGGCGGCGGGCAGTTCGGCGGCTTCAGCGGACCGGACGGCATGGGCGTGGCCCTGCGCGGACTTTGTCGCGTGCTGGACTACGTGGCGATCGAGTACCGCTTGCGCGATTTCGGCGACATCCGCGCCGCCCGAGGATTTTGAGAGAGCAGGTGAGTTTGCCTCACTTCTGTTCCGCTTTGGCGGCAGTTTCTTTGGCGGCTTTCCGCAGGCGGCGGAAACTTCGTAGGATCAGGTTCGCGGTGAGCAGGAAATACTGCGCGCCCCACACGAGAGAGACCAGGAAACTTGCCCCGGCGCCGTACCAGATTGCGGACTTGGCGCCCGGCAGTTTTCCAATCCAGTACAAGCCGATGCCGGCCGCCAGTGCGACCACCGTGACGGCGAGCTTGGCGTGCGAGGTATCCCGCAGTTTGCGATGGGCGTGCCGATTCAGGGCGTTTTCGGCGGAAAGATTGGCCAGTTCCCGCATGGCCGAAAGGTCAACCTGCTTCTCTGGGGCCACGGTGCGGGGTGACATCTGCACGGGCTCGGGACGCGGCGTGGCGGCGCGGGCCGGTTCGCCGGCTTCCGCAGGCGTCCGGACCGCCGGCACGTCCGGCGTCGATTTGGGCGGCCGCACGGCCGGCGCTTCGCAGCGCGGCGGTTCGCCGGACTCGCTCGTTCCCCGAACGCGCGCCATTAACTGTTTCATGTAAGCCTGAATCGATTCGTCCTCGCCGTCCCCAGCATTGGCCTGTTCCGCGTGGTTGGCCGCGGCGTGGCCCGCCGGCTGTATCGGCTCGGCCGGGTCTTCGACGACCGCAGAGGCCGTGTCCGCGGAGGGCTCGTTGCCCTGGATCCCCAAGCGACTGAAGATATCTGCCAGGTTGACGGGAGATTGCGGCGAGACCGGATGATACTCGGGGACCACGGGCGGCTCGGCAGCCGGGGTCGTGTCGTGCGCCATTGCAGCCAACTCCTCGCCCTCAACCGGGGGCTTGCTGACACAATCCGGCGCGGCGTCGGCGCGGTCGCCTTGGGCGTCCCGTCGGGACTGCTCCAGGTCCAACTGCCGGCGTTGTTCGTCCAAGGCCGACTGGCGCAGGTCCAGTTCCCGGCGGCGCGATTCCAATTCGGCCCGCAACGACTGAAGCTCCCGGGCCGTGTCGTCGCCAGGCCGTGCCGCCTCGTCGGCGCGGCCCGAACAGCCGCACGGCGCGGCCGGAGTAGACTGCGAAAGCAGGTCTTGTTCTCCAGCCCGGCCGGTCGCCAGGACGTCCAACTCGATGCGGCCGATGCTGAGGCGGTCGCCGGGCACAAGAAGGGCCTCGCTGAAGGCGCTGCCGTTCAGTCGCGTGTCAAGCGACCAGCGGCGGATGACCGCGCCGTTGCCGCCGCGGACGATCAGGCAATGCACGGGCCCAACGCCGCGGGCGCGCAGACGCAAAGTGCATGCCGGATCGGAGCCGATCGTACATTTCTTCGAGCGCAGACGCACGATCTGTCCATTGCGGCGGGTTCCGCAAATTCGGAGAACGAATTCGCCCAATCGGGTGTCTAAGGCAGCAGGGGCGGAGGCCAACGTATCGGAGAGCATTGGGATGGGACCTTCCGGGCGGCTTAATGAGTATCTGCTTACAGAACAATCCTCTACCGCTTTTAGCTTAGGTCTGGCGGGCAGTCAAAGCGGCAAAAGGACGCTTGGCCCGATACGGCGGGAATACGGAAAAAGGGGTGGATATCTGTGTCGGTTTTGTCGATTATCCGTTAGCGTCGCGAGGCAAGAACCGCGCGAGGGTGACGGAGGGCCAAGCGCAAGGTTTTTCCAGCCAAGTGTCCGTCTCGGTTGCAGTTGGCCGTTTGGGAAAAATGCCCTGGCAGGAAGTTGCCTTGCGCGTGGTAAGCGGTTAAACTGCTAGGTTTTATGATCGCGCTTGCCAGGCGATGCCGCAGGAGGCGATTGAGGGGCGGAAGTTTTTTTGACCCGCGGAGTCTCGAAGTGCGTAGTATAGTTTGGTTGCTGATTTAGTGGCGCACTCGTCTTTTGGCCCACCGCAGCAACTGTTTTCCCGGAACGAAGATCGTCCGACAGAAGAGGGGTTCGACGATGGCTACCCTGAAGGGGGGCAAACCTTTCAGTGCGGCCTGGGAGCGGACACCGAGGTGAAGATCCCTATGAGCCGCAAAGATGCGATTCTCAGTATGCGCCAGGTGCTGGTCAGGCGCCGCGACGCCTTGCGCAAGGCCTTGGCAGGCGACTTGAGTTTGCTGAAGGAGTTGCGCGCGCAGACCTCCGGCGACGTGGTCGATGCCGCCCTGGACTCGGTCCAGGATGAGATCAGTTCGCAATTGGCGGAAGTGGAAAGCCGCGAACTGACCCGCATCGAGTATGCGCTGGAGCGGATGCGCAACGGACACTTCGGGATTTGCGAAGGTTGCGGCACGAACATCCCCATGGCCCGGCTTAATGCCTTGCCCTACGCCACCTGTTGCATCAAATGCCAGCGTGAGGCCGAGCGGCAAGGGCCCGGCGGCGGCTCGGCAGACGCCGATTGGAGCCGCTTGCTGGACATGTCCGGCAACGACACCGACTTTTCGATCAACGACATCGAGCTCGACGTGTCTTGAGGCGCGGTACTAGGCCACGGCGGCACAGTGTTGAGCCACGGGCTGCACAAGGAAGCAACACGGATCGCTGGCAATGAAGAGAGCATCTTTTCGCGCCGCGATCCATGTCCGTTGTGTTCCTGATGGGTGGCGGTTGCAAGTTCCCGGACGGCCCGGCTTGCGCATCGGCGCCTATGCCGCCGCGCTGGGCGCGTGCTGTGCGCTGTGGGCCGGGCTGATCGCCTGCGCCCCCGGCCATGCCCAGACGCCGCCGCCTGCGGCAGTCGACTGGGACCGCGGCGGAGCGCTGGACCCGCAAAAACGGGCCGAGTTGCAGCGCCTGCTCGACCAGCATGTCCAAGTGCTCGAATCGCAGGCCCTGGTCCTCAAGACGGTAGCCAAACTGCTTGGGCCGACCGTGGTCCACGTCGAGGCCGACGTTCCCCAGCAGGCCAGCCTGCCCATGGGCCGCGGGCGGCACGTCGAAGAGGCCGGCTCCGGCGTCATTATCCAGTTCAAGGGCAAGTACTACGTATTGACCAACCGGCACGTCATTCGCGACGCGACCCCGGATGCCATCCGCATCAACCTGGCCGACGGTCGCCGCCTCCAGCCCGCGCAGGTGTGGGGCGATCCCGAGACCGACGTGGCGGTGCTGCGGGTGGAGGGCCAGAAGTTGGTCTCCGCCCCCATCGGCGACAGCGACCGCATGGAGATCGGCGATTTCGTACTGGCGGCCGGCAGCCCCTTTGGTCTGAGCCATTCGATTACTTTCGGCATCATCAGCGCCAAGGGCCGCCGCGATCTGCGCCTCAGCGGCGACAACAACGTCCACTTTCAGGACTTCCTGCAGACCGACGCGGCCATCAACCCCGGCAATAGCGGCGGCCCGCTGTGCAACCTCCGCGGCGAAGTCATCGGCATCAACACGGCCATCGCCAGCAATTCCGGCGGCAACGAGGGGATCGGCTTCGCCATTCCCGTCAAGATGTTCATGTTCGTCGCCCGGCAATTGATCGAGTCGGGAAAAGTCACGCGGGCGTTCCTGGGCGTCAGCCTGGACTCCAAGTTTGGCGCGGCGATGGCCGCCGAGGTGGGCCTGCCATGCCCCATGGGCGCCCGCATCATCGCCATCAGCAAGGGTTCGCCCGCCGAAGCGGCCCACTTGCAGGTCGGCGACGTGATCCTGGAAGTCGATGGAACGCGGATCGAGGACGACGGCCACTTGGTGAACCTGGTCAGCCTGATGGAGATCGGCAAGCGGATACCGGTGCTGGTCTTCCGCGACGGCAAGTCGTTGACCATCACGCTGGAGGTCGCCGACCGCAGTCGCTTCGGACAGTAAGGAGTTTTCAGTTTTCAGTTTTCAGTTTTCAGTTTTCAGTTTTCAGTTTTCAGTTTTCAGTTTTCAGTTTTCAGTTTTCAGTTTTCAGTTTTCAGTTTTCAGTTTTCAGTTTTCAGTTTTCAGT
>JBEKZQ010000227.1:0-10138 GCA_049509675.1 Thermoguttaceae bacterium | reverse complement strand
TTACTTGCATACCTTTGGACTTATACTGCCTGGGGCAACGCCGCGACCGGCCCGGAGGGGCCGATCATCGAGTTTTTCGCAGGCCTGAGCATCGCCGCCCAGCGTAGCACGCCGCGCGGCCCAATTTCAAGGGCAAACTCTGCTTTCGGCGACCTGGGCGAGCAGTCAGGGCCATTCATGGCCCTTTCCGCCGTAGGCGGTATTAGGCCCGTGCTTTAGCACGGGTGGACTAAGACGCTCGTGCGCAGGTTGCCTCCCGTTCCCCGCCCGCCGCCTTTGGCGGCGGGCGGGGAACGGGGACAGGCGGGGTGGGCTTCTCGCCAACCCGACGTGAACGTCGGGCCGAAGACCGCCTGCGGCGGAAACGCCCGTGAACGGGCGTGCAAACCGATCTCGCGAAACGCCAAACAGGCAGTGAACTCCGGCGGCGGTATGGTTCTCGATGCTCTGAAATCCGTACTGATCCACTTTCGTCTCCACATCCATTCCATCGCCCCCGACGGCGCGTTCGCCCCCGATGGTACCTTCGTCTGTCTGCCGAAAACCAGTGCCGAGTTGTTGCTCGCGACTTGGCAAGACAAGGTCTTCGACCTGCTCGTGGCGGCGGAGAAGATCGACCGCGAGACTGTGGAGCAGATGCGATCCTGGCCCCACTCCGGCTTTAGGGGGACATCAGGGTCGGGGACATCAGGGTCAGACTTTAACAGCTAACTGGCCTTGACAGGCGGCATGGCGTCTGATATCGTATTGGGATCATGGCAGGACCTCCACGCATTGACTTCCCCGACGCGCTGTACCACGTCACCAGCCGCGGTAACGGGCGGCAGCAAGTTCTTTGGACGAATGACGATCGTCAGCGGTTCCTCAGCCAACTCGCCGACGGCCTGTCTTCGGCGGCAACCATGCTCTACGCCTTCTCCGACGTCGTCGCGCAGTTATACCAGCAGATGATGTCAGTTTGCAGTTAAAGTCTGACCCTGATGTTCCTGACCCTGATGTTCCTCCACCAGCAAGGAACGGGGGAAATCATTGCCCCTTTTCACGTCCTTTTCACGTCCGCGCCGCTCACGACAAACTGCTGCGTCACGGGCCCCACGGTCTCATACGTCTTGCTTTGTTCATATTCGTTCCCCCACACGATATTATCTTTGTCATGCACCAGCCGGTGCTCTTTCGTGAGAGTCACGCTCACGGTCACCGTCCCGCCCGTCCCGTCCGACGTGCCTGTTATCAGCCCGGTGTCGGCGTTGATGCTCATCCAGTTCGGTTTTTGCGTGAGCGAAAACCTCAGAGGCTCGATCTTCCAGAATTTGGCTCCGGGCTTGGGTCTGGCGCCATCCCTTCTCGTAAAATCACCTATGGAACAGATGGCCTTCACTTGATAACGATAAGGCTGGCCCGCCGGCGCGCTCGTGACCGGTGCGCTGTAGATGAACGGCCTGGGGGCTTCGACATAATCCGAATCCCCGCTTCTCTTATCCTTGCCGTCCACCGCCACCACGCGGTAATAGGCCCTGTTGGCGTTCGGAAGAGCGTTGCCCACGCCCACAACATCCAGGGAAGTGCCTGCGACCTCGGCCACGAAGTTTGCGGGAAACGGGTTGGCGAGCTCTTTCGTATCGCCAAGTTTGACTTCATAGGGGGCGTCATGGACCGTAAAGCCCTTCTCGTCGCTGCCATATACCCTGTACTTGGCGGGCGCCCTTCCCGCCAAGTTGGCGCTCCACGTCAATGTGCCTATTCCGGTGCCCGCGTTGTGTTTGATCGCCAAGTTGATGGGATATGCCGGCCCCTGCGCCGTGAAACTCCAAGTGCCGCTCCACGGCCCCCAGACGCCGCTGGAATCCTTCGCTTTCACGTGCCAGTAATAGGTCTTGCCGTGCGTCAACAGGCCGGGACGCGGCAGCGTGTAGCGGGTCTTGCCTTTGTCGGGCGTCCTTGAAATGTACTTGTCGAAATTGGGAGACATGGGCCATCTCATTTCGAGATGGTCCGAAAGCTGGAAATGATAATCCGTGATGGCGTCGCCGTCGGGGTGCGTGGCGGCATTCCACTGGAACACCACGTCCGTGCCGTCGCTCTTGCCGCCGTTGGCCGGATATACGGGAGATTCGCACGCCTTCGGAGGGCGTGTCTTCGACCTTTCGACCCAGTTGTGCGTGATCCGCACATTCCTGGCGGCGTTTGTGCCGCTTCTGCCGTCCGTGTGCTCCAAGTACGTGAAACTGTTGTTTCCCACGGTCATGGACGGCATGGCCAGCGGCGCCATCTGGATGTCGTTCTTGATTGTGACGCCGCTCAACGAAGCTCTGCCTGTCAAGGTGCATCTAATCCAGTACTCGTTCCCCATGGCTGTGCGGCCTTTGAACTTGCCGTCAAACTCCGCCAACGTCGCCAGCGGCGTGTAAACGGGCTTCCCATCTTTCGGGTTTGGGAGACCAATGTCGAAAGCGTATCCGTCGCCGGCGGCGGCAAGGGCGCCTCCGATGAATTGATAAGGCACTCTCATAGGCCAAACGATGGTGCCCGTGCCTCCTTCCGTGGCCGTGAGGACACCGTCTTTGTTGGTAATGTTCGTCACGGTCGCCCCGGCGCGCCACTGCGAATCGTTCTTGAAATCCGGAGCGTATTCCCAAACGCCGTTATAGAGCGTGTCCGGGACCATCGGGGGATATCCCGTCATATCGCCGTGATATTTCGCCGGAGTCTCATGTCCCCACCTCCACTCGATGGCTTCGTGCGGACGCAGTTCCATGCCCATGGTCCACCAGTTCCAGCCTTTGAGCCGCACGGTCGTGTCTCCCTCCCACGTGTAATACTGCGCGTAGTCCTCATTATTCTTGAGAGGATCCATGGGACTCATGATTCCATACTGATGCACGCGTTTTATCAGGTCGTGGTCGCGTATCAAATCCCTCTCGTTTGCGAGGGTGTGGTTGTCCCGCATGAGCATCATGGTGGCCATGTCCCCGTCAAGCGTGTTGTACTTGCCGTCGAAAAAAGCCTGCGGGACGCAGTGGCCGGGGCAATGGCTGAATATGCAATCACGTACTCCGACCTTCTCAAGCAGGTCCGACATGCACAGCGTGCTGTTTCCGCAGGTGTTGAAACCGAATACGTTCACCGCCTGCGAAACGTCGCCCTGCGCTCCGTTGTCAGCATTGCCTTTGTGGTAGCGGTGGGTGATGTAGAAGTAGAATATCGCGAGGGCCTTTTCCCTGTCGGTGGAAAGCCCCTCCGTAACCGAGTTCGCTATAGTCTGCTGGGAGAAGAAGTCGATGGGTCCTATTTTCAGCCACGGATTGATCACCTTTGCGGCGCCGACGTTCTCCATGCGTACCGAACGGTTCGACTCCCAGGTCTGCTCGTACGGCTGCCAGACGCCGGGGAGCGTGGTAGACATCTTTCCGTCGATCGTGCCGCCCTGCGTGACGTTGTAGGTGAAAGGCGCGGTGGCGACGTCCTGGACGTGGCTTCCTGGGACGTCCGTGGGGTCGGTGTTGGACGCCCATGGCTCGAGCGCCCCATTCGACAGTGGGATGAAGCAAGCAACCGAAAAAAGCACTGTGCATGCAACCAGTCTGAACGCTTTCAGCATCATTGGACTCCCTTTGCTTGGTTTAGCTCGACTTCTGCCGATTTTGTACAGTTTATGTTGCTTGACAGAGACGGTCAAGCAAGAGGTTCTTGAGTTTCGGTGGAACGTTTTTGTGGAAAAATGCGGGAGGACATCACCGATTTACCTCGCTCGCCAGTTGCGGCCCGGGCTTTTTCTTGGCAAGATGGGAGACGTTTGCGGGCCGCTGTCGCGCGAGGGTATCCCGTGGCCGCGGCTGGACTCCGGCGAGTTGGCGTTGGACGACGATATATTCCGCCAGGTGGCAAGGACCTGGCCGGCCGTGGCACCGTTGCGGGAGTTGCGGCATTCGTTGGGAGAAATGCGATTGTTCTCTGACCTGGCCGTGGCACGAGGACAACGGAAAATGCTCCAGCGCGGCGGTGCTCTTCGACCTGCTTGGCGACGGCGAGGCTGCGACCTTCTTCTCGCGCATGGGCACGGCTGCTTATGCCGAGCGCGAGAGCGGGCACACCGGCAACTTCTTCAATGTTCTCTGGGCCATGCCGGGCGTTTCCCGTTGCGGACCGCTGGCTGCCGGCGCGTGCATCAAGGAGACTGACTGGTATTACGAACTGGCCCGCGGTTGGGACGGCCGTTTTGTCTATCAGGAAGTGCCGGGCGACTCGGGCAGTCATGGCGGCTGGGACTGTACGGGCGCCTTCCTGTTAGCGTACGCGGTGCCGTTTCGTCGCACTATCGTAACCGGTCGCAAGCCGCCCAGCGTTCCCGCGCTTTCGCCCGAGAAGGTGGCCGAGACGATCGCCGCCGGGCGCGACTTCACGTTCTGGACCGAGAAGACCTGCCATGAGCGCCGGAGTACCGAGGATCTCTTCAAAGGCCTTTCCAGCTGGTCGCCCGCTGTGCGCAAACGCTCCGCCCAGCCGTACCATTGGGCGTACTTGCTCGTCGGCTTGAAACCATCCTTGTTCGGCTCGTAGGCGATCCACCAGTGATCGAAGCTGTAGCCGCTGACGCCGGTCCGCCGCCGAAAAGCGGTCAGGCGATCAACGAGCCAATCCTGAAAGCTCCGCACGCCCGTGTCGACGCCGACGTAGCCCCCGGCTTGTCCGCGGCACCAGTCGGTCCACTCGGGATTCTGCTTCCAACCCAGCGTGGGATAGGCGTACGCGACGAGCCTGACGTTCTTCGACTTCGCGTAGTCGAGGATTTCCTGAATCGACCCCGGGATCGGACAAGAAGTGCCAGCCGGCCTTTAGTTCATAGATGACCTCCACTTCCTTGTCTCCGGCCGCAAAACGATAAACGACGCTCTCCGCCTGCCGCCGGCAGCCGGTCGGCTTCAGCCCTCGCAACGCAAGCGGCTTCCCATCCAAGTTGAGGCAAGTCGAGTCGTCGGCGATTTCAATGGCCCGCTTCCAGACGGTGTTCTCCAGCCGGACCAGCGCGCCGTCATTCAGCATGGCTCGGATCACCCCGTTGTCGAGCGTCGCCGGTTGCCCAGCCGTTGCCGGGGGCAGACCAGCCAGGATCGATAATAGCGGAATGGCGATGAACCGCAGCAGAAGGGCAAGGTGCTTGAATCTCATGGGAGGCTCCTCGTAAGCATTTCAGGAACGAATAAACTATGGCCGCACGGCGAGAACGCCAGTTCCCTTGACGTATTTGGGCGAGTTCGCCGCGCAATACTTGCCTGCGAGTTGTCCGAAATGGAGGGCCTGCAGCGATGGGTAGTGACGGTACGCGACGTGCTGACCGGCACCCAGGGGCAAGCCCGGCAGCCTTAGCTCCTGGTTTCGCCGGGATCTCGCCTCTGGTTGTCATCGCAGTTGTATTGCAGTGGAAATCGTGGCGAGATGTCCACCCAGAAGGGCTGTAAACAATCGCTGGGCCAGCACAGCCGTCCCATGTGGCTGCCGAAGCAAGACTGTCTGCGAGAATTTACATGTCGGACAGGCCGGCGAGAATGCAAGTTCCCCGTCCGACTGATCGCTGACCAGCCAGGCGCCGTCAGCCAGCTTCAGGATTACCCGCAGTTGACGGAATCCCGATTGCTTGCTTCTCCAACGGATCTTCGCCGCGCCGCTGAGATCCGCTGGTCCCGACCGATGGCGAAGGCTGATCGCCCAATTTCCGTCCGCGGTGCCCGACCATACGTAATACGGATCATCGGCCGGCTGCGTGTGGTGACTCTTCTTGATGCCAGACCGTCCCGGACCGTGCAGCGTCAGAACAAGGTCTGAATTGGCGACGTGAGCCTGGCGGATCGGAGTTTCCGGCGACGTTTCGCGCCGGTCCTCGCGGAAAAACAGGCCGGCGCCCGCAAGGACTGGCCTGTCGGCGCGAACCTCGCGTCCGACCGCCTCAATTGCTCGCGGCTGTTCGTCCTTACCGTGTTCGTCCATGTAGGCCCTCAACGCTATCGGATCCTTTCCAATTGCCCACACGATCTCCGCCGCGGGGGCGTCAACGCCCGAGTAGACCGATTTCCAGATGTAGCCCTCGGCGTCTTTCTTGTATTGCTCGAGGCTCGCGTCCTTCTTCAACATCGCCTGAAATTCCTCGTACGCTTCGCGATGCGTGTGCAGCTCCGAAGTGAGCGCGGCCTGCAAATCAAGCGATTTTCCCACCAGCGTGTATCCACCCGAGAGTTTCACGGTTGCCGCGTTCAGGACCTCCAGCTCGGGGCTGATCCAGTTGAAACGCAAGCGGTGCGACTTCTTGTCGCCTGTGGAAGCAACGTCTTTGATCCACAGGATGTCCTTTTCCCTATCGTAGTGGACTTTTCGAGTCCAGTAGACTCCTCCCACTGGAATGTGTGCGTACTGCGAACGGAAGTCGGGCGTGTCCTGTGGACTCATGTCCATCAAGAACGTGTCGGGCCCGAGCCGCTTGGTGACGCCGTGGCGGAGCCGTTGGATCGGGATGGAGTCGAACCACTGTTGTCCCACGCCGTCTACGATGAGCACGTTCTGCAGGGCCGGATGGAGGCCTTTGAGTAGGTTCGGCGATGCGCCTCCGCTGCCTCCGAAGGGCGCGCAACTCAAGATTTCGTGGTCGTCGGCGTCGTAGCGGAGGGTGCCGAAGCACACCCGGTCCTTCGAGCCGCCCGGTCCGGCCCAGCCCCAAATCACGCCCGTTTTCTCCCCATCTTTCGCCAGGCGTGCGGTCCGCGTCCAGCTCTTGCGGATGAAGAAGGCCCCCGCGTTGGGCCAGAACTCGGTGAGCGGCCAACCAGCCTCGGCGGGACTCTTCGGAGCGACCTTGCCCCAGCTCAAGAAGGTCCATAGATCCCAGGAAACACGCTGGTCGGCGAACGACGCGACCGACCACAGTCCGTTCTCGATGAACTGGCGATTGCCGGGTGAATCGATGCTCCCGGGGTTTGCATAGTGGTGCCAGGCGAGCACGGGATCGTTGTATCGCAAAGCCAAATACAAGAACTGATGGTTGTTGAGCCAGAACTTCGACAGGGGGTCGTAGCGCCCGTGCCCCACCGCGGCCATGTAGCTGGCCAAACAGCTATTGTTTCTGCGGTGATGGATCGCCTCCTTGTAGCCCAGGTTGTAGGTCCAGTAGCGGCCCTCGGAGTGCATCATGCGACCGAACTTCTCGAAGGGGCGGTAGTCCGTGGCGTTGTCCAGGACGTGCATGATGAGGAGGAGATTGTCCAACCCGCCCAGTCCATAGACCGGCGGGCCTCCTACGCTCTCGTCGATCAGGTCGACCTTGGTCGGGTAGACGTCGAACTCTTGGCGGTTCTCGTTCCACACGCCGTTGTTGGGACCACCCTCCAGGACCCAAGTGAGAAGCTCCTTTCCGCGGGCAACATAGAGGGCCGAGCGAGGATGGTCGGGAAAGGCAAGGCCGATGAAGAGAAGGTTCTGCAAGGGCATTCCCCCGTAGCCGTAGGTCCAGTTATTCACCGAACGACGGGTGAACATCCAGTGCTTCGAGTTGAGCGAGTCTTGATAGATAGGCTCGACCCACGCCAGAAACTGTTCACGGAAGGATGTCCGCTCGCTTGGAGTCAGAAACGGATACTGGACGTCATAGACGAGCACCGCATTAGCGATCCTCCCGGGATCCTTGGAGCCTAAGGCATCCTTGACGTACTTGACCGCTTCCTCGCAGCGTCTTCCCCTGAGGTAGTCGATCAGCGCCGCCAGCACGACGTCGGTGGTCAAGCCGAAGGTCTTAGTCCTCTCGGGCAGGCCGAAAATTCGCGGTCTGTAGAGCTCCACCTGGTCAGGGCGCAACAGAAGGATGGGGTGAGACTCTCTTGCGGAAGCGGCTTGCGGGCGGGCGGCAAGCTGCTCACCCTTGCACCGAGATACGTCTTGCGCCGCGGCCGCGGCAACCACACAACAGACGGCCGCTGCCGCCACCATGAGCGATTTCATGCGAATTCTCCTGCGCCTTGCATTTCGACAGATGCTATGTGTTCAAGATACATGGCCCTTTGGCTCGTCTTCAACAGTCTGATTTCGTATCTATCGCTTCCACAAGAGGTTACGTCGGCGCAATTACGGCTTGGCACCATGCGCCTGTCGGCATAAGGGGGGTATCGCCCTTACTCCTCGGTTTTCTGCACGCTCGGTGGAATCGCGACGCCGACGGCACGGAATACGGCGGTGGTCGTGTTCGCCAAGTCGCTACGAAGCAAGAATCGCTTCACGGCAAAGTCGAAGTCCTCCGCCTTCATATCGACCCAAGCCGATCCCACCGACTCCGTCCCAATGTCGATGCCGAGAATATGCTGGATTTTCTTCGCCATGAACTTCCTCCCGCTTCACCTTCGTCAAGAAAAGCGGATAACCGGTTGACAGATTCTGCAATTCGAGTATATTTGGCTGCTAGTGTATCCGATCCTGGCCTGTGGTAACACTTTCCGCAACAAGGGAAGCGAAAGCTTACTCGCAGGCATCTGTCCCGCAAGGGACGACCAACCGTAGTGCATGCAACCCATGTTCTACGGTTTTTTCATGGTTTGCCAAGCACCCATGCGGTGGGGTCGGCAACTAGCAGTGTATCCGATCCCGGCCTGGGAGTCTTTCCGTAACAAGCAGAATGGCACACAAGAAGAAACCCAAGAAACCTGTGTCGCAGAGCGTGGTCTGCGGCATTGCCTGGTATCGTGAGGAGGAGTGGCCGCAATTGTTGGCTGTCTCCGTCGATCGTGAAGACCTCGAACCAACCCATGCCGAGTGGCTCCAGAACGCGCAGCGAGCCGTTCTGGATTTCTCCGCCCGGGGCGTGCCCGTAAGAAAGGTGGACGTGGGCGTCGACGAGTTGCTCGAGTGGTGCCGAAAAGACGGCCGGCCATTGGACTCGGCCGCGCGGGCCGATTACGCGGCGTTCAAGTTGCTGCAGCCTCGCACCACGCCGTAGCGAAGACGCCGACGAGAGGGCGCTCAAGACAAGCAATTCGATCGCATCTTTTGCACCGTAGCGTGGGGTGCGACTGCCCGTCACGTCGGTTGCAAAGAGTTCCTGGACCAGGACAGAGTTTCTTGACCATTCGCGAGCTTTCCAACGCGTCCTACTGATCTGCCTGGCCGCCGGTCTTGGCGGCGACCTCGCCGGCCAGGGCGAAGAGCCTCGCCCGCCGCGCCTGCCAGCCGGAGCTGAGAAACCAGGCGTTGCCGGCGGGCTGGTTGAGCCAGTAGGTCGTAGGCTGGGTGATCACCCGCAGGCCGCCGACGTTCAGGCAGGCAGTTCCGGCAATCATGGCCCGCGAACGCTCCTCCAGCAAGACCTCGCAGCGTTTGGTCAGGTCGGGACCGAGCTTCTCTTTGAGCGACTCGTCCGTCAGGGCACATTCGAGGACGATGCGGGCCTCACACTCTTCCAAGCCCTCCCGGAGGAACTCGTATCGGTTGGTGGCCACCGGGCCGGCGGGACCCGGCGCCAGGACGTAGCTGCACAGGTCGAGGTTCCGCCACTGGCTTTGCGGGTAACGTTCCCAGACTCGGCCCTTCCGTTGGCCGCGATTGTCGCGGAAGACCGGCCAGAAGTCGGCGCCGATGCGGCCCACGCCGCGCTGCGTTCCCGTGATGTTCAACTCCAGGAAGCTCCGCACCGTCGCGGCGGGCCAGATGTTGAGGTCCTCGTTGCGGCGATATTCGACGAGCAGTTCCGGGCGCTTCCAGCCGTAGACGCGGTCCTTCGGCGAGTCGGCAAGATAATTCACGTAAAAGACGTTGGCCGCGTAGCCCAGGGGTTTGGGCCCGCTGCCGCCATGACTGTGGACGACCCAGGGCAAGTTACCGGACGCCTCGTTGATGGCCGCCACCTGCTCGTTGGTCGGCCACGTATCGCAGACCACGCCTACCATCATGGCTCTTTCAAGGCCCCGCTCGGCCAGGCGTTTGCGCAGCTCGGCAAAGAGCGACTTCCAGACGGCCTTGCCGCGCGGATCGGAATAGGCGTAGGGATGCCCCGGCTCGATGGTCTTGGTCGCCGGATCGAGCACCGAGACTTCCGGCGAGATGCCGTACTTGGCCTGGGTCGCACGGATTATGTCGCCGCGCTTCCTGAGCGCCCGGACGCCGTCGCTCT
>JBEKZQ010000226.1:0-10180 GCA_049509675.1 Thermoguttaceae bacterium | reverse complement strand
CCAGGTGCCGAGGGCTGCCAGGACCATCTTGGCCGCAAGCCGCGCGGCCGAAAGGGGGACAGGTCCATGTTTTCGGCCGTCGTCGCTTTGAAACACCGTACCTTCTCGCCGAAAAATGGACCAGTCCCCGGCTTGTTTGTGAATGCTCACTTTCATGACAGGTACTCCTTCATCATGGCCAGGTAACGTTTGCAGGTGGCCTTCATGGCGCCCGGCGGGTCGCCCGGTTGGCCGTCTTGTTCCAGAGAGATGGAGCCTTGGAAGCGGACCGCTTTCAGGGCCTCGGCAATTGCCTTGAAATCCATCACCCCCTGGCCGGCGTGGACGAACCGCCGCATCAGGCCGTCGATGTCGCGGGCATGGACATTCATCAGGTGCTTGCCCGTCTTGTGGATGGAGACCGGCGGATACTCGCGCTCCAGGGCGATCCAGCCGGCATCGAGATTGATGCCCAGGGCCGGGTCGCGGATGGCGTCCCAAAGGCGCAAGAAGGCGTTGGTCTCGGACATCATGGTGTGCGTGTGGTTCTCGATCGAGAAGCGCAGTCCGTGGGCCTTGGCGCGCTGGAGGCAGCCTCGGATAGTCTCGACGAAGGTGCTCCACAACTGCTCCCAATCGTAGCCGGGGGCGATGTTGATGTGGAACTTCACGCCCGGCTTGGCGTCGGCCACCTCGTAGTAGCGCGGCAGGTAGGAGCCGGGGGTGGGGCCGGTGAGCTGGCGGGCCCAGGGGGCGACGATATTCACGATCGGCGCCTCGAGCTTGGCGGCGATGCGGCAGCCCGCCTCAAAACGGTCCAGGACCTTTTGACGCTCGTCCGCGCTGGGGCTGGTCAACTCTTCGACCACCGGCTGAAAGAGGGCAAACTGGGGCACTTGCAGCTTGTAATGGTCCAGCCGCTTGCGGATCCCGCCGATGGTGGCGTCGGTCCAGTAAGCGGCGATTTCGCCGCGCCCGGTGAGGATCAACTCGATGCCCTCGAAGCCCATCTCGCCGATCTGCTCGACGGCCTGGTCGGGGCGGGTGTAGCCGGCCCCCAGATTGTGAAAGTTCCAACTGACGGAGCTGATCCGCGGCCGGGCCGCCGACGCCGGTTGGCTCGGCGCCGGTTGCTCGGCGGCCTGAGTTTCCCGGGCCGCTCCAGCCGCTGTCGCGAGAACGGTTCCCGCCGTCAGCTTGACAAAATCGCGTCGCGTGCAATCAACGTTGTTGGGCATGGGAAGGTCTCCAGTTGGGAGTTGGGAGTTAGTGCGCCTGGAGCATCAGGTAGTGGGGGGCCGCACTGAGTCCCCCCCAGCTTTCCGGCCTCATGCTCCGCTCGAATTTCGCTTGGATCTCCGCGCTGTAGGGCGCCAGCGCGTCCCAGTAGCGCTTCTCGGCCAGCGCGGTGGCAACGAGG
Source organism: Thermoguttaceae bacterium (assembly GCA_049509675.1). GTDB lineage: Bacteria > Planctomycetota > Planctomycetia > Pirellulales > Thermoguttaceae > JBEKZQ01. Next base: position 8,781 of record JBEKZQ010000226.1, on the reverse strand, counting down.
CGCTCGATGTCCGCCCACTTGGCATCCCGGGTGGCCATGTAGCCATAGTAGAAACCGTCCATGAAGGGCGTCATCAGCCAGGCGATGTCCTCGCCCATGGCCTTGTCGCAATAGCGATTGCGGGCGTCGTCGATGACGTGCTTCTGCCAGCGAGAGAGCCAGTCGTTGAACTTCGCGTCGTCCATCTTGAGCATGGGCGCGCGTTTTTCCGCCGCCGTCGGCACGGCCTGAAATGAAGCCCCCAGGCACAGAAGAACTGCCAGCGAAATTCGCATCGTGTTCATGGAATCCCCTTTCTCCACCAAGATCCGGCGGCGTTGCCTTCATGGTAAGGACGGCCGCGGGGGACGGTCTACGCCGATTTCGCCTTTTTCTTTGCAGAACGGGAACATGCGCTACTGGCGCCCCGGGCTGTCCGGCGGAAGTCCGTGGGAGAAAGTTTCTCAAGAGAGCGGAAGACGCGGTTGAAATGGGGGATGCTCTCGAAGCCGCAGCGCGCCGCCACGTCCGACACGCGGACGTGCGGGTGGAGCAATTGCTCCTTGGCCTTCGCGATGCGCATGCGGTTGAGCTGCCGGATATAACTCTCGCCGACTTCCCGGGCAAACAGCCGCGAAAAATACTTGGGGCTCAACGCGACGACGCCCGCCACCTCCTTCAGGGTCAGGGGTGCATGGAAGTTCTCGCTCATGTACTGGCGTGCGGCGCGGATGCACTCGCGTTCCTCCTTCTGTTCCAGCAGGGCCAGCCGCGAACCGATTTCCGAGAGATAACCGGCGAAGAAGGCGATCATCTGCGCCATCCGCTTCAGTTGACGAAAGGGAACCACCGGCGTGGCGAAGTAGGCCCGCCGCAGTTCCGCCGCGTCGACCGGTATGCCGCGGATCCGCCGCAGCACCGCCTGGAAGCCGCGCTCGTCGGGCGCTCGGGTCAACACCTGGCCGCAGAGGATGGAGGCCGCGTGTTCGCCGGAAACCAGGATCGGCACGCAGATGTCCATCAAGCCGGCGTGGCATTGATAGATCCTCAACTCGCAGCCGCATTGCGACACGTTGGCGGTGTCGCAACGCCGGCAGGCCGCCACCCCCTCCGGCGTGCGATCGATGATCCGGCAGAACTTGTTGAGCCTGGTCCGCGGACAGGGGAGTACCTCCTCGCCGCCGCAATCGACCAACGCCGGCTTGAGCCCGGTGAGGGAGTCCACCAGGCGAAAGAACTGCACAAAGAGGTCGGACTTGGCGATCGCCTCGAAGACGAGGTTCCCCCGACTGTTCGCGACGGGCTTCGCAAGCGGACTGCTCATGTCGAATCACCGGGAACTGTCGGAAGACCCACTATAGAACGATTGGAGCACAGGCGATCGCGCTTCGCAAGGCGCCAAGCGTGGGTAGTGGTACACTTTGCCGAGCCTGCAGGGGGAACGGGCGTAATCGTGGAAAAACTGGTCGCTAAGCCTCTCCCCTGGCTATCTCCCCGGCGAGAAACATATCGTCGGGATCTTGCGTCGGTAAGTCGCGCGGAGTTAGCACAAGACCGGCCAGCGTCCGACACTTACCATCATGGGTGTAGAACTCCGTAGCGCCCGCGGCTTTCGCTGAGGCGATAATCATTGCGTCTGCTCTGACAACATTCCGCATGTCGTAGCGCTGATCTCGCGGAAGTTCCTTGTGGCGGGCGATCAAATCGGCCGCGATGCTGGCCGCCGGAAGATCGAAGGGGGGACAAATGAACTTTTTTTGCAACAGTTTAATTAACGGACCCTGCTGACTTTTGGGAACCGGCACCAACAATTCGGAGATTGCCACTGTCGGAAGAAGTATCGTGTGTTTCTTCCGTTCAGCCATGACAAGCAGCAATCTTGACCTAACCCGGAGGTCATCGAAATCGCTACAGCGCTTTCCGTTCTTGGACGGTATGCACTCAGCATATATCAAGATCATCGAGTCAATACCGATAATCACGACCGTAGCTCCTGAATGAACGCATCGGGGTCTTCGATCTGATCCCACGCTTTGAGGCCAGCTTCCCGAAGTTGCTGCAACGTCTGGATTACATCACCTAACTGAGGCTGGGTGAAATCTCTGATTGTGAACTGGTAAATCCTCCAAGTGCGATGAATCCAAGTCGCGGTGCCGGTGGCGGCAATGTCTTCATATAAGTGTTGTCCCAACCGTTGAACTAATTTTCTACTCTCGACGTTGCAATACAAAATGCGCCGACGACCTGGGACGCGTAGCAAACATCGCATACTTGTAGCCCCACCTGCCCTTTCGATGCGACCTACAACCGTAGTTTCGCCTTTTAGCAGCAGGCGTCCCGAGATTCGAGGAAAGGCATCTTCCCCGATAACGAAAAGAGGCGTATCCCTCAGTTCGGTCAACACAACTTCAATTTGGCCCTTGATGGCTCGGGCTACATCGCTAAGCAACTGAATCGGTCGAAGAGCGGCAATTAGACCCTCTTCTTCAATTTCGTCTGCATTTGCGGATGCTAGCAATGCGCCTACGCGGGAGAGATTCGTCCTCGCTTCATCTGGCGCGCGTGAGATGCAAGCGTACACAGCGGAGCCAGTTCGCACCTGTGTCAAGCTAATGCCTTTTTCCATGGGCACATGGCTTAATTCAAACGGATCTCTTCCGCTAGCAAGGTCTTGAATGGCCGACAAAACGTCGTTGACCTGACGAAGCGGAAGGCGTTCCGGTATTAAGTCCGGCGCCACAAGGCGAACCTCGAATGTAGATGTCGGCTTGTTCGCGGATGCCATCGCTGAATCCCTCAGCCTGAACCTGGGCTATGAAATTGTGTCCTAATGAGCATGATTCGATCTTCCAGCCGACCCCTCTTTAACCCGCCTTACGGGATTTACCCGGAGAGCGGCCCGCGTCTTGGTGGCGCAGGAACCCTATAATTTGCCGGAGGGGTCCGCTTCTGCGCGGATGGGATCGTAATCCCCTCTTTCCGCTACCGGATTTTGAGCTGTCGCTCTTGGAACTTCGCACCTAGCATCTGCTGCCTCGCGGCTTTGAGTAGTATTGGCCGAATCCAGGCCGACATATCTAAGCCTGCCAGATCAGCGGCCTCCTTGATAATCGCTTTCTGCTCTGCCGTGAGCATTAGCATATAAGGAATGGTCATTCGCGATTCAGGGTCTTTAATTGGCCGTGCCATACTGATATTATATTGAAAACATCTATACTGGCAAGTGGTATTTCTTAGTGAACAACGTTGATCGAAAGTCCATGTGGTCCAATACTTTATGACATACGCGATGCGCTTGAATGCATAGATAATATCTATATAATAACGACTGAGAAGGAAAAACCCCGCGAGTGCTGAAACACCTATGGGGCGAATCAAGACCGGCTTTCTCCAGATGCAACCTAATTACTACGCCATCCTAGCGGGGAGTGTACTGCTGGCCAGGCGTGTGCCGACTTGCCTGCCAGCCGCCCGGGGATTACCCTGGAGGGCGCGTGGAGTTGACCGCGCGTAGCGCCTTCCCGTCACCCCCAACCCTTCTCCCGCAAAGGGGAGAGGGGACCCTAACCGTAGATTTTGGAGATTGAGCCAATGAATACGTGCCAAGATCGGACACCAGCCGGCCGCGCTTCGCGCCGGCAATTCCTCTTATGCGCGGGGACCGCGCTGGGCGCGGCGGCCCTGCCGACGATCGTGCCCGCCACGGTCTTCGGCGCCGCCTCGCCGAGCAACCGCATCCAGGTGGGTTTCATCGGCTGCGGCAACCAGAGCGAGATCGACCTGCCCGCCTTCCTCGGCCAGGACGACGCCCAGGTGCTCGCCGTCTGCGACGTGAACACGGCCAGCGGCGGCTACCGCGTGCCGAAGCAGTTCCTGGGCCGCAAGCCGGCGCAGGAGAAGGTCAACGCGCACTACGCGGCCGCCAAGCCGTCCGGCCGATACAAAGGCTGCGACGCCTGCAACGACTTCCGCGAGATCCTCGCCCGGCCCGACATCGACGTGGTGACGATCGTCGTTCCCGATCACTGGCACGCCTTGATGACGGTGATGGCGGCCCGAGCGGGCAAAGACATTTACTGCGAGAAGCCGCTGTCGTTGTGCCTCCGCCACGGACGCACGATGGTCGAGGCGGTGCGGAAGCACAAACGCGTCCTGCAGACCGGCACCCATTATCGCTCCAGCCCCGCCGCGCGGCTGGCCTGCGAGTTGGTGCGCAACGGCCGCATCGGAAAACTCCGGAAGATCATGACCTACGTGGCGGAGAACAACGCGGTGGACCCGGGGCCGGGGTGGAAACCCATGCCCGTGCCCGAAGGCTTCGATTATCCCTTCTGGCTGGGCCCCGCGCCGCTGGCCCCCTATCACAAGGACCGCTGCTTCTATCGCTTCCGCTTCAACCTCGACTATTCCGGCGGGCAGACCACCAATTTCGGCACGCACACCAACGACCTGGCCCAATGGGCGCTGGGCACCGACCACAGCGGGCCGATCGAGTTGGAGGACACGGGCGGCCAATGGCCGCCGCCGGGCGGACTGTACAACACGGCCAGCAAGGTCTCCTTCTGCGCCCGCTATGCCAACGGCGTCGAGCTGCACTGCCAGACCAGCAAGGATCGCTTTGGCGCGCGCTTCATCGGTACCGAGGGTTGGGTGCAGTACACTTATGGCGGCGTGGAGACCGAGCCCGCCTCGCTGAAGGATTCGCCCATCGGACCCAACGAGATCCATCTCGCCGTGAGCAATCCCGCGCGGAAGGAGGAACAGGCCAAGTATCACGTCCCCGACCACGTCCGCAATTTCCTGGCCTGCGTCCGCGCGCGCAAAGACCCGCTGGCCGCGGCCGAGGTGGGCCATCGCTCGACCTCGATCTGCCACCTGGGCAACATCGCCATGCGGCTGAAGCGGAAGCTGCGCTGGGACCCGGTCAAGGAGGAATTCCCCGGCGACGACGAGGCCAACCGCATGTTGGACCGGCCGATGCGCGCCCCGTGGAGTTTGGGCTGAGCCGGCAGCGATGCCGTTACTCCCCGATGCAGTACAGTAGCTTTCCGCCGCGGACGAACATTCGCTTACCGCAAAAAGTGGGCGTTCCGCCCGAGCCGGCTCCAACGGAATTCGTTTCCACCACCGTGGCCTGGTCGCCCGGCTCAAGGAGGGCCGTATCGCCGGCGTCGTTGCCGACGAACAGGTGCTTGCCCGCCAGGCAAGGGCTGGGATAGACATTCGGAGCGCCGATTCGCCCGGCGGGCGGCAAATCGAGGGTCTTCTTCAAGATGGTCTTGCCGGTCCGCGCATCGATGACGTAGTAGTTGGCGGCGCGGTCAACCGCATAGACGCGGCCGTCGTGGATCAGCGGCGAGGCGAAGAAGTCGCCTTCCAAATCCTCGCACCACAGTTCCCTGCACTCGATCCTGTCGCCGGCCTTTTCGGGAAGCTGCACGGCGGTCATGGTGCGGTCAATGAAGTAGACCACGCCGTTAGACAGCACGGGGCTACAGTAGCCGCAATTGCCCAGTTGGTCGGCGAGGGTCTTTCCATCGGCGACGCGAACAAGATGGCCTTTGGGGGTGATCGCCACGTCCACGCCGCCAATCCGGGCGAGGATGGGCGTGCCGTAGCCCGCCTTGGCTTTGTCGTTCTGCCATAGCAGCTTTCCCGTGGACGCATCCAGGCACAGCAAGGGGCCGAAATGCACCAGCAAGCGGTTGCCGGCCAACACCGGCGTGGCAGTTCGCCCGTAGCCGGTGGTCAGCCGCGTATTATACCAGGTCATCCAACGGCTCTTTCCCTCCAGGTCGTGGCAGGCCACGATGCCCGCGTTGAGAAACACCCACACCCATTGCCCGTCGCTGACGACGGTGGGCGTGGCGTCGCCGTAATGCTCGGCAAGCCTGGGGGCTTCGGCGTGCAACGCGGCCGGCAGGTCGGAGAGCCTGTGGGCCGTCCGCCAAAGTTCCTTGCCGGTCGCCGCGTCCAGGCAAACCAGCATATCGGGCTCGGCCGTGATCACTACCCGCTTGCCGACCAGCACGGGCGAAGAGCAGCCTGCGCCCACCTTGGCCGTCCAGAGTACGTTCCTCTTCGCCGACCATTTGGCGACCGGCTCCGCCGCCGGATAAAGCCCGGTTCCGTCGGCCCGCCAGCCGATGGGGCGCTCGGGCGAGGGCTGGAAATCCGGCGCGCCCAGCAGCGCTCCGCGGGGGGCCGTCGGCGCGGTTGCAGCAGGACCATTGCCCTCGGCGGCATCGCCCCCCTCCGCAGTCAAGAAAGCCAACGCCAGCGCGGCCAACAAGCACGCTCCGACCACCCTGGTTCTTGTCCGCATCGTCATGGTGAATGGGCCTGTCGGGCGTGGCTGCGGGCTTATTTCTCGCCGATGCAGTACATAAAGCCCCGGCTGCGGAAGTAAATCCGGTCGCCTTCAAAGAAGAAGTTGCTCTGGGCCTCGGGCTGTATCCCTTCGTTATTGTATTCGACATTGTATTCGACCAGCAGATTCCTGGCGATTTCCTTGTATCGCGGGCCGGGCTCGAGAACGAGCGTCTGGCCCTGGTCGTCGCGGACGAAAATATGCTTGCCGCCGAGGCTCGTGCTGGAACAGATTCCCACCACGAAAACCCAGGTGAGGCGCGGATGCAGTGAATCCATCGCGTGAGCGTAGACGCGCTTGCCGGTCTGGGCGTCAAGGACATTCATCGCGCCGCCCTGGCTGACGACATAGACCAGGCCCTTGTCGTACAGCGGCGAAGCGATAATGCTGTCGGTGAAGACTCCGGGCATGTGGTATTCGACGTCCTTCCAGGGAATTTTCAGCAGCGTTGCCAGGGTCATGGAATCGGCGGCCTGCTGCGGCAGTTTGAAGGCGAAAAAGTGTTTTTCACCGATTCCATAAATCACCCCGTCGGCGATGGTTGGGGTGAGGATGTCGGTCGTGATGGCGGCCTTCCAGAGCCTGGCGCCGTCGGCGGGCCGGAAAAGGCCGGCCTGCGGCACATAGGCGAGTGTTTCCTTGCCGATGCGCAGCGGCAAGGCGCTGGCGCCGATTCCGCCCTCGATCGCTTGCTGCCACGCCACCTTGCCCGTGGCCTTCTCGAAGCCGAGCAGCACCGCGCCGCTCTTGAAAACCAGGTAGTCGCCGCAGATCGCGGGGGAGCAATGGGTCCCGTGCTCGGCGATGTCGGTCTGGCCGCAAAAGTGGCTCCAGATGCGTTTTCCGTTGAGGTCGAAGCAGACCACGACGTTGGCGCCGATGCCCTTGTTGCCGCCCCAGAACGCCGTCCAGACGTGCTTGCCGTCGCTGGTCGGGGTGTACTTGGACCAGTCGGCGTCGTTGTTCCAGGCGTTGTACTTTTTTCGGTTGGCCTTGGCCATGGCCTGCTGGATCGCCCATTCAAGGTCGCACTTGTCCTTGATTTTCTTGTTGAGGGCCTCGTTCCGGTCGGCCTGCATGCCATCGGAACTGATGGTCTCGTTGATCAGCGCCGGCAATGCCGCGCAGGCCTCGTCGAGTTGCCGGACCTTGGGTTCGAGGTCGGCAAGTTTGTTCTGCTCGCCGGCATCGACGGCATGGTAGTAGGTGGTGCTGCGCATCCACAGCACCTTGCCGTCCGTCTTGTTCAGACAGACGAGCGTGCCGCCGTCGGCGCTGACAAAGATATTGTCGCCGACGATGATGGGCGAACACCAACTCGGCCCGGGCATTCGCGTCATCCACCGGATGTTCCTGGTCTCGTACTCGTACGGCGGCAGCGGGGCGACGTGGGCCACGAAGTTCCAGCCGCCCTTGGAAGAAACGGCCTTGACCACCAGGTTGTTCCAACCCTCCTTGAGGTCGACGACGGGCGAGGGCTGATACTGGCCGGGCATCTTGACCGGCGCGCCGTTGAACCAGGCCTTGCGGACGCCATCGCCCTCGATGCGGAGCCTCACCTTGGCTGCCACGGGCGACCACAGGCTGGTTTGGGCATAGGCCGCCCAGGGTTTCATGGTGCCGGGGTGGTTCTGCCATTCCTGCTCGTCGGTCTTGCCGTAGGCCTGTGCGAAATCCAAGAGCAGTTTGCCCTCGCTCTTGCTCTGGTTCTCCACGGAGATGTGCCAATGGGTCCAGGCCCTGTCGCCAGACTTGTCGCCAACCTGAGGCTGCAGCGTGGTTTCGTCCTGGAGGATGTCTTCATCGACGCCGGTCTTGAAGTCCTTGGTGTCGAAGGGTCCGATGATGAGCCAGTCGCGGAGGAAGCCCATGTTGAGCAACTCGCCGGCCTTGGCGGGACCTTGCGGCTTGCCGGCCTGGCACTGGAGTTCGGCATAGAACCCCTTGATCGTCCGCCCCCACTGCGTCGGCGGATTGGCGGCCGGGAACCTGCCCGTTCCGTCGCCCCGCCAGCCGATGGGACGTTCGGGCGAGGGCTGGAAATTGGGCGAGCCCAGCAGCGGTCCGGGCGGGGCCGGCGGCGCGGCGGCACGGCCGGCGGCCCACGCGTTGCCTTGCAACATGGCAGCGCCCGCGACGAGAACGGCTAGGCTGAGGAACCGACGCCTGCAGACGTGATGCACTGGCGGTCTCCGCAAATTCTTGGATGTAGCACTGCGTGCCATCGACGCGCTCGCAGAGATGGAAGGGAAGGATTGCAGACCATCATCTTGGCTTCCTGGAGAGGCAGTTGTCAAGGAAAACACTCACGGGGGCAGGAAAACTGCAAAGTGCCAAGCCTTTCGCCCGCAGGTCCATTTCGTACACTAGCCCGAAGCGCCAGCGAGGGAGAATGGCCGCAAATCCCTCGCTGGCGCTTCGGGCTAGTGTCG
>JBEKZQ010000225.1:0-13564 GCA_049509675.1 Thermoguttaceae bacterium | reverse complement strand
AGGAAGTAGTAGCTGCCGACGGCCAGGGACGGCAGGGTCACCTGCGCGCTCTGCGTGTAGCTGCCGCCCGCCGCCAGAGGCGAATTGCTGCCGGCCGGAACGTTCGTCAGGAAGACTGCCGAGTTGTCGAAGGTGCTCTTCGTGGAGTAGTAGACGCCGTCGGTCCACGACTGACCGGCCGGGCCGGAGCCGATGTTCTCCACCGTCCAATTCACCGTGACCGGCTGGCCCAGGCTGGCGCTGGCCGGCGCCGTGACCGATGACACGGTCAAGTCGGCGCCGTTCACCGCGACGGCGGCCGAGCCGGCCGTGTTGTTGTTCTCGTTGGTTTCCGGCTGCTGGTGGTAGACATCGGTGGAGACGAAGAAATAGTAGGTGCCGACGGCCAGGGACGGCAGGGTCACCTGCGCGCTCTGCGTGTAGCTGCCGCCCGCCGCCAAAGGCGAATTGCTGCCGGCCGGAACGCTCGTCAGGAACACGGCCGAGTTGTCGAAGGTGCTCTTCGCGGAGTAATAGACGCCGTCGCTCCAGGGCTGATCGGCCGAGCTCAAGCCAATGTTCTGCACCGTCCAGGTTACGGTCGTCGGCTGGCCCAGGCTGGCGTTGGCCGGCGCCGTGACCGATGACACGGTCAGGTCGGCGCCGTTCACCGCGACGGCGGCCGAGGCCGCCGTGTTGTTGTTCTTGTTGGTTTCCGCCTGCTGGTTGTAGACATTGGCGTAGACGAGCAAGTAGTAGGTGCCGACGGCCAGGGACGGCAGCGTCACCTGCGCGCTCTGGGTGTAGCTGCCGCCCGCCGCCAGAGGCGAATTGCTGCCGGCCGGAACGCTCTTCAGGAACACGGCCGAGCTGTCGAAGGTGTTCTTCGTGGAGTAATAGACGCCGTCGTACCAGGGCTGATCGGCCGGGCTCGTGCCGATGTTCTTCACCGTCCAACTTACGGTCAACGGCTGGCCCAGGCTGGCGCTGGCCGGCGCCGTGACCGATGACACCGTCAGGTCGGCGGCGCTGATGTCGATCGGCACCGCTGCGACGTTGTTGGCGGCATTGGTTTGCGGCTGGTAGCTGTTCTCGTCGACGAGGAACAGCAGGTATCCCGACCCGAGGTAGGTCCCCGGCAGCGTGACGTTCTGGTTCTGCGTGTAACTGCCCTGCGCGGCCAGGGGGATGGTCGGAGCGGCAAAGGAGGCGACGTACCGGGCATTATTGTCGTAGACGTTGTCCGGCGAGACGTAGATGTAGTCGTACCATTGCGTGGAAGCACTCACGGAACTGGTGTTCGTCACGGTCCAGGAGATGGGGATGCTGCCGCCGGCCACGCCCGCAGTCGGCGCGGTCGCATCGCTGATCGCCAGCGCCGGCGCCGACAGCGTGATCGGGCCGGAGGCGTTGCTGTTGCCGCTGGTGTTGCTCTCCGCCAGGCTGTTGGATTCGTCGGCGACGACGATGATATAGGCGGGGCCGGTGAGAGAAGTTCCGCGGAGCGACACGGTCTCGGTGTCGGTGTACTGGCCGGTGCCGGCGGCCAGGTTGCGGCTCTCGTAAAACTCCCCCAGGACTTGCGCGCTATTGTCGAACGTGGGACTGCTGGAGGCGTACACGTAATCGTACCAGGACGAATTCGACGTCGAGCTGTTGCCGGCGTTCTCCACGGTCCACGTGACCGGGATCGTCGCGCCGTCCACCCCGGCAGCCGGGGCGCTAACGGCGGTCACCTCCAGGTGCGGCTGAAGCCCGGTCACGATGACCGGTAATGCCGCCGAGATGCCGTCGGCAGGTTTCGTCACGCTCTGGTAGTTGCCATTGTCAACCACCACGAACACGTAATACGTGCCGGGGGTGAAGGTGGACGGGATCCAAATCACGGAAGGCCAGTTCATCTGGTAACCGGCGCCGGCCGGCAAGGACGCCATCCCCCAGGGCTCGCCATAGCCGGCATAAGCCTGGGCGGTGGAATCGAACGTGCTCTTGCTCGACAGGTAGACTTCGTCAGTCCAGGACCCGTTGGCCGGGTCGGTGCCGGCGTTCGTGACCGACCAGGAGACGCCGATATAACTGTTGACGTTGACCGTGGGGGTGGCCGAGGCCGAGGTGAGCTGCAAATCCACGTTCGGCGCCGTGAGCGTGATGGGCAGCGCCACGATGTCGTTGGCCCGCGTCGTCTGCACCACGTAATCGTTGGCGTCGGCGACGAAGATCAGGTACATCGGGCCGGTGGAACCGTTGGGGAAGCTGATGTTGGCCGTCTCGTTGTAGCTGCCCCCGGCGGCCAAAGGCGACTTACCCCAGACATACTGGTTGAGCAGTCGATGGGCGGTGCTCGTATTCAGCGTCGCCGTGTTCGACAGGTACACGTCGTCGTACCAATAACTGGCGTTGACGGCAAATTGGCTGCTGATGTTGCTCACCGTCCACGAAACCGAAACGGTGTCGTTCAGCTTGGCGCTTGCCGGCGACGTGACGACGCTCATTTGCAACTCGGGGGCGCCCACCGTGATCGGGATGGGCGCCGAGACGTCGCCGCCGTAATTCAACTCGCCCTGAGTCTGGCCTTCGTTGGCCACGCAGAACAAGTAGTATGTGCCGAAGGTGGTCAGCCAACTGGGAATCGTAATGCTGGTGGACTGCGTGTAGTAGGCGCCGCCACCGGCTAAGGGGCTCTTGCTCGACAAGGACGTAAGCCAGTCAGCCGTGTTATCGAACGTCGACTTGCTGGACAAGTAGACCACGTCGGACCAACTTGTCTGGGCCGTCTCGCTGCCCACATTGCTCACCTGGAACGAAACGGTCGTTGATTGACCCAGGCCCAGCGAGTTCTTGCCCACCGCGACGTTGCTCGCTTGCAGCACCACGCCGGGCGCGGTCAGCGTGATGGGAGCGGCGGCCATCAGGATGTTGTCGGTCGGATCGGACTCCGGCTGGGAGACCTCCGAGTAGTTGTAAACGGCATAATCGATGTTGGTGGCGAAAAAGACGTAATAGGTCCCGGGGGCAACGCTGGGAACGGCCACGTTGGTCAGAGTGGTGGTATAAGACGCTCCCGCGGCCAGATCGCTCTGACTCGGCGACGTCGTAACTTCCGTGGCCGTGCTGCTGTTGAATACCGGCGTCGGCGACAGGTAGACCGCGTCCGTCCAGTTGCTGCCGGTGTTGACGGCGCTCGTGTTGGTCACCGTCCAACTCAAGTTGAGCGTGGCGTTATTGTTGGCTTCGACCGTGCTCGGCGCCACGGACACGCCGGAGATGGCCAGGTTCGGCGCCGTCAACGTGATGGGCATGGCGGCGACGTTGCTGACGCTGATGGCGGGCACGTCGACGCGGGTGTAGCCGTCGGCAACGACCAACAGATAGCGATTCCCGGTAGCCCACCCGGGCAGGGTTACTGTGTAGTTATTGGAATAGATGCCTTGGACCGGCACACCCGATGCCGGGGACTCGTAGAAGCTGCCAAGCTCCAGGGCCGTGGACGCGTCGAAGGCGGGCGTATCGGAGAGATAAACGTAGTCGTACCAATATCCCTTGGCGGCCGCGCCGCCCTGGTTGGTGACCGTGTAGGAGACCCGCACGCTGCTCCCCTCGACGCCGCTGCCGCTAAAGCTCGCGCTCGTCACCGCCAGGCTTGGGGACGTGAGGGTGATCGGCACCGCGAAGGAATTGTTGCTGCTGTTGACTTCCGACTGGCTTCCGTAGGCGTTGGCGACGAACACCAGGTAACACTTGCCCAGGGTGTATCCCGTGTCGTAGCTGTACAGCGTCATGCTGTCGTTGGCGGTATAGCTGGCCCCGCCGTTGAGCGCCGACTGGTTCGAGAACGAATAAAGTTCCCGCGCGTAGTTCGTGTTGAGGATGGGCGAGTTCGACAGATAGACCGCGTCCGTCCAGGACTGGCTGGTGGCATCGGTGCCCTGATTCGCGACGGTGAACGACACGGGAATCGTGCTGCCAATCGCGACGGTAGGGGGAGCGGTTGCCGCCGAGACAACCAGGTCCAAGTTGCTGACGCTGTTGCCGCTGTTGCCACCGCCACCGCCCCCGCCGCCGCTGGCGCCGGCCGTCAAAACAATCGCTGCGGAAGCCACGCTCTGGGAGGCGTCGGACTGTGGCTGATAATCATAGAAAGTCGGGTCGTCCGCCCGGACCAACACGAAGTAGTTTCCCGGAGTGAGAGTGGCCGGCACCGTGAACTGCTGGGTCGTGGAGTAACTGTTGCCGGGGCCCAGCGGCAGTACCGCGGGAGAACCCGAGATGGATGGCTCGTAGCCACCGACATACACCGCCGAGGAACCGTAGCTCGGCGATGGCGACAGGTACACCTCGTCTTCCCAGTAATTGATGCTCGTCGTGGCCGTGCCATTGTTCGTGACCGTCCAGGAAAGAGAGCTGGGCTGCCCGAGGACGCCACTGGCCGGCGAACTGGTGATCGCCGTAGCCAGCTTCACGTCGGGAACCGTCACGCTGATCTGCTGCGAAAACACGCTGGTGCTGGCGGACTGGCCGCTGTCGCTGTCGGGAACAATGAGCAGATACATCGTGCCCGCCGGGGTCTGGGACGGGATGGTGACGCTGTCGGTGTCGGTATAGCTGCCGCCGTTGCCCGCCACGGGATTGGCCGTGCCGTTGTAGTTGTAGCTGGCGAGCAAGGTGGCCGAGCTGTCCAGCGTTGGCTTGCTCGACAGGTAGACGGAGTCCGTCCAGAAGCCCCCGGCGGTGTCCGTACCCTGGTTCTTGACCGTCCAACTCAACGACACGTAACCGCCTGCGACAAAGGTGTTCGGCGACACGCTCTGGACGGCCAAAGTCACGTCGGGAAGGGTCAGGCTGATCGCCGCCGAAGCGATGTCGTTGGTCAGGTCCGTTTCCGCCTGGGGAACAGGACCGATATACCCGAAGGTGTTGGTGACAACAAAGAGGTGATAGGTCCCGGCGGTCAAGACATTGGGAATGGTGACCGTCTGCGAGTTTGTATAACTGGCGCCGGCGTTCATCGGTCCCGTGACAGGCTCCGAGAACGAGCCCAGGCTCCAGTAACTGCTCGAGTCGTTGAGGTTCAGCGTTGACGAATTGGAAAGGTAGATCCCGTCGGTCCAGGAGTGGACCGTATCCGCCGCGGAATGGTTCGTGACCGTCCAGGAAACCGTGACCGACTGGCCGTTGCCGGCCACCGCCGCGCTCGGGGCGCTGTCGATCTGCACGGTCAGGTCGGGCCCGGTGACGGCGATCGGTTGCATCACCACGTTGTCGATGGACTCGTTGACCTTGCCCTGTTCGTTTTCGCGGTCGGCGACGACGAAGAGGTAGTAGTTGCCCGCAGGCATGCTCGGGAGCGAGACCCCGACGGCGCGGGTGTAGCTGCCGCCCGCGGCGAGGCTGGAAGGGGCTGCAATCCCGTACGGATCCTCCGCGTTGCCACCGGAGGCGTTGCCCGAAATCAGGGGCGTGAGCGGGGTGGCCGTGGCCGCATCGAAGTTGGCGGAACTGGAAATGAAGACCGCGTCTTCCCAACTGGCGTTGGCGGCGACGCTGCTGGTGTTCGTCACCGTCCAGGACAAGTTGAACGCCTGGCCCAGAACGGCCGCGGTCGGCGGCGCGTTGAGCGTCACCGTCAGGTCCGGCGCCGCGAGCGTGATCTGCGACGATGCCGCGATCGGCCCGCTGTTGGACACCGGCTGGGCGCCGCCCGCATCGGCTACCAGGAACAAGTAACGACTCCCCGTCGGCGTATAGGGCAGGGTGAACTGCTCGCTCTGATTGTAGCTCGCCCCGCCCGCCAGCGACCCCGCCAGCGGCACCTGAAATGACGTCAGGTACTGGGCCGTGGTGTCGAAAACCGACTTGTCCGAGACGTACACGTCATCCGACCAGGAGGCGGCGGTAGCCACCGAGCTCGTATTCTTCACCGACCAGTTGAGCGTGACGGCGTCGCCAAGGTTGGCGTTGGCCGGCGCCGTGAACGAGGTGATGGCCAGGGTCGGCAGGGTCGGTTCGCCCAGGGTAATGGCGGTCGAGGCGGCCACGTTGTTCGTGTCGTTGGCCGCATCGCTTTCGGCCTGGTCGCCGGCGGCGTTGGTTCGAACCAGAATGAAGCCATCGCCGGCGGCGGCGGCGGGCAGGAGGACCGATTGCGTCTGCGCGTAGCTTGCCCCGGCCGCCAGCGTTGACGGCGCCCCGAAGCTATGCAGCGACGTGGCCGTTGCTGAGTTGTAGGCGGCTGTCGGCGAGGCGTAAACGATGTCCGTCCAGACGGCGCCGGCGGCGGCTGACCCGATGTTCTTCACCGTCCAGGACACGTTGATGCTCTGGCCCAGCGTTGCCGAGGCTGGGGCCGTCACCGAGCCGGGCACCACTTCCAGGTCCACGTTCTGGGCCCGGCTGACGCTGATATTGCCAATTGCCGCCGTCCCCCCGGCCGTGCTGTTCTCCCCCTGGTCCCCCTGGTCGTTGGCCACGATGAGAATGTTCTCGTTGTTGCCCAGCAGCGTCGTGTTCGGGATCGTCACCGTTTGCGTCTGGCTATAATTGCCGCCGGCGGCCAGTGTGTGCGGAGCATGAAAATCGCCCAGGGCCACGGCGGATGTGTCGTAAGTCGTCTTGCTCGACAGATAGATGCCGTCGGACCACGTTGCCTGGGCGGTGTCGTTGCCGTGGTTGCTGACCGTCCAGGAAACGGACACCGTGGCGCCGTCCCCGGCGACCAGGTTGGTCGACGACGCCGACGCGCCGGATACCGCCAGATCCACGCTCGGTTGGGAAAGGGTGATCGGCAGCGGGAAAGTGTTGTTGGCGGTATTGGATTCGTTGATCGTGTTGCCCGGATCGGTAACCACCAACAAGTACTGCTGGCCCTGCAAGGCGGTGTTGGGGATGGTCAAGGTCGTGGACGAGCTATAGGCGCCGCCGATGGCCAAGGGGAGCGAATCATCGCGGGACACCGCGGCGACAAGCTGAGCGCTGCTGTCGTACGTGTTCTTGCCCGAGAGATAGAATGAATCCGACCAATTCTGCGCCGGCGCATAGTTGCCCTGGTTCTTCACCGTCCAGGTGACCGGCAGCTTGAAGTCATTGCCTACGACGGCGGTGTTGAACCCGAGGTTGGCGCCGACCACGGTCAGGTCGGGCGCCACGGACAGCAACACCCTTTCCTCAAGTGGTTCGAACAACAGTCCGCAGGCGCGCGCGATCCACGGCGGGCGGTGCGCCAGCCGCGGACGAACGGCCGGAGGCCTGCGCTCCGAGTTATGCGCGCCGGACCCCCGGCGGGCGAACGGTCTCCACCAATTTCGGAACATGGTGTACTCCTCGGCTGTTAGGGTTTGACCCGAAACTGGCGGTACAACCCTCCTTATCGCTACAGAACCCCGCCAAAAGGCGCTCCCATGAGCATGACCTGGGGCTCCGAAAAAGTCAATCCACCAGGCGGGGGGAGTCGGGAAGAAATCCGCAGATTTGGGAGAATTACCCTCTCGGGATGGGTCGGCGGCTACTGCTGCCGCCGCATGGCCCAAAGACGCCGCTGTTCATGAAGCCGACATGCCGGCCGGCGAAGATGTTCGTGGGATCGGCAAGTCAATAAGTGTCGCAAACAATCGTACTCATCACGCTCCGCGTGATGACTACTTTCCAGAACAGGACGGTTATTGTGTTGCCGATCCTTAGAGTCGAGAACGGCGCGGTGCTCCCGGCGGCAAACCAAACTGCTTTGCTTTCGAGATCACCACCTGCTATGATGCGCGCCACTGGATCAACTCGGAGCGAAATACCGACGAGAACCATCACACCGGTCACGATTCGTTGTTGGAGGAACATCTGATGGACAAAGCGGCACAAGACCGCCGGAGATTCTTGGCTGACGCCGGGCTCGCCGCGGCGGCGATGATTTGCGGCGGGGCAACTGTCGGGCACACGGCGCAGCCGGGGGCCGCCCTCCACGTGGCGATCAACCAATGGTCGGTTGGCGCCATTCGCGGGCGCGACGAGCAGAAGGCAACAGTCTCGTTCGATGAGGAGCTTGCGGAGTTGGCTGCCAGCGGGATCAACGGCCTGGAACCCGGCCTCGGTTCCGCCGATCAGGTAGCCCCTCTGGCCGCGCAGCTTAAGAAGCACGGCCTGGAGTTGCGGTCGATCTATACCGGCAGCACACTGGACGACCGCGCGAAAGTCGGCAAGGAAGTGGAGCGGATCGTCGCGCTGGCCAAGTGCGCCAAGGAGGCGGGAACGAGGATCATCGTCACCAATCCCAGTCCGCTTCCGAATCGCCAAGGGAAGAGCGACGAGCAACTGAAGACCCAAGCCGCCGCGCTGGACAGACTGGGACACGAGCTGGCAGCCATCGGGGTCACCCTGGCGTACCACAACCACGACGTCGAACTGCAGCATGCCGCTCGGGAATTCCATCACATGATGCTGGCAACCGACCCCCGCGCGCTGAGTCTGTGCCTCGACGTCCACTGGGTCTACCGCGGCGCCGGCCATTCTCAGGTGGCATTGTTCGATGTCGTCAAACTCTACGCGCCGCGCGTTGCGGAACTGCACTTGCGGCAGTCTACCGGCAATGTCTGGAGCGAGACCTTCGGCGACGGGGACATCGACTATCGTGCGCTGGTCAATAGGCTCGTGCAGGCCGGCGTCCGGCCGCTCGTGGTGCTCGAACAAGGTCCCGAAGGAACAACGCCACAGACGATGGGCACCGCTGCCGTGCATCAGCGCAGCGTTCGCTACGTCAGGGAGGTGTTCGCGCGTTTGGCCCCGTAAAGAGAGCGATGATCGAGCCTCCGTTGATCGTTGTGCCGCCGGCGCTCGTGTTGCTGCCGGAAAGGGTCAAGGTGGCGGCGCCCGTCTTGGTCAGGGCGCCCGCAAGATCGCTGTCGAGGACGGCGATCCTCGCCGGCTCTGCCGTTTCTAGGTGCAAACCCAGCATTTTGCGGATAGCACGGGTCCCGTTGGAATCGCGGCCCGCCCAGCCCCAGTCGGCCTGGCCGGACACAAGACAGGCCACAAGCCCGCAGCCGGACTCATGGCCTGTCTTGTGTTCGGCCCGGCTGCGACTTTCGAGGAAACCGTGTTTTCAGGGTCGTTCACGACCCTTCCCGCCGTAGGCGGTAGTAGGCCCGACGTTCACGTCGGGTTGCCAAAGACGCTTGCCCCCTCGCGCCGCTCGCCCGGTCCGCCCGCCGCCAACGGCGGGCGGACCGGGCGTGGGACGAACCAACACGCGGTCGCGCCGGCCTACCCGTGCTAAAGCACGGGCCTAGAACCGCCTACGGCGGAAAGCCCGATGAATCGGGCTGGATGCAAGCGACTCAGTCGTTCCGGCGTAGCCTCCAGATTCCAAACGCCAACGCGCCGGCAAGCAACATGGCGATGCCACCGGGCTCAGGACTCGCTGCGCTACTTGCAACACGAAAGCCAACGAGGAGGCTGTCCCCGTCCGTCGGGTCGTAGTAGTTGCGGGAGGAGGAGGCCAGGATGGGCGATGCGTAGCTGAACGACCCGCCACGCAAACCCCGCGACGAACCGGTGACAGGCGTCTCGTTCCACTGGAAGACATCGCCGCCTTGATCGAACGTCCCATAGGGCCCGGGAGATGAGGAAAATGCCCCGACCGGCGTCAAATAGTTCGTCGGGTCGGTGTAACCGCCATTTCCCGTGTCGTAGTAATCCTCGAAATTGGCATGGTTGCCGGTGTCGGGCAGCGTGTTGATCGGCGCGGTATTGCTCTGCGTCGGATAGGTCCAGTAACCAGCGTTGGCGCCACCTCCTTTGTAGTAGGAAGCCTTATACCATTCGTCCTGCGAGGGGATGAAATAGGTCGCTCCGGTGTTGCGGGTTATTGCCATCAAGGCCGAATTGGTGATTGCGCCGTTGAGCGTGTAGGCCCCGGTTTCCGTCGTGCCGTTCCCTTCAGACGCATTTGGCTGACCGTTTTGCAGCCAATTGCTGAAGCGGGCGGCGTCGCCCCAGGTGACGTCGAACACCGGCACGCTGCCGTTCCCCTTTACCGAGTAGCTGTAGCTGCCCGGACTGCCGCTCTGGGCGATGCCGACCGTCGGAAGGTCCGTGGCCATGTTACTGTTGTATAAGCCGTATGGGTCGCTCGTCGTGGCGACGGCATTAAGGAAAGCGGCGTACTGCGAGGTCGTGACGTCGAACTTACCCATCTGGAATGTATAGCTGACCGCCCCGGACCGCCCCGTAGATACTGCCGGTGGCCGGATCCGCCGCGTTGCCCGGATCGCCCACGGTCACCATGGCCATGGTGATCGTCTCGGCCTGAGCGGACAGCACGCCCGCGGCCGCCACGGCCGTCGCCAGGATAATCGTGTACTTCATCGTTGTTTCCCTCTCTTATTACCGTAGGACGGATTGCCAATCCGTCTGGTTCCCAAGGACGGATTGGCAATCCGTCCTACAACCTGACGTACTCATCTCGCTCCGCGAGATGTCAAACCTCTCGCGGAGCGAGAGGAGTACTTTCGATCCTTAGTGGCGGAGGTCGGTTGCGCCGAGAGACAAGCCAAGACAGAGCAGAGAGGAAACAGGCAGCCCCCGGCGCGGTTCGCTAGACATCCGCACCGACAAAGTCGCGAAAGACGACCCATTCCTGGGCAAAACGCCCGCTCCTGGTTGATCCCCCAGACGCCCAACTCGTTGGCGGATCGAGAGTTAGCGTTCGCGCTGCCTGCTTTTTTTGGGCTATTTGTGACAATTGGGAACCACAGCACCCCAGCTTACCAGAATGCGGCGGGCGCGTCCAGCGAATTGTTCGAAATTTGTGAAAAATTTGCCAAGAGAAAACTGCAAGGTCGCGACTCGCGACACGTAGCAGGGGCTTCCAGCCTGCGACTGACGGCCAGGATGGCGGTGCTGCTTCTCAATCTCGGCAAGCTACGCGACATAGTCGGCGGCCTGAAGGTCGTATTTCTCGGGTTCTGCACCCAGAACCGGAAGAGCCTCATTGCCGCGGCGCCGATTTCGACGGATCGCGCCGAGAAAGCGACCGTCCCGCGGGACGACACGGCAATGAAACTGGCCGCCAGCCTGTTGGCCACGGGACTGCCGATGCCGGCGACTTCATCGAAACCGGCATGGGCCGTAAAGCCGAAGTTGCTGCCGCCGGTGATGTCGTGAAAATTGCCGGCCACGACGGTGGAACTGGAGCGTCGCGGGAAGTGGCGCCGACGGGGCCGGGGGCTGGCGGCGATCGGTGACGCAACCTACAATGGTCGTGAGACTTCCGCAACCGTGCCCCGGTAGCTCAATCGGATAGAGCATGGGATTTCTAATCCCATGGTTACAGGTTCGAGTCCTGTCCGGGGTGCTCTGTACGGTTGTACAAACCGGCAGTCTGTAGCGATGTGTCGCAAAGGCCCTTGTTTTCCAGTGTCAACGGGCCTGGCCAGTGGGCGACCCCGGGCACGATCCGGGAACCTCATGCGTGTAAAGCATGCGCTCTAACCAATTGAGCTAGTCGCCCGCAAGGTATCAAATCCTAGCGAACCGCCGGTCTGGCTGTCAACGGTCATTGCGCGTTGGACATGATCCGCGCGTCCCGCTGCGGGGCCGCGGCGGAATCCAAGAGATGCGTTCGCCGCGATGCCTTTTGCGGCGGCTCGGCAACCGATTCAGACGGAAGCGGCGGCAGACGATCCTCCAACAGGCCGGCGTTGCGGCCGTCGCTGGCGGTGCCCAACGCGGGATTATTGCTCAACGCGTCGTCCAACGAATAATCGGCCGGTACGTGATGGTGCATGGGCCGATCGGCCCCGGGCAAGTTTCGCCAGGCAACCCTGCCGCAGCGCGACAGGTTCTCCCGTTGCGGTCCCCAAAACTTCCTCCAGTCGTCGAAGGTCATGAGGTTGGGCGGCGTCTCGGGATCCAAGCGACGGACGAGCCAAAAAATGTCGAACCCTTCGTAGAAGTTCCGATCGCCGCTCCACGCCACGCGCTGCCGCAGACCGTCCAGGTCTTCGTCGTCGAGTTGCTCGATCACCGCGCAGCCGGGCCCCGCCAATAAGATCGTATCGGCACAGTATATTTGAAGGCCGAGGCAATGTGGGGCGGCCGGACTGCATTCCAGCCGGCACAGGCCGCTCCGCACCACCGCCGTCAGATGGCGGAGATCCAGTTGCAGGCTTTCGCCGAGGTGCAGCGCCCTTTGCCCCCCCACGGCCGAAACCAGGCGTTCCGTGGTGGCCAAGAGGCCATTTTGCCACGCCAGGCGGAGCGGCTGGGAATCCTCGGCCAACACGAGCGTCGCCTCGCCGCGGGCAATGCAGTCCACCAGTTCGATCGTGGCGGGCTGCGCCGGCGGCGCTGCGCCGTCGATGGCCGACTCGCTCGCCGAGGCCGCCTGCAAGCGGAAAAATGCCACGTCCGGATGATACGCCCCAAGTTGGTCCGAGGCGTTGTGAATGGTCAACGAGCATTTCTCCAGACGCAGGGCCTGCTCGCCCCGCGTCTCGAACAGACACCATTTATCAGAGGGGACCTCGCGGGCAAGCTGGAATTCCAGGGCTACGTTGATGAGCGTCAGCCGACCGGAACTGAGCGCGCACATGCTGCGCGGGTACCTCAGCGGATCGCCTTCGGCCCCGCGGAAGACGACCACCGGCTGAAAGCCCTGTCCGGCGCGGATGGTGAGCCCCAAGTTGGCCAGTCGCAACGGATGCTCTTCGCGCGGCCCGTTGTAACGCAACTCGATCACGTCGCCGTTGGCGGCCGCGGCACAGGCATCGGCCAGCGAGGCGAACTCATTCTCGCCGTCGGCACGAAGACCGACGATCAGAACGCCCGATCGCCGGACCGCCGCCTTTGTCGGCCCCGTGGCGACGGGCGGCACGGAAGCTCCGCTTGGCCCTGCCGTCTTGTGCTGGCCCTCGATGGGCGCGGCGGCGTTGGCGACGGGCGGCACCGGCATGGGCGGCGTAGGAGCCTTGGCGCCGACAAGGATCTTTTGTGCCGGCCGCTGCGTGCCGGCCATACCGCCGGTAGAACCCAACGCAAGCGGACCCTTGGCGGCTGGAGTCGAAGAAGAACCGCCGGCAACATGCCCCGGCAACGTAACCGGTCCTTTCGCAGACGCCGGGCTCCCAGGCAACAGTGACCGACCGTTGCCAGGTGCATTCTTGCTCGATGGATCGAATGGTTCCGACTCGAAATCGCGCGGATCGGGCGCATCGGCATACCCCTCGTCCGCTCCGGCCGGTGCAGGCGGCGACGGAACCTCCCGCCGGGCCAAGTCCGACCAATAGATGTCCAACGCCACTACCGTACACACCAGCGCCGCCAACGGCAGCAGCCAGGGCAGATGCCGCCGCAGCAGCAAGCTTGCCGATGACGCGGCGGGCCAAGACTTGCCGCCGTGGGCTAAGGGGTGGACTCCCACTTGCCCGGCCAGCCCCAACAGGTCTTTGAGCAATTCCGCCGGAGTTCCATAGCGCTGCCGGGGCTCCTTGGCCAGCATCTTGCGCAGCACGCGACCGATGTCGTCGGGCAGTTCGGGCCGGAACTGTCGGACATCGGGCGGCTGGCCGTCCTGATGCTGGAGCAGTTTTTGCAGCACCGTGCC
>JBEKZQ010000224.1:0-23256 GCA_049509675.1 Thermoguttaceae bacterium | reverse complement strand
TCCCCTCGCCCCTTGCGGGAGAGGGTTAGGGTGAGGGGTTTTCCGCTTCTGCGACGTTTTTCGGCTGGTCCCTTGCAAATCCCCCCTCACCCCGGCCCTCTCCCGCAAAGGGCGAGGGAGTGTTACTAGTTCACTACCTTGGCGAGGATATCGCTCTCGCGGACGATTTTGACGTCGCGGCCGTCGATTTCGATATCCGAGCCGGAATACTTGCCATAGATGACCTCGTCGCCGACGGCGACGGACAGTTTGCCGCGCTCGCCGCTATCCAACAGCTTGCCGGGACCAACGGCCAGCACGGTGCCGCGTTGCGGCTTTTCCTTGGCTGTGTCGGGCAAAACGATTCCGCCCGCTGTCATTTCTTCCGCCTCATTCGGCTCCACCACAACGCGATCGTCCAAAGGCCGCAAGTTGATCTCTTTCATGTTCACATCCTTCTGCTGACAGTTGGTTTCTCTTGGTTTCTTTGGAATGAAGTCTTCACACACGGTTTGCCCGCTCCGCAGCGGAGGCGAACGGGACGGTCCGCGGCGGCTAGAAGTCCATACCGCCCATGCCGCCACCCATGCCTCCCATGCCTCCCATGCCGCCGCCCATACCTCCCATACCGCCCATGCCGCCGCCCATGCCACCGCCGTGGCCATGGCCGCCGTGGCCTTTTTCCTCGTCCTTCTTCGGGATCTCGGTGACCAGGCAGGAGGTAGTCAGCAACAGCGCGGCCACGCTGGCTGCGTTTTGCAATGCGGTGCGAACGACCTTGGCGGGGTCGATGATGCCGGCCTCGAGCATGTCGCCGTACTGGTCGCGATCGGCGTCGTAGCCTTCGTTCTTTTTCATCTGGCGGACGCGATGCACGACCACGGCCCCGTCCTGCCCGGCGTTGTTGGCAATCGTTCGCATGGGGGCATCCAACACGTTGCGCACGAGCTTTGCGCCCAGCGCTTCGTCGCCTTGGAGGTCGAGTTGGTCGAGCACCTTTTCGCAGCGCAGCAGGGCTACGCCGCCGCCGGGAACGATCCCCTCGGCCAGCGCGGCTTTCGTGGCGGCCCGGGCGTCTTCCAGCAGGGCCTTGCGTTCTTTCATTTCGGTTTCGGTGGCCGCTCCGCAGTTGATCTGGGCCACGCCGCCCGCCAGTTTGGCCAGCCGTTCCTCGAGCTTCTCGCGATCGTAATCGCTGGTGGTGGTCTCGATTTCCTTGCGGATCTGTTCGGCCCGCGCGTCGATCGCTTTCTTGTTGCCTCCGCCGTTGATGATCGTGGTGTTCTCGGAGGTGATCACGACCTTGTCGGCCTTGCCCAAGTCGGAGAGCTTGACCGCATCGAGGTTGATGCCCAGGTCCTTGAGGATGGCCTGTCCGCCTACGAGGGTGGCGATGTCGCCCAGCATCGCCTTGCGGCGATCGCCGTAACCGGGCGCCTTGACGGCGCAGACGTTGAGAATGCCCCGCATCTTGTTGACGACCAGGGTGGCCAAGGCCTCGCCCTCCACGTCCTCGGCAATGATCACCAGGGGCTTGTTGGCCCGGCTGACCGCCTCCAGCAACGGGACCAGCGTCTTGGCGTTGGAGATCTTCTCTTCGTGGATCAGAATCAGGCACTTCTCCAACTCGACCACCTGGTCGTCCTGGTTGGTGACGAAATGGGGCGAGAGATAGCCGCGATCGAACTGCATGCCCTCGACCACCTCGACCGTGGTCTCGGCCTGCTTGCCTTCCTCGATGGTGATGACGCCGTCTTTACCGACTTTGAGGAAGGCGTCGGCCAGGACGGCCCCGATGGAAGGATCGTTGTTGCCGGCGATGGTTGCGACCTGGGTGATTTCCTTCTTGTTTTTCTCGTTGATGGGGGTGGCCATTTTTTCAATGGCCTTGAGCACCGCCTCGGCGGCCTTGTGGACGCCCCGGGCCATGGCCATGGGGTCGGCCCCGACGGAGATCGACTTGAGCCCTTCGCGATAGATGCCCTCGGCCAGCACGGTGGCGGTGGTGGTGCCGTCGCCGGCCACCTTATTGGTTTTCGAGGCCGCCTCCTTCACCAGTTGGGCGCCAAGATTCTCGTAGGGGTCGTCCAGGACGATTTCCTCGGCGACGGTAACGCCGTCCTTGGTGATTTTCGGGGCGCCCCAGCCCTTATCCAAGACCGCATTTCGGCCGCGGGGCCCAAGCGTCGCCGCTACGGCCCGGGTCAATTTGCCCACCCCGGCGGCCAGCGGCAGCCGAGCCTCGTCATCAAAGACCATCTGTTTTGCCACAGTGGATTCCTCCTGTTGCTGGCACTGCTCTGGTATCTTGTACTTTACACGGGTGGAAATGACGCAAACCGCACCAATCGCGAGAGGCTGGCGTCAAAGGCGTTACCGTTCGCAGACAGAAAATCTTGGCGTACCACGACCATAATTGGCAGCCGTCTGCGATTAATACGGGGGATTTCGCAAGCCGCGTGCCAACACCAGCACATGACGACGCAAGACGTTAATACAAAATACGTTGCGTCTATAGCACAACTATGAGCCAAGGGAGCAACAACAGGGTTCAGTAGGGGGGGCATGTCATTTTGGCAGGGGTACGGCGTAGTTCTCGTTGGGGCAAATCTGCATGCATCTGCGAAATCTGCGGATTCTATGCCTGACTTTCCCCGTGCGCATGCTTTCGCCTGTTGTCTATGTCGTCATAACGATTTGCCGCGACTCAGGATGACATCAGGGTATTGTTCCCGGGACACAGTTCACGTGTGCCGCATCAAGGTGTCGGAGAAGTCCACGTACGCACTGGGGGCACCATCGCTCGTCCGCGGCAAGAACTTTGAAGCAGGCATTGGTCGCCCGCCATGGCCTGCGCGGAACATCTCTCGCTGTAACGGTTTGCGCCGGCGCGCGTTTCCCGCAACAGCGGCGCGAACACTGGCAGAGCCAGTGGCACACGGCGGCGAAGCCAGTGGCACACGGCGGCAAAGCCAGTGGCACACGGCGGCAAAGCCAGTGGCATACGGCGGCACACGCCGAGCCCCACCAACTGAAAACTGAACACTCAAAACTGAATACTCTGTCTTGGCGCAGTTTTCGCTTTTGGCATGGCTGGATTACCACCCACCTCGTAGAATGTTGCAAACGCCCATTCAAGGAAGGAGAACTGTATGTCTTGCGTTAGACCTCGGTGCTTGAAACTGATTGCGGAAGCTATTGTTCTGGCCGCTATGATCGCGTGCCCATGCTGGCGGCAAGCCGCCGCGGCGCCGGGCGACGATGATACAAAGAACCCGCGCACCCGCCGTAGCGGGGAGGATCGGCCGCAGCCGCCGCCCAGTCGATCGGGCGATGTCCGTCGCCGTGCGGACGACGCGGGCACGCCCCCGGCCCCGGCGACGCGCATTAGGGATTCTGGCAAAGAGCCGCCGCCGCGGCCCGTTCCGCGGAGTGTTTATGAGCCGAAAACCACGCCAGCGCCCGGGCCTTCGGGCGACCATTCCGGGGTTCTCGATGTTCGCAAGCGGCTCAGCGGCAATACGCCGCCCGTGGTCGGACCAAAGGCCGACCTCGCGCCGCGGGAAAACTTCCGGCCGCGGAACGACGTGACGCCCGGGGCGCGGTTCTCCGGCCCGCCGGTCCGTCCGGTCAGGTCGCAGGCCGAGATTCGCCAGATGACCCAGGACCGCTTCCAGACCCGGCTGGCCGCCGGCCAGCTTGCTCCGGTCACGCGCGGGGCCGGGGCCCAGCGTTTGAAACTTGCAGACCAGTACAAGCTGGCGGCGCAAGGCGACGTGGCCCGGCGCATGGAACTCGAGCACCATGTGCCCAATGTGCGGGCCGACGTGCATTTGAACAATGTCATCCACCACGAGAATTTCTATAGCGGTCACGTGGGACCGACGTATGTCAAGGATGCGTTCGAGTACCATTATTATGGGCCCCACTACTTTGCCGGCGTATGCTGGTATCCGCACTGGAATCCGTGGGTCGATTGGTCGTGGCACTACAACTGCTATCCGGTCTACGATCCGCGGCCCGTCTGGTGCCGGCCGGTGGTCTACGATCCGTGCCCGGCCTGGGCCTATTATCCGGTGCCCGTCTGGGCGCCGCTGCCGGCGGTGGCCTGCGGCACGTGGGTCGATGCGCGACCGATACTCGTGGCGGCGAATGATTACAACCTGCAACTGCTGGCGGTGCGTTTCGTCGATCCGGGCCATCCCGAGGAAAAGCTGGGGCCGCGGTTCCGCGTGTGGTACCGCAACAACAGTCCGCAGCCGATCATGCGGCCGTTCAACGTCACCCTGTTGGCCGGCCTGGATCGGAATCTCGTGGCCGGACTGCCGCAGGCCGGCGTGCGCGTGATCTCGATCAACGGCGGCGACACGCAGTCGGTCGATGTCCGCATGCCGTGGGAAGTCGTCGCCATGGGGCGCGATTACAACGGCAATCCCGTGCCGTTCAGCACCTTGCACGTGCTGGTCGATGCCAATCGGGAGATCCCGCAGTCGAACCGCTCCACCAATGGCACGGTGCTGCCGGTGGCCGAAGTGCTGCCGGTCGATCCGGCGTCGTTCGAGTTGGAGCCGCTTGCCGCGCGATCGGGCAGCGAGGTGCTGCTGGCCGGCGAGGGGTTTGGGCCCGAGGCCGGACAAGCGCTGGTCCACGTGGCCGGCCAGGAGGTGCAGGGCGAGATTCTCGGTTGGTATGACCTGGGCGTGCGGATGCGGGTGCCCAACATGATCGTCGCTGCCCCCGTGCCTGCCGACGTGGTCGTGGTCCGCGGCGACGGCGCAGCCGCCAACCCGCTGAGGCTCACGCTCGTGCCGTGAAGGCGGGCGAGGGATAAGGGATTAGGGGCTAGTTAGACGTTTTTGGCAGCGCCGCATGTCCGCCAAAGCCCCGGTAAGCTTCTGATGTAGCTTGTCAATATTTGACAAATGTGTCTTGCACGGCGAGAATACTGTGATGGCCAATGTGGTCACTACCCGCGAGGCCCTCTAACAACTCGACCGTCTGCCGCCAGAAATTGTCGCCCGGGTGGCCAAGCTCTACGAGCGGTTGGAAAGATGGCCGCAACTCAGCGGCGCCAAACTGCTCAGCGGACACCTGGCCGGCCATTGGCGTCTGCGGACGGGCGACTACCGACTGCAATTCCGCGTGGAACAGCAGACCGTCATCGTGGAGAAGATCGGCCACCGCGCCAAGTTCTACGAAAGGTGAATCATGACCGCGAACGTCCAAACCGTCACGCTGGGTGGCCAACGATTCGTCATCCTGCCCGAGGCGGATTACCGCGAGTTGGTCGGGGAAACTTGGGAGCCGCCCTTGCCACAGCCCGACGCCAAGGGCAACTATGCCGCCGTGGAATCGGCTCGCGTGCTGTTGGCGCGGAAAATCATGCGACGGCGGCGGGCAGTTTCACTTACGCAAGCCGAATTGGCCAACCGTGCCGGTGTACGGCTGGAAACGCTGAGCCGGCTCGAACATGCCAAGCACAGCCCCAACGTGGCGACCGTGGACAAGATCCTCCATGCCCTGGAGGAGGCCGAAGCGAGTCGCTCGGCCCGCAAGACACGCCGCCGAGTGAGCCATTGAGCTTTGCGGGGTTCTTGCTGTCATGTCGCCATCTGCCGGGCGATTTCGATCTTCACTCGGTCTTTGCGCGGAGCTACGGTTTCGCCATGGGCCGGGTGTCGGGGGCGGATCTGCCGGCCTTGGCGGGCAATGTATGGACGACGCTGGGCGAACGGCCTTTCCAACGCATCCACGTGTGGGAGCGCGACCGCGCCGAACCCGGCGTGTACGGTTTCGAGCCCGCCATTTCCCCCGCCGCCATGGCCGCCTATGAGGCGATCCGGCAGCATTGTCCGCGGCCGGAACGCCTTAGCGGCGGGCACGATTACCGTGAGCCTGCGCGGCGCGGCGATTGGGTGGTCGATTGTATCCTCGTCGATCCGGGCCTGTGGTGGGTCGGCTATCACCGCGCCCGCGGCGTGGCCTCGCAATGGCCGGGCGGAATGATGCCGCTGGAACCGCCGGCCGAGACAATCAGCCGTGCCTGGCTGAAAATGGCAGAGGCCCTGCGGTGGTCGCAAATGCCTATGGCCCCGGGGGCTCGCTGGGCGGAGATCGGCAGTGCCCCGGGCGGCGCCAGCCAGGCGCTGCTGGCGCGGGGCGCCAGCGTGGTAGGAATCGATCCGGCCGAGATGGATCCGTCGCTGTTGAGCAATCCCAATTTCCGCCACGTCCGCCGCCGCGCGCCGGACGTACCGCGCCGTGCGTTTCGCAAGATCCGCTGGCTTGCGGCCGACATGAATGTACCCCCGGCCTACACCCTGGACGCAGTTGAGGCCATCGTCACGCATCCGGAAGTAAACATTCGCGGCTTGCTATTGACGCTCAAGCTGCCGCAGTGGGAACTTGCCGCCGAGGTGCCAGCGTATCTGGCCCGTGTCGGCGGCTGGGGTTACAACCTGCTCCGTGCTCGTCAATTGCAGCACAACCGGCGCGAGTTCTGCCTGGCCGCGCTGCAAAAGCCGTTTCGGCGGAAATTCGCGCCGCCCCAGCGCTGAACCGGCGGCGCCGGCTGTTTCTATTCAAGGAAGCCCGGAACTCTCGCCGATGCACGCCTTGAATCGCACCGGAAGTACGCTACACTGGGGCGGTTGGCGCAGGATACATAGAATTGCCGCAGATCCCTCGTTTCTCAGCGGCTCCGGGTATACGGGTTGTATGGGGGCCCTACGTTAGGAGAAGTATGATGAGACCGCGTGGGACGAATCAGGATCAGTTGCGAGCCTGTTTCGATTTCAGTGCTAGCAGGGGCAATTCCACCGTCAAAGGGGACAGCCGCATTTTCGCTGCGATCGCAAGTGATCGCCACGCGAAAATCGGGACAGTCCCCCGGTTGCCGCGGATCGTAGGGCTTTCCGCCGCCCTGCTCACCCTTGCCGTGGTGGGACTGTGGCGATCACCCAACGCCCTGGGCGACGACCGCGATGCCTCCCCGCCCGCCCAGGCGAAACCGGCTGACAAGAAACCGGCCGAAGCCGAGACCATCGGCAATCCTCTGGCCCCCGCAATGATGAAGCTATTGGAGCAAGAGATCGAGGGCGCCCTGAGGAGCCGGGGGAACCGTGCCAGTTTCGATCGCTGGCAAAATTACACCGCCTATAAGGTGGACAGCACCTCCGGGCCGCGCACCGGCTCCGAAGTGACCGGCAATTGTCGCTTGAGTTGGTATGAACACCTGATCCACAATGCCTTGAAAGCACCGGCCGAAGCGGAGGAGTTTACCCGCACCCTGCACACGGCGGTCCACGACGACCCCGGCGGGCTGGCCCTCGCCTTGCCGATCATTGCCGAGAAATTGGATCTCGGCAAACGCCAGCCGCGCCCCTTTGTGCCGGTCAAGTCGCCCCAGGAGGCCCTCGACGTGCTCAAACAGGCGCTGGTCGAGGCCCAGACCGCAACGGCCGCGGCCCTGGCGCCGTTGACGAAAAATGAAATCCGGGAACTGTCCACCAACCTCTATCCGGGCCTGACCCAGAGCCAAGTGGGCCATACCCTCCAGGATCGAGCCACCGGGCGCCGGCTCTGCGACCTGCTGGAGAAGATGGATCGCGTCCATTGGATTGCCGCCGCCGAGGCCCTGGTGCCGTTGACCGATCCCAAATTATTGGAACAACTCAAGGGACTGCCCGAGGATGGTGACGTGACCGTGGCGGGCGTTACCGGCCGGGTGGTGGCGAAGATCGAGACCCCGGCCGGCGCCATCGTCATTGGCGGCCGAGGGCGCAACGTGTATCAATTGGACGAGATGCGCGACGTGGCCGCGGTCGTGGACCTCGGCGGCGACGACGAATACTACGAGGGAACGGTTTCCCTGGACCGGCCCGTGTTGGTGGTCATCGATCTGGGTGGCAACAATCTCTTCCGAGCCACCAAGCCGGGCGTGCAAGGCGGGGCGATCCTGGGCGTTTCCATGCTCTTGAGCCTCGATGGCGACGACGTCTACGAGGCCCAGGACGTGGCCCAGGGATCGGCCCTGGGCGGCGTGGGCATCCTCATCGATTACGCCGGCAACGATAAGTACTCGGGACTGCGTCGCTGCCAGGGCCAGGCCGTGGGCGGCATCGGCATCCTCATCGACCGCAGCGGCAACGACCAGTACCATGCGGCCATGTGGGCCCAAGGGTTCGGCGGCCCGCTGGGCTTCGGCCTGTTGGACGACCTGAAGGGCGACGACCATTACTACTGCGGCGGCTTGTATCCCAATTCCTACAAGCCGGAAACGCCCGGCTACGAGGGCTGGGGCCAGGGCGTCGGCGCCGGCATTCGCCAGGTCGCCAGCGGCGGCATCGGCGTGTTGTTGGACGGCGCCGGCGACGACGTCTACGAATTCGACTACCTCTCGCACGGCGGCGGCTACTGGTGCGGCGTGGGCCTGGCCCGCGACTTCGCCGGCAACGACAAGCGGCTGATCTGCCAAAAGGCCTTCAACGGCGGCCCGCGCACCGAGCCGCTCTTCCAGCGCTTCGGCTGCGGCTGGGGCTGCCACTACGCCGTGGGTTTCTGTTTCGACGACAGCGGCAACGACGTCTACCAGGGCACGATCATGGGTTCCGGCATGGGCTGGGACTGCTCGGTGGGCGTGCTGTGCGATTTCGGCGGCCACGATCGCTACGAAGCGGCCGGCGGATTGACCCAGGGCTGCGGCGCCCAGGCCAGCCTGGGAATCCTCTTCGACTACGGCGGCGACGACGTCTACCTGGGCTACGGGCAGGGTTATGCCCCGCCTTCGATCTCGTATCACGATCTGCCCGAGTGCGGCGGCAATTTCAGCTTCCTGGTCGATTACGGCGGCCGCGACACGTTCGGTTGCGGCGCCAAGGGCGATGTCTTCCTGCAGCGCGGCGCGGCTGGCGGGTTCTTGATCCACCGCCCCACGCACGAAGAATCGACCACCGAGAGCCAACAACCAACACCGTCGCCCAAGCCGGCCGCGCACACCACGGCGGGATCGTAGGCGTGAGGCGTGGGGCGTGAGGCGTGAGGCGTGAGGCGTGAGGCGTGAGGCGTGATGAGATTTGAGATATGAAATTTGAGATTTGAGATCTGCAGAGGACTGCCTTTCATGAAACGGATTGTCGCTGCTACGGCCTGCTGGATACTGATTTGTCAATTGTCGTCCGCTGCGGCGGCCGCCGAATCGGCCCGGAAAGAGCTGACGCCGGCGCAAACCGCGTTGCGCGACCGGGTCCGCCGCACGCTGGCTATCCAGCGACAACAGACGTTCAACACGCTCCAGAACACGCCCTCCGATCTGCTCTCGTTTTGCCTGCCTTTCGGTTGCGATACGGAAATCCGCGCCGGCGGTCCAACCGGGCAGGCGCTGAACGGCATTACCGCCTTGTGCTGGAACTATTCCTGCGCCGGCAGCGAACCTTTGATGATGTGCGACGGCCACATTGCCGCCCGCGTCGGTCTGAATTATCAGCAACAGCCCGCACAACTGCTGGCCATGCTGGCCATGTCGCACGTGGGCGCCGACTATCCGCTGCGGGTGGAGAAGAACGTCCGCACGGTGGCCGATCTGGTGGAAGCGGAGCAGCGCAACTGCCGCGCGGGAATCGACCAGCCGTTGCGGCTGATCGGTCTGGCGTTTTACGCGCCCGAGGCGACCTGGAAGAACGGCCCGGGCGAAGAGTGGTCGGTGGAGCGGATGCTCGGGCAGGAGTTGGACCGCACGGGCCGGAGTCCGACCGCGGCGGACCTGCATCGGCCCCTGGCCCTAAGCTTCACCCTGGTGCGGCGTGCCACCAACGGCCGGCCGATCGAAGGCCAGTTCCTGCGGGCGAAACAGTATCTGGAGACGCTCGATGAGCACGCTTTCGCCAGTCAGAACGGCGACGGCAGTTGGAGCCTTGCCGGTTTCATCGGCCGCACGGCCGACGCGGACCACGCGATTGCCTTGCGCGACACGGGCTACACGCTGGAGTGGCTCGTGCTCAGTTTGCCTGCCGAGCGTATGGAAGCCCCGCAGATTCTCCGCGCGGTCGAGTACCTCGATACGCTATTGAGTTCCCAGCGGTTCGGCGTCAACGTTCCCTGGCTTTGCAGCCGCGACATCGACGCGGTGGCGCATGCCACCCATGCCTTGATGATCTACGATCGGCGGATCTTCCAGCCGGCAGACGCGGCCAAGCCCGCCGAGAGCAAGGCCAAGTAGCGACCCGACCCCTGCATAATCGTGGGTGCTTTCCCAGAGCAGGCCCCCTCTCCCTCCGGGAGAGGGCCGGGGAGAGGGGATGCTGGGAGAGCCGGGCAATACATGAGGCCACGCCGTTGTCGCAGCACCCCTCACCCTAACCCTCTCCCGGAGGGAGAGGGGAACTTTCAATCGGCCGTCTTCAAAAGCAGCGCAGGTTCAGGGTATCAGGATCACCTTGAGCAGATCCTCGTTGCCGCCGGCCAGGCGTTGGAACCAGGCGTTGCCGTCAGCCAAAGGGGCCGTGGCGCTGATCAACGGATCGACGCGGATCGTGCCGCGGGCCAGGAGATCCAGACAGACCGGGTACTCGCCACACGACCCGCACGAGCCGGCGAGCGTGATTTCGCGGGTAACGACGGCCTGAAGGGGAAGCTCGGCGGCTGGGGCCAGATTGCCAACGAGCGTCAGCCGGCCGCCCTTGCGGAGGCAGGAGACGGCCTGTTTCAGGGTAGGCCCGATACCGACCGCCTCGATCGCCAGGTCGGCGCCGCGGCCGGCGGTCTGGCGGAGCACTTCGGCGCGGACGTCGAGGAGGTCGGCGCGAAGCCCCTGGTCGGCGCCCAGCGCACAGGCCCGATCGAGCCGCGATTGCGCCAGGTCGACGGCGAGAATCCGACCGCAGCCCGCCAAGCGCAGGGCCTGAACGGCCAGCAGTCCGATCATGCCGGCGCCGATCACCACGGCCGTGTCGCCCAACGCGATGCGGCTGCGGTGGACCGCGTGCAAGGCGATGGAAAGCGGCTCGACCAGGGCGGCCCGGGTGCAGGTCAAGTTCTCCGGCAGGCGGTAGAGGACCCGCTGCGGCACGGCGACGAACTCGGCCAGGGCCCCGTGGCGGCGGAATTCGTCGCAGGCGACGCCCAGCACGCTGCGGCGGTCGCAAAGGTTGATCTGTCCGCGGCGGCAGTACCAGCACTGGCCGCAGTACAGGGTGGAATCGCAGGTCACGCGGTCCCCCGCGCTCCAGCCCTGCACGTCGCGCCCCAGCGCGACGATCGTGCCGGCCGCCTCGTGGCCCATGATGAGCGGGGGCTGGCGGCGGCCGGTGCTCCCATCCATGCCGTGTACGTCGCTGCCGCAGATGCCACAGGCCTCGACTTTCACGAGTACCTCGTCGGGGCCGATCTCCGGCATCGGCCACTGCTGGATCTGGAAATGGTCATAACGCGTCAAGACGAGTGCTTGCACGGCCTTGCTCTCCGCTGCAATGAAAGGAAGAAAAGGGGACAGGTCCAAGGCCTTCTCAATCAGCACGGTAGCGGCAGCGGGGACCATTGACAAGCGGGGGTATGCGCAAAATCGCCTCACCGGCGTGCGGGCGCTGCACACATGGCCGCGCGGATCTGCTCACGCCAAGGCAGGAACACGCCTGGCCGGCCTTGCGCACTAGAGTTGAGCGGTTTCGCTCGAAAGGGAGGGGGGGCCGTCGAGTCGAAGACCGAGGAGATGTGTCATGCCGTTGAAGATTGTGACGATTGCCCGGCAAAGCCGGTTCTTCCGCCGTGCGGCGCGAACCGTCCGCAACTGGCCGGAACCCCTGCTGGTGGCCGCGTTGCTGTCGGTTCTCTGGGTTGTGAGCCAGCACAACTATCTTCTTTTCCACGACTTTGTCGAGATCCTTACTACCATCGTGGCGTGCGCGGTCTTCATGCTCTTTTGGAACGCGCGGCGGTTCCTGGACGACGGCTTCTTCTTGTTCCTGGGCATCGCCTGTTTGTGCGGCGGGCTGTGTGACCTGTTTCACGTCCTTTCTTACCCCGGAGTGTCCCAAGTTCCCGGATGGGGCGCCAACGAGTCGCTGCAAGTGAAAACGGCCGGTCGCTGGATCGTAAGCCTGTCCTTCGTGGTTGCACCGCTGTTGGTTCGCCGCAGGATCAGCCTGCCTGTCACGCTTCTGGCCTACGGCGCCGTCGTTGCCGTCGTGCTGGGCTCGGTGTTCTACTGGCGCGTCTTTCCCGTTTGTTTTGCATGGGGCGCGGGAATCACGCCCTTCGAGAAGTTCAGCCGGGCGGCCGGGAGCGTGCTGTTCCTGGCGGCCATCGCCACTCTGCTGGTGCGTCGCAAGCAGTTCGACGCGCACGTCTTCCGGCTGCTGGCTGTTTCGCTGTTCGTCAGCGCGGTGTCGGAGACCGCCTCGGCCGTGTCGACCGGGATCGACGGTTCGCTGAAGGTTTTCGCGCACTTGTCCCAGGTCGCGGCGGTCTATTTTCTGTACAAGGCGTTCATCGAAGTGGCGCTGATGCGCCCCTACGATCTGCTCTTCCGAAGCCAGGAAGCACTTCGAGAGCAACAGAAATGCCTGGATGAATCGCGGCTGGAAGCCCTGTTGCAGTTGGAGCGGACCCGCCAGCACGAAGCCTTGTCCAAGAGCGAAGCCCGCTTGAGGTGCGCGTTGAGCATCGCGCAGACCGGCCTGTGGGAGGCCGATTGCAGCACTCATGAATCGCTTTGGTCGGCGGAGATGTATCGCATCTTCGCACTCGATCCGCAGACGCCCGCCAGCTACGAAACCATGCTCGGCGTGGTCCACCCGGAAGACCGAGAGACCGTCATGGAGTTCGTCCGTTCCAGCGACCACAACACGGAGGGCGCTACGCGCGGCCTTGACCACCGCTTGCTGCTGGCCGACGGCCGGGTGCGGCACGTCCATGAACAGTTGCAGGTCACCCGCCGCGACGCGGCCGGAGCGCCGCTCTACGTGGTAGGCACCCTCACCGACATCACGGACCGTAAACTGGCGGAAGAGGCATTGCGGAGAAAAGATCGCGAAGATCAACAGCGACGCGCACAGCGGATGGAGTTGGTCGGTCAACTGGCAGGCGGCATCGCCCACGAGTTCAACAACCTCCTGCAAGCCATCGACGGCTACACCAAGTTCGCCATGCGCGGGCTGTCGCCGGACGAGGAACGGTACCAGGATCTGGCGCAGGTGGTGAAGGCCTCGGACCGGGCCGCCGCGCTCACCCGCCGACTGCTGGGCTTCAGCCGTCAGCAGGTGTTGGAGCGGCGGCACCTGGACCCCAATCAGTTGCTCGCGGACCTGCAAAAACTGGTTCGCCCCCTGATCGGCGAGCATATCGAAATCACCATGATCCTCGGCGAGGACATCAGCGCCCTGTATGCCGATCCGGGGGAACTCACCGAGGCCTTGTTGAACCTGTGCCTGAACGCCCGGGATGCCATGCCCGAGGGTGGCCAACTCTTGCTGAAAACGGAGAACGTGGTGCTTCGGGAAAGCTGGTCGGAATGCGGCCTGGAAGCTCGCCCCGGCCCGTACGTCGCCGTCAGCGTCACGGATACCGGTTGCGGCATGTCCTCCCAAGTGCGCGAACGAATCTTCGAGCCCTTCTACACTACCAAGGAAGTGGGCAAGGGCACAGGCATGGGGCTGGCCAACGTCTATGGAATCATCCGCCAGCACGGCGGAACCATCCACGTCTATTCCGAGCCCGGCAAGGGAACCACGTTCCGCCTGTTCTTTCCCGCCCGGGAAGGGACCCAAGACACCTGCCGCGACCAGGAACAGGCGACGGCCCGCGGCGGAAGTGAAACCATTCTCATCGCCGAGGACGAGCCGATGGTGCGGGCGCTGGCCGCCCGAACGCTCAGCCGCGCCGGGTATACCGTCTTACTTGCTTGCGACGGCCAAAAGGCCCTGCGCATTCTGGCGGATCGGCAGCAGCCGATCGATCTGATTCTCCTGGACGCCGTGATGCCCAAATTGACGGGAAGCCAGGTGCTCGCCGAAATCAAGTGCCGGTATTGCGAAGTGAAGGTCATTTTGTGTACCGGCTACGATCCCGAGAGCGTCCACTGCAATTCTGCGCAAGAAAACGGGCTGCGCCTGATCCAGAAGCCGTTCCAGGCGGAAACCCTGTTGCAGGTCGTGCGCGAAGTGCTCGATCAACAGGAGGTAGAAGTTAGGAGTTAGGAGTTAGAAGTTAACTCCTAACTCCTAACTCCTCCCTTCTCCGCCGCCCTGCACCTCCGCGGCCAGGCGGCGATAGTCCTCGGCGCCATGCGAATCGGGCGAGTATTGGAAGATCGACTTGCCGAAGCTGGGCGCCTCGGCCAGGCGGACATTCCGCCGGATCCGCGTCTGGAACGTCTGCGTGTTTGCCCAGGGCGTTTCCTGGCCCCGCGCGGTACGAAAGAAATCGTCCACGTCCTGGCTGACCTCGCCGGCCAGCCGCGTGCCGGCGTCATACAGGCACAGCACCACGCCGCTGATCTTCAGCCGCGGATTCAGACGCGTCGCCACCAGGTTGATCGTTTCCAGCAGCTTGCTCAGGCCGTGCAGGGCCAGAAAATGCGGCTGCAAGGGGATGAAGACTTCGTCCACCGCCGTCAAGGCGTTGAGCGTGAGGATGCCCAACGACGGCGGACAGTCGATCAGCAAGTAATCGAAGGTCTCGCCGTCCTCGGCCAGCTTGTCGCGCAGGAGCAGCTCGCGGCCGATCACGCCGGCCAACTCGATCTCGGCGGCAGCCAGGTCCAGCGTCGAGCCGACCACCCACAGATTGTCCGCCACCTGCCGCCGGGCCTCGGACAGGCGGCTTTTGCCGACCAGCACGTCGTAGATCGACGGCTGCTCCGGCCGCGGGTCGAGCCCCAGGTGCAACGAGGCATGCGCCTGCGGATCCAAGTCCACCAGGCAGACGCGCAGGCCGGTCTCGGCCAGCGCCGCGCTGACGTTCACCGCGGTGGTCGTCTTCCCCACCCCGCCCTTCTGGTTCATGATGGCGATGGAACGCATGAGAATCCTCCCTGAATACTATGCAGAAGTCGCGAGTTCCGTTCCAGCACTTCGGCAACCGCAGCTTGATCGTTGCTCATCGACGTTTCCCGGGCTGTTTCGGTCTGGTTGCAGGCTCACTCCGTGTGCCGCAGTTAGCGGACGGCACACGGAGTGTGCCTGCTGCATTGGCAGGCGTCACTGCTTCTCCAGCAATTCCTTGAGCAGATTTGCCAGGAGGGTGGGGTTGTCGCTCTGGGTGACATGTTGAATCCGCGCAGCGGGGATCTTGAGCTTCTCCAGGGTGGTCGTGATGCGTTTCCAGAGCCGCACCCGCTTCTCGCCCTCCGCCAGATACAGATCGGTGACCAGCTCTCCCAGCCGCTGGAGCAGGATCGCGTCCTGGTTCTGATAGTAGTTGCGAATGATCCGTTCC
The DNA here is from genome assembly GCA_049509675.1 of Thermoguttaceae bacterium. GTDB lineage: Bacteria > Planctomycetota > Planctomycetia > Pirellulales > Thermoguttaceae > JBEKZQ01. Next base: position 7,848 of record JBEKZQ010000224.1, on the reverse strand, counting down.
TGGTGGGCAGAGCGTTTGGGCATGGCGGCAGGCGATTCCGGGGGCAAGGGCGGCAGGTCAACTGCGGCTATTATCGCTGTTTTGGCCTCCGCGGCCAAGAGCCCTTTAGCGTGGGAAAAGGGGAAAGGCATTTCTTGCCGGAACCGGGGGACTGGTCCATTTTTCGGCCAAATATCGTTGCGTTGGCCAACAAGTCGTTGACCGAAAATATGGACCTGTCCCCTTCGGCGCAGCGCAATGGGTTTTCCTGGGAGCCCGAATGCGATAAACTGGGGGTCTGGCCAACTTGAGTTTACTGAGTTTACGGGTGCCACGGTTGGCTTGTCCAACCGTGTTTCCAGCACTGCTGGGCAAGCCGGGCACCGACCGGAGGTTGGTCGTGGCACCCAACCGGTAATGTCGAAATGGACAGACCACTGGGGGTCTGGCCAACTGTCGTCCCGGAACATCCACGCACGTAATGCCGTGAAGCAAGTCGTCGCCGTCGTCAAGCCCTACCTGGTTGAGAAGGTGCTCGAGGCCCTCAAGCACGCCCCGTTGGAGGCCTGCGGGGTGTGCGAGGTCAAGGGTTACGGCCGGCAAAAGAGCTATTTGGACGAGTACCGCGGCAGCGAGTATTCCCTGGCCTTCCTGCCGAAAGTGGAAATCACGTTGTGGGTCGACGACCTGCGGGTGGAAGAGGTGGTGCGGGCGATCGTCGAGGTGGCCCGGACCGGCCGCATGGGCGACGGCAAGATTTTCGTGCTCCCCGCCATGCCCGGCGGCCAGTGGGAGGAGTAGGTAGCCGCAAGGGATTAGGGATTAGGGATTGGACGCAAGCGGATGGAGGTCGGAATCGGGCGACAGCCTCTAATCCCTAATCCCTTCTTTCCGCCGTGTGCCACTGGCTTTGCCAGTGTTTGCGTTCTAGCGCCTGCCGCTGGCCTGGGCGGCCGCGGTGAAAATCTCGTCGAAACGACGGCGGATGTGCTGCGTGGCACGCTCGTAGTCGGCCAGCAAGGCCTCGCCGCCGCCATAGCGGAGCAGGTGGGCCAGCTTGTTGAGCTCCGTGGCATCGTGCGGCAGTGTGTCCCGGGCGGTGGAGTTCATCAGCCGCAACTTGCCCTCGATCGTCCGCAGCAGGCGGTAGCTTTCCTCGAAGAGTTTGCTGTCTTCCACGGCGAGCATCCTAAGGGCCGCGAGCTCGGCCAGCACCGCCAGGGTGTTGGGGTTGCGGAGGGTGGCATTCTTGCGGGCGTGCCGCAGTTGCAGCATCTGCACGAGAAACTCGATGTCGACGATCCCGCCGGGGCCGCGTTTCAGGTCGCCCGTGCCCACGGTTTCTTCCAGCCGCAGGCGCATGCGGCGGATCTCGTCGGCGTCTCTGCGCCGCCAGCGGTGTGCGAAGGCGGCGCGATGGACCGCGGCCGTGGCGGTGCGAACGGCCCGCGGCGAGCCGTACACCGCGCGGGCCTTGCACAGCGCCTGCCGCTCCCACAATTGCCCCGACCCTTCGGCGAAGTAGCGGCCGAACTCGTAGAGCGAGGTGGCCAGCGCACCGCTCTTGCCCGTGGGACGCAGCCGGGTATCAACCTCGTACAGCTTGCCGTACACGCTCAGACGGCTGGCGATCTTGATGATCCGCTGCCCCAGTTCGCTGAAGAAGTGCTGGTTGGACGTCTCGCGGTCGGGGAAGCGCCCGAAGTCGAAGGCCGTCTGGCCGTCAGCCTCGTAGAGGAAGATGATGTCCAGGTCGCTGTGATAGTTCATTTCCCGGCCGCCGAACTTGCCCATGGCCAGGATCACCATTTCACAGGCTTCGCCCGCCCGCGGCCCACTGCCGATGCGCGGTTGTCCGAACTTATGGGCCAGCTTCTGTTGTTCGCAGACGGCGATTTGGGCCAGGCACACCTCGGCGATCTCGGACAGCGCCGCAGTGGTCGCCTGGATGTCCTCTTTGCCCAGCAAATCGCGGACGCCCACGCGGAGCTGCTGGTCGTTCTTGAAGCTGTGCAGGATCGGCTCGATGTCCTCGGCGCCGCGGCACAATTCGGCCAGCGCGGCCTGCATGCCGCCGCGCGTGGGCAGCCGATCCAGCACCAGGCTGTCCATCAATCCGTCGATCATGCCCGGATTGCTCGTGAGGATGCCCGATAGATAGGGGCTGTACGCGCACAGATCGACGTACAGGCGCAGGCTGGGAGGATTGAAGCTGAACAGTTCCCAGAGCACGCCCTTGCCGCCCAGCGATTCGCTCACCTTGTCGAGGTTCACCAGGGCCGCGTCCGGGTCGGCCGTGGCGGCGACCGCCTGGAGCAACTCGGGCGCGATGGCGGCCAGGAAGTGCCGGCAGCGACGGGTGGAAAGGAAACGGATCTTCTCCTCCGTCAAGGCCATCAGGTTGTGATAGGCCTGCTTCACGTCGCGGAAGCCGTATTTGCCCAACACCCGCAGGATCTGCTCGGCGGGCGGATCGGGATCGAGCACCAGGTCCGACTCGGCCTCGGTCTGGCTGTCATCGCTGAAGGCGTCGTGCAGCAAGTGGTCCAGTATCTTGCGGTTCAACTCGGTCTTGTCGCGGTAGTCATCCAGGAATGCGGCCAGTGCCCGGTCGCGGCACGAGGATTCCGCCGACAAGGCCCCGGGGGCCCCGCCGTCCGCCGCCGGCTCGTAGCCCAGCCGCAGCGCCAGTTTCCGCAGTTCCTCCTCCGGCCCGGGCATGACGTGCGTTTGCAGATCGAACATGATTTGCAGGCGATGCTCGATTTTCCGCAGGAAGGTGTAATTCTCTTCCAACAGCGCCCGTTCCTGGCTGGTGAGACAGCCGACCTGTTCCAGGCGGGCCAGGGCCTCCAGCGTGTTGCCGGTGCGCACCTGGGGCAGGTCGCCGCCGTTGAGCAGTTGCAGGAACTGGATCACGAACTCGATGTCGCGGATGCCGCCGCGTCCGGTCTTGACGTTCCGCTCGGGCGCCGGTGGCGTGGCGGTGCCGAACTCGGGCGCCACTGGCGTGGCGGTGCCGCCGTCGCGGGTCTGCTGTTCGATGCGGCGTTTCAGGGCCTTGATGCCGCTGATGTCGGCCCGGCTCAGATAGCGGCCGTAGATCCAGGGCGTGAGCGCGAGCAAGAACTCGCGGCCCAGCGCCAGGTCGCCGGCCACCGGCAGGGCCTTGATGTAGGCCTGCCGCTCCCAGGTCCGCCCGCGCGCGTCGTAGTAGTTCAAGGCGGCCGAGGTGCTCAGGGACATGGGACCACGCTGCCCCTCAGGCCGCAGCCGCAAGTCGACGCGATAGGTACACCCCAACTCGGTCGGCTCGGTCAACAAGCGGACCAGCTCGCGGCCGAGCTGCTCGAAGAACTCGGCGTTGCTGACGGGCCGTTTGCCGTTGGTCCGGCCCTCCGCGTCGTACAGGAAGATCAGGTCGATGTCGCTGGAATAGTTCAGTTCGCGGCCGCCCAGCTTGCCCATGCCGAGGATCACGAAGCGGGCTTTCTGGCCGTTGGCGACCAGCGGCGTGCCGCGCTGCGACTGGAGCTTCCGCCAGGCGGCCCGCAAGGCCGCTTCCAGGATCGCGTCGGCCAGGTAGGAAATTTGCGCAGTAACGGTTTGCAGACTCTGCTCCCGGATCAGGTCGCCGTAGGCCACGCGCAGCGTCTCGCGGCGTTTGAACCGCCGCAGGGCCGTCAGCACCAGATGATCGTGCTCCAGGGCGGCAACTTCCGCCACCAGGTCTTCCACGAGCATCTGCCGCGCCACCGGCGCCCCCTCGGTCAGCCGCAACAGGTCGAACCCTTCCGGATCGGTGATCAACAAATCGCTGAAATGCTGGCTGGTGGAGAAGATTTGCAGCAAGGTGGACAAGGCCGTCGGATCGCGCTGGAGCAGCGTTCCCAGCGCCAGCGGACTACGGGCCGCCGCCACGAAGCGGTCCAGATTGTTCAGCGCCATGTCCGGGTCGGCCGAGCGGGCCAATTGCTCGGCCAATTGATCGCAAATCACCGAGAGCAGGTCGAGCGTCAGGCCGGCCGCGGCCATGCTCATCAGCCCGGCATGGGCCCGCTTCAGATCGCTCACGCCCAGCGATCGCAGCCAGCTTTGGGCGGCTTGCGGTTCGTCGAGGTACTGGCGGAGAGTGGTGAGGTCCATGTTACCCCGATCCCCCAACGAGTTCCCCAAACAGCGTGAACGCATCCGCCTTCTTGATCTGGACTTCCAGGATCTGCCCGGTGAGTTCGCGCGGCCCATCGAAGACGACAATTCGATCGCACACGGTGCGGCCCACAAGCTGCACGACATTGCCGGCGCCGGGTGCCACGGGCTTGCCCGTGCCCGCCGCGTCGCGCTTCCGCGCCGACTTGCTCGGCCCCTCGACCAGGATCTCCGCCCGGCGGCCCAAGAACGGCTGGTTCTCTTCCAGGCTAATCGCATTCTGCACGGAGAGCAACTCGTTGTTCCGCCGCCGCTTGATCTCCTCCGGCACGTCGTCCGCGTACAACTCGTGGGCGCGGGTGCCGGCACGGGGACTGTACTTGAAAATAAAGCTGTTCTTGAACCGTCCCCAACGGACCAACTCCATCGTGTCCTGAAAATCCTGCTCGGTCTCGCCGCAGAAGCCGACGATGAAGTCGCTGGTCACGGCCGCGGCGGGCACGGTCTGCCGCACCCGCAGCAACATCTCGCGGTAGGCTTCGGCGGTATAGCCGCGTTTCATCCGCTGCAACATGCGATTGGAGCCGCTCTGGGCGGGAATGTGCAAGTAGGGCGACACCTTGGGCAGATCGCGGACGGCCTCCAGCAGCGAGGCGGTCATGAACCGCGGATGATTCGTCACGAACCGCAGCCGCCGCAGTCCCCGGATCGCGCTGAGCCGCTCCAGCAGGTCGGCCAGGCGGAGCGTCCGCCCGGTGGTCGCGTCCTTGTAGCCGTTGACCGTTTGGCCCAAGAGCGTGACTTCCAGGCAGCCGTCCTCGACCAGGCGGCGGACCTCGGCCTCGATCTGGGCGGCCGGGCGACTTTGCTCCGGACCGCGGACCCGCGGCACGATGCAATAGCTGCAGAAGCGGTCGCAGCCGTACATGATCCGCACCATGGCCTGGTGCCGCACCGTGCGACCTCTCGGCGTCCGGGGCGGATCGTACGGGGCAAAACTCGCCTGCACGCTCCGCCGGTCGACCGCGCTGCGATCAAGACTGATTTCCAACCGCGGCCGGCGATCGGCGGCCACTTCCTCCAACAGGGCCGGCAGGCGGGAGAGCTGCCCGGGCCCGACCACCAGGTCGACGTGACCGGCGCGGCGGAAGATCAGCGCGGCGTCCTTCTGCGCCATGCAGCCTAACACGCCGATGATCGCCTCGGGATGCCGTTGTTTGAAATGTTTCAGCCGGCCCAGGGCGCTATAGATCTTGTCTTCGGCGTGCTGCCGCACGCTGCACGTGTTGAACAAGATGGCGTCCGCATTGCGCGGACTGTCGACCAACTCATAGCCCGCCTGCAACAGACCGGCGGCCACCAACTCGCTGTCGAGCACGTTCATTTGGCAGCCGACGGTTTCGATATACAGGCGTTTGGACATTTTCTATTACGAAGCGCGCCTGCGCGGCTCCGCGGCTCGGCCCCGGCGGCGGCGCTCGTTCTCCACCTCTTGGCGGAACTGGTTCATGAGCTGCTTTCGGCGGCCGTTCATCAGCCGCACCAGCGTAACGACGGCCACGTAGACCGCCACCACCAGAATCGCCACGTTCCAACCGTCCATGGTTCGCGCTCCCAAGCTACTGGCACATGCCGCCGGGCAAATATCCTATTTTAACACATAGGGGAACGCGGCGGCGAGGGCATTCTTGGGGGCGAAACGACGTAACAAACGCGAGGCACAGAACCAGTACGCCAATGCGATAAGACACCTACCATGCAGCGACCTCCAGCACTGTTCCCCGGCATGTTGCACACGTAACTATAGCGCCAGCAGCGACTTGCGACGCACGTTCGCCTTTCACTGCCGCGGCCCGATTTTTTCCCTGGCGGAAGGCCTTCCAAACCGGTTTAGATAGGACTAAACTTGAATGAACGGACGTGACGAAAAACATGTTGCCGCCGCAGGGGCTTGGGGCACCGTAGAATACGCCGTGCGATCCAACGGCAAACGCTTGGCCGAGGAGTTCATTGACGGCCTACCTGGGTCTGACCAAACAAAACTTGCCGCGCTCTTTCGACGGATGGCCGACAGCGGAATCATTCGGAACCGCGAGAAATTTCGGAAAGTCGCCGGGGACATCTACGAGTTCAAGTCGCATCAGATCAGAATTGGCTGCTTTCTGATAAGGAGAACGTGGTTTCTAACTCACGGTTTCATCAAGAAGAAAGACAAATGGGAAAAAAGCGAATTAGAGCGAGCGAATGCCGTACGTGCCGAACACTTGGATGTGCATTCTTGAATCAACAACCACAGAAAGGAGTGTGAACCATGGTACAAACGCTCGTCGATAAGGTTGCGAAAACCGAGGAGGGGAGGTGGCTTCTTGAGCAGGAGGGCGCCATTTTGGAGGTTACTGAGCTAATCTGCGAGGTCATGGAAGACATGGGGGTTTCTCGTCTCGAACTCGCGAAGCGTCTTGGCAAGACTAAGGGCTACGTCAGCCAGTTGCTTGACGGCAGCGCGAACATGACGCTGCGAACAATTTCGGATATCTTCACCGCTCTCGGGGGAAGGATGCGTTGCCGATTTGAACGTGCCGATGAATATGAATTCCATGCTTCCAGTACTTCGCGGAAGGTTCGGGAGGTTCATCCGTTGGTTGACCAAGACGTGCTGCTGGCAAATACTTCACAATACAGTCAAGTGAAGCCAACAATCGGCGAGAAGAAGTTGATTAAGAGGAGGCCCAAATCCTCCGCCAAGTAGCGCTCCTCTTTGTCGTCATCCTCCGTTTCCTACTGCTTCAAGACACTCCACTCCGGCCCCAGTCGGTCACCGGGGCGGACGTGATAGCCGCGGAGGAACTCCTCGATCGACAGCAGCCGCTTGCCGGAGGGCTGAACACTTTGCAAGGCCAGGGCCTCTCGGCCGGCAGCCACCAGCAGGCGATCTGCGGCCGCTTCCAGCACCGTGCCGGGCTCTTGCGGCCCCGGGGGCCGCTGGACCACCGTTGCCGGCCCCAGGATCAGCCGCAGCGGCGGACCCGCGCGGCGATAGCAGAACGTGTACGTCTTGGGCCACGGCTCCAAAGCGCGAATCTGGTTGCGAATGGCCGGGGCGGGCCGCGTCCAGTCGATGGCCCCGTCGCTCTTCTTCAGCCGCGGGGCCTTGGAGGCCTGCGCCGCATCCTGGGCGACCACGTGCATGCGGTCGGCCTCCAGGTCGTCGATTGCCTGGCGGATCAGGCCGGCCCCCAGTTCCGCCAGTCGCGGCTCGAGCTCGGCGGCCGTTTCCTCGGCCCCGATCGGAGTTCGGGCCTGGGCAATCGACGGTCCGGCATCGATCTGGGGCGTCATGTGGATCACGGTCACGCCGGTCTCGGTCTCGCCCTGGAAGATGGCCCAGTTGATGGGGGCCGCGCCGCGGTACTTCGGCAGGAGCGACCCGTGCAGGTTGATTCCGCCCAGCCGGGCCGCGGCGAGCGTTTCGCGCTTCAGGATCTGGCCGTAGTCGCAAACCACCAGCAGGTCCGCGGCGTAGCGGCGCAACTGCTCCTGCGACTCGGGGGCGTTGATGTCCTCGGGATCGACGATCGGCGTGCCGTGCCGGCCGGCGAGCCGGCGGAGGGGACTGGGGGGCTCGACCGCCCGCCCGCGGTGCATGCGCACGGGGGCCGTCACCAGGGCGGCCACGCCGTGCGGCGTCGCGTAGATCTGCTCGAAGGCCGGCACGGCGAA
>JBEKZQ010000223.1:0-13387 GCA_049509675.1 Thermoguttaceae bacterium | reverse complement strand
GCCCCGAAGTTCAACACCAGGTTGCCCCCGGCCAAGACGACCGCGCCGCCGGGAGGCACGGACGCGGAGGATGTGGCGGTGATCACGCCTGCGTCGATCGTGGTTCCGCCCGTGTAGGTGTTGACACAAGAAAGAACTACCGTTCCGGGGCCGGTCTTGCTGATGCCATAGCTGCCGCCGCTTTGCGAGATGGCTTGGCTGATCGTCAAATTGCCGGCGGCAGTGTTGAGCGTTCGGCAACCGACCAACACCAACGGCAGGTTCATCGTCTGGGCGATTGGGCTGTTGTCGGTGATGTCGCCGGCCAGATTGACGGCGTTGCCGCTGAGATTGAAGGCGCCTGCGTCCGCGGTAAACGTGAAGCCGCTGAACGGCGTGTCGGCGGGAAAGTCATTCGTGCTGTTTAGGCCAGTGGAACCGCTGAAGCCCAAAGGACTGTTGGCCAGCACCGTTCTGCCGCCCCAGTTGGCCGCGTTGCTCCATGCGGCTGGTGCTCCGCCGCCAGACCAGACCGGCTGGTCCTCGCACGCGCCAATGTCCACGGTGCCATTGACAATACGGGGCAAGCCGCGCTGGTCGGTGGTCACGCCCGGCGGAACCAGGCCGTTGCTTCCCACGTCGATGGCCGGGCAGCCGGGCAGCAACTCGTACCCCCAAGTGCCGTTTCCGACTTCGCTCCAACCGCTCAAACCGGGATTGAGCGGGGCCGCGGTTGTTCCCGCAAGGCTGTTTGGAGGCGGCGGTGGAGGCGGCGGTGTGCTGCCTGGCCAGACGCCGACGAGATCGTAGCCGCTTTGGCCCGTCAAAGAAATACCGTCGCCGTCAACGTCCGCACAAGTAGAACTGGAGGCGGTGTTCAAAGCGACAATCGAGTTCTGGAGGGTCAGTAAATTCGTTTCGCCCTCGCCGGGCGAACGCATATAGATTCCGCCGCCCTCGCCGCTGAACGATCCAGCTTCGACGACAAAAGAATTGTAGGCGATCGTCGCATTCGTGATCGTCAATACGCCACAGTAACTATAAATACCAGCGCCACCGCTGGCCGTGTAGAAATCGCCGTAGGTGAACGAATTGCGTGCGATGGTCGAGTTGACAAGGGTCATCGCACCGCTATTGTAGACTCCGCCGCCTCCGCTATAGCTAAAGGCGAAGCTGGCCGAATTATCCGCGATGGTTGAGCTTGTCACGGTCAATGTGCCGACGTTGCGAATCCCGCCGCCGCAGGCGGCCGAATTGCCGGTAAGGACCATCTGATCAAGTGTCAGATCACCGCAGTTCAGAATACCACCTCCGTCATCCGTGGTGTCGCCGCCGGTGATCGTCATGCCCGAAAGAGTCACCTTGGAACCGGGACACACTTCCAGGCCCCGGCTCTTCCCGGCGGCATCCAGAGTTAGTGAGTTTGGGCCGGGACCGACGATGTCCAAATCGCCATGGATCGTCACTTGCGTGCCATCCAGCGTGATCGTGCCGGCAAGCCCGGGAGCAAATTTGATCTCGTCGGCATTGCCGAACGACCCGGCCGGCGCAACGCCGACCGGCTGGTTGGAATCGGCTGCCTCCAACGCCTCCCGGATTGTCAGAGGGCCAACGTCGGCGATCGTCCAGTCGAGGCTCTGGACGATATAGGTAACGCCCGCCGTGGCCGCGGTCACGCCTTCCACGGCGCCCATGTCCACCGTGCCGCCGGTTGGCTGGATGCGCTGGTTGCCATACTCATCCACGGTCAGCGGATTACCCTGCGGGTCGACCGCCAGGGCATTGCTACCCGCGTCAATTGCGGGGCTGCCGGGCAGGAGATAATACCTCCAAGTGCCGTCGGCTCGCTGGGTCCAGTCGCTCAGGCCGGGATTCAGCGGGGCCACAGATGTTCCCCAGAGGTTGGTAACACCTGGTGTCCCTGAAATATACCCTGCGCCGATCAGGCTATAATCGGCCGTTACGGTGCCGGTCCAAAACACGTCAAGGCCCGAGGCAGCGGCGTTCGTGGCGACGATTGAGTTCTTGAGGCTCACTGTCCCAGGATTGTAAATTCCACCGCCATCGAGTAACGCCGAATTGCCCGCAATCGTTGAATTTGTGACTGCTAATGCGCCGAAGTTGGAAATCCCGCCGCCGTCGGAGGCCGAATTGTCCGCGATGGTCGAATTCGTGACCTTTGCGCTGCCCTCGTTATAGATGCCACCGCCATTGCCGGCCGAGTTGCCGGAAATCGTCGAATTCCAGACCGTCAGAGTGCCAAACTCGTTATAGATCCCACCACCGTAGGAGGCCAAATTCTCAGATACTACGATCTGATTGATTATCAGATTGCCGGAATTCTGGATGCCGCCTCCCGTGTCAGAGTCAATTCCGTTGGTGATCATGCAGCCGGAGAGTGCTACGTTCGCACCGGGACGCACCTCCAGACCGCGGCTTTCCCCGGCGGCATCCAGAGTTAGTGAGCCTGCGCCGGGACCGACGATTTCCAAACCACCGTGGATCGTCACTTGCGTGCCACCCAGCGCGATCGTGCCGGTAAGCCCAGTGGCAAAGTTGATCTGGTCGATTGCACCGAACGACCCGGCCGGCGCGACCCCGGCCGGTTGGTTGGAATCGGCCGCCTGCAACGCCTCGCGGATTGTCAGAGGGCCAACGTCGGCGACCGTCCATTCGAGGCTCTGCACGGTATAGGTAACGCCCGCCGCGGCCGTGGTGGCGCCTTCCACGGCGCCCATGTCCACCGTGCCGCCGGTTGGCTGGATGCGCTGGTTGCCATACTCATCCACGGTCAGCGCATTACCCTGTGGGTCGACCGCCAGGGTGTTGCTGCCCGCGTCAATCGCCGGGCTGCCATTCAGGAGATAATACCTCCATGTGCCGTCGGCTAGTTGCGTCCAGTTGCTCAGACCGGGATTCAGCGGGGCCGCAGATGTTCCCCAGATGCTATTTTGAGCCGGCGGTGTGCTGCCTGGCCAGACGCCGATGAGATCGAAGCCACTTTGGGCCGTCATCGCCCCGTAAACGTCCGGGCTGGAGCCGGCGACGTTCGACGCAAAAATTGAATTGTTGGCAGTCAGTGTTCCACTAGCGTTGTAGATTCCGCCGCCGTTATAACAACCTTGGTTGTTCGCGACGGTCGAATTCGTAACCGTCAGCGTTCCTTGCGAGTTGAAAATGCCGCCGCCGCCCTCGTTGTTATCGAAGCAGTCGGCCCAATTGTTCGCGATGGTCGAATTCACGACGTACAGCGTTCCGCCCGAATCGTTGTGTAGACCTCCGCCGCTCGCGTAGGCATAGTTGTTCCAGATGGGCGAGTTCTGGACAGTTAATGTGCCCGAGTTGTAGATCCCCCCGCCAAGATAAGCCGAATTGCCCTGAATGTTGCAGTTTGTCACGGCCAACCCGCCCTGGTTCATAATCCCGCCACCGCGGGCGTTGCTGGCATTGCCGTTGATCCAGTTCTCGGCAATGGTCGAATTCGTGAAGGTTGCGGTAGCGCCTGATGCGACGTAGGCGCCGCCCCCTCCATTGTTTGAGAGAATCGAACCGCTGACGCAGACCGTGCCCCCGCCACCCCAAATGCCGCCGCCGGAATTGCCCAAGATGGTTGAATTCGATACGGTCAAAGTGCCCCCGCTACTGAAAACGCTGCCGAAGCCATTGACTGAATTGCCCGAGACGGTTGACTGCCTGATGTGTACCGTGCCGCCGCTATTGCAGATTCCGCTGCCATTCTGCATGAAGCCGGCAGAATTGCCCGAGATATTCGAGTTGGTGATGGTCGCGCTGCCTCCATCATTGTACAATCCGCCCCCATCACCAACCGATGAGTTGTCGGAGATCACGGAATTGGTGATGGTACACGCGCCCTGGTTGTTGAAGAATCCGCCGCCGTTGCCGCTGTTGTTGAGTGAATTGCCCGTGAGGGTCGAATCCTTGATCTCGACCGTGCCCCCAGCGTTGTAAATCCCGCCGCCGTTTGCATCGTAGCAGTAGCCTCCGCTAATGGTAAGGCCGGAAATCACCGCTTGGGTGTTGTTGCCACTAATCGAGAACACGCGGGACTTGCCATTGCCGTTGACGGTCAAGTGGGTGGCGCCGAGGCCGGCGATCGTGGTTGTGCCGGTCGTGTTGGTCAGGTCCAACTCTCCGCCGGTCAGCGTGATGGTCTTGCCGGCCAGGCTGGGATCAAACGTGATCGTGTTGTTGCCCGGATTGCTGTCGGCGTAGGCGACCGCTTCGCGGAGGCTGGTTTGCCCGTCGTTGGGATCGACGACATCCTTGGCGGTCGTGACCATCGTGGACGCTGACGCCCAGTAGGTGAACAGATCGGCCGACGAAGTGACCGACGTGCCGGCCGGCGTGATTACGGTGACGTCCACCGTGCCCGCCGTGCCCCCGTGGGTGGTGACCACGATCTGCGTGCCCGTATCGCTGACGATGCTGCCCGCCGCCGCGCCGAAGTTCACGGCGGCCGTGCCCACGCTGCCCAGGTTCGTGCCGTTGATCGTCACCGTGGTGTCGCCGGTCGTCGCAGCCGTCGCCGGACTGATCCCGGTCAGATTGGGCAGGCCGATCCCTGCCAGTTGCGGGACTAGCATGTTGGCGGCGGGCGTGCCCAGGCCGGTGACCAGGTCGTAGCCGGGCGCGGCGCTATAATTGGGCGAACCATCGCTGCTGCCCGTCGTGATGTCGTGGTAATTGCCGGCCGAAAGGGCGTAGAGGGCCGGCAGCGTCTGGCTGGGGCCGTCCAAGGAAAGCTCGGGGATGGCCCGGCCTTGATCGGCAATGGCCACGGTAGCCGCCCACTGCGGGCAGGACGCGCTTGTCCCGTCCACCGCTTCCCAGGAAGTGCGCGACCCGAAGTCATAGGAATCGCAAACCGCATAGTTAACGGCATTCCAAGCTACATCGGGTGCCGTGCGATTGGTCGTGCTTTGCGTGACGACCCCTTTCTGGTACGAAGGCTGACTCTCATAGGTGTCAATACCGCCGCCGCTGCCGTACCAACCGATTTCACTGCTGTAATTACCGGATGCGTCCAGGGTCAACATCGTGCCGCCCACGGCCACGACATTTGGCGAGGCAGCGGGGTATTCGGGAGGTGCGCCGGCGTCGCCGCTTGCCACGCAGAACGTCACCCCGTTATGCCCGGTGGGGGTCGTGAAATAGGAGTCGTCAGCGTTCTCTCCGAAGAACTCGCTCTGGTCCCAACTGACCGACACCACGACCACGCCGAGCGCCTTACGGGCGTAATCCACAGCGGCGTACATATTCGTGGGACTGTTGTCATTAGCCTCTACCAAAAGGATGTTGGCGCCGGGGGCAATCGCATGCGCCCACTCCACGTCCAACGAGGTCTCCACGCCCCAGCCGCCATGCACATCGGGCGACGGAAGGGTTGGTCCACCGCTTTGGTTGACCCGGGTAAGCACGAGATTGGGGAGCGTGAACTGCTGATCGAATTGCTGCAAATCGGCGACAATGTTCGGTTGATCGTAAGCATCGACGATGGCAATCGTGGTGCCGCTTCCGTCTCCTGGGACCGATCCGAACTTGATCGCGTTGATTCCATAAGCCTGGCGGATTTGCGCCGGCGTGAACCAGCTCGATTGGGGAGAAGAAGACGCCGTAGCGTCGGGACTCAAGAGAAAATTGGGATGGGCGAACCCGGCGCCGGGTGCGCCCGCCAGCAGCGTCCGGTCTTCCAGCGCCTCCAAGCCAAGTTTGCGCGCGTAAGGAGCGGCGGATCGCGCATGCGGAACGCGGTTGGCAATTGTTCGACGATGCCTGCCAGGAGAGAACCGGCTTGTACGCGTAAGGCCCATCTCTTTAACTCCCCCTACGGGAAGTAACGGTACTGCGTACGGGAAATCTTGACCACCAGTATACTCCCGCGTGTTCGGGATTGCAATTACCTCCAAGGGGCTACCATGTGGCAAAGCAGCGCACGAGGTGATTGGCCCTTGGAAATCGAGCTTGGGACCGGCGAAACAGCAGGTGGGGGACTGTCCCAATTCGGGCACCATGCGGGGCGTGGTCGCGACGAAAATGGGACCGGGTACCCTCTGGGTGCCTTCGGAGGTGTGACAATTGTTCCTTCACCGGTCCTTACCGCCCGTCTTCGCCACCTTGGCCAACGGGAAGCCGGATGACGCCGCTTTGCTCAGTGCAAAACCACCCGGCCGGGGCGATCAAGGGGCGAGGGAATGCGTGCCCTGCGGAATCTCGCCGCAGGCGTCCAGGGCCAGGATGGCATAGGCCGTGCCTGCGTAGGTGCTCAGCCCGTCGTTCTTGTGCGGCGAGCGGGTGAACCAACATCCGCTGGCCCGTTGATGGGTCTGGAGCCAGAGCAGGCCCTTGTGGAGGCGGGGGTCGTCGGCGGCAATCCGGCCGCCACGCCGCAACACGTAGACGGCGAAGCCCGTGCCGTAACCATCGCTCGCCGTGCGGTCCAGCGGCGCACCGTCCACGCGCTTCCAGTCGGCGAGGCCGGCCATCGCCCAGCCGCCGTCGGGCTGTTGCAGGGCAAACAGGTCGGCTACCGACTGCCTCGTCTGTTGGCCCGTCAGCAGTCCTTCCACGCACCCCGCTGCCAGCAAGAGCATGGCGCGCTGGTGCATGTTTGCCGGCGGATGCTCGCGCAGGTAGCGGCGGATGCGATCCAGGCCCTTGCGGGCTTGCGGCGTGTCGGCATAGCTCTCCGGCGCGGTGCCCACGGCGATGGCCGCCGTCGTCACGCCGAAGTGGTCGTCGATTTCCGATGGCGGTGAGCCTATTTTGACCCAATTCCAGCCGCCGTCGTCGCGCTGCAAGTCCCAGACGCGGTCCAAGGTCTTGCGCGTAAGGGGCAGAAGCTTTCCTTGGGCGGCGTCGTATTGGGCGAGCACGGCGGCCGTCAACACGGCTTCGGCCGTGCGCAGCGGCGGAGTTTCGCGGGGGCTGAGTTTGGTCACGGCCAGCTTGGCGGCAAACTCTTCCAATGCCTGGCGCGTTTGGCGATGCGTCGCGGTCATCGTCGGGATGGCCGGCCGGCCGGCCAGATACGCAAAGGTGCCGTGGCAGGCAAGACAATCCTTCTCGTGCTCATGGGCGCCGGCATCCAAGTACGCCATCGCCTTGGGCAACGAAAGCTGTCCCAGGCAGGGTTCATTGGCCCGGCCCGGCTTCGCGGCGGCCGGGGCGTACTTCGCCGTGTTGGGTTCGCCGCCACATGCGACGACAGCCGCCAACCAGAATGTCAGAACGGGAACGCAACGGACGAGAACTGACGATCTCATGGTTAAGGCTCCGCTGGGGGACCCTGTTTACGCGGTGAACCAGTCAACGAGCCGTAAACCTGGAACTCGCTGAAAATCAGCAGTATTGTGGGTAACGAGCGTCAAGTCATGCACGAGGGCGACGGCGGCGATCATCAAGTCGGGAACATTCACCGCGACACCCTGACGTTTGAGGATCCCCCGGAGCCGCCCAAACTGCTCTGCACTCGGTTCGTCGTAAACCAGTAATTCGACCTCTGCGCGGAGGTCCGCGATAGACCGCAGCAGAGAATCGGGATTTGACCGTTGATACGCCCAGGCGAGAAGTTCACCCAGAACAATCGTAGGAATGCAAAGGCGACCTGCGTGTTGGATGAATCGGTGGCTGAGCCCGGAAGGGCGGCGAAGGTGCTCCGAGCAGATGTTTGTATCCAAGAGAAAACTCATTCTGGAATTTCACGGTTAGATTCCCGCCTGCGATCCTGGTAAATCTCCTCCAGTATCCGGTCGTCTTCTTCGGTCCACTCACTGGCGAGAGCACCTGCCGATTTCAGGATCCCTTCACCGAAAACGCGAGGCGGTAATACGGCTTGAACGACGACCTCGACCGCCTGGCCCTCCAGGAAGCCGGGATTCTCGCTGAGCTGGATGGTGTTACCGCGGATGACGCCCGGAATAGACTTGTTCATGCTTCGAACCTCTCCGTACGTGTTCCTTAAATTCTACCGCGAGCCGAGTTCCTACTCAAGGGTGGGCGGAAGGCGTCAAGGAAGACCTGGCGTGGCTGCCTTCCTTCGACAAGGAGTTCCAGCAGTACGTCAAGAAGGTCGTCAGCAGCTACGGCTGGTCCACCCACTGCGCCAACGAGGTGGAATTCGGGTTTGAGAAGTGAACCAATGTATAATGTATGTCGTACAATTACGACATCAACGGTGGCTATCGAAACAAAAAAAGGCTTTGTCATGCGCATCGCTGCTCAACTTTCCTGCCTTTGCTATTGGCTACTGCTCACCGTATTGCTGCTGGTTCCCAACCCCGCCGCACTGGTTGGTATGCGAGCAGTCCCCACCTTTCCTTGGGGTAAGTTCGGCGTACACCTGATTGCTTTTATCATCCTGGCCGTCCTGGTTCATGGGACTCGATGGCCGAAACGTCTCTGGTGGCCCTTGTTCGCTTTTCTCGTGGTGTACGGCATTACCACAGAATCGCTGCAACTCTTTGTTCCCCACCGTACTGCGCGAGTCATGGACGGCATCGAGAACATCCTGGGGATTGCTCTCGGCTCCGGCATCTATTGGCTTCTGCAACGGTCGATCAGGCCGTTGATGAAGCTCAGCCTTGCCTCTGAGTTGATGAAATATGCCGGTGAAGCGGAGGCAATCGACGTGCGATGAGGCGGCACATTTCCCGCAAACCGCCCAGAGGAACCGCAAAGTCGGGGTCTGGTCCGTTTTTTGGCTGATAGGCATGGCCATTTTGCCGAATTCGTGACCGAAAACATGGACCTGACCCCTTCCTGACCCGTGAACGGTTGCCGGCCGTAATAATTGTTAGCCGTTTGATCCTTCCGGACTAGGGTCTTCGTTTCTTGTGACCACCGCGGGCCTCGCAAGTCGATACTGCTAAATGGGCTTCACCGAGGTAGTGATCTCTGGCCTTGCCCGACGGACGGGCGGGCCAATGGAAGGGGAAGGATTCTTGCCATGCCAATCGTCTATTGTCAACTGTTTTCGGGGGAGAATTTGCTCACCGACCGGCTTCTGGTCTCTATCGAACGTGAAGTCGGGCCCAACAAGAGGGATGCGCGAGGCGGCACATTCAGGGTTCCCGCAGACCAACTGACGAAGATCCGGGCAGACCAGACAATGCGTCTGGAGTTCCCGGAGAAGGTTGCGCGAAGATTGAAAATCACCGAGGGGAACTCTCTGCACATCGTCGCCCACCAGGTTCACGATCGCATCGCGCACTTTGGCGAGGCATTCGCGCCAGACGTTCCCCTTGGCTAACGGCTAGCAAAACAATAACTTGGCCAGTTGCCTGTAGGACGGATTGGCAATCCGTCCGTGTTTTGCAGGACGGATTGGCAATCCGTCCTGCGATGATTGAGCAACTTATTCTCTTACGGCTGCTAACGGCCCGCAGGGACTCAAGGCCGCTCCAGCGTCCCCACCGGACATCGGTCGCCCGGCATGTCGGACCGCCCGCTGTTCATCGCGCGGCCGATCGCCAGCGCCGCAGCCGCCCACGACGTGGCCACCAGCGGGTCGTCCTCCTTCGCGTCCGTGAACCGGTTGACCCAGGAGCCGTCGGGACGCTGCCGCCCGAGCAACTCACGGGCGAACGCCTCGGGCCAGGCGATCGAGCCATTGGGGGTATGGAACTGCTGGATGTGAACGGCGAGAAAGGCGTGCGAAGCGGCCCACGTCCAGTAGTACCAGGTCGCGTCCTGGAGCACCGCCCGGTCGGCCGCAAATGCGCCGGGGTTGTGGGCGGCCGAGAAGTTCTGCGTGAGCCAGTTCCGCGCCGCGACCACGCGCGGATGATGTTCCGCCAACCCGCAGCGCAATAGCGCGCGAAGGCCGTCGGCGGTCATCGTGCCGTAGGAATGGAACCGCGCGTGGCCGAAGCGATCGCTGCCCGCCGCCCCCGCCTTGTTCTGCCCCTCATCGCCGGGGATGAAGAAGAACCCTCCGTCGTCGAACTTCCCATCGGCGGCGGCCGGGTCGTCGCTGAAGTTCTGGCAGCGCTTCACGAACCGCAGCGCCCGGGCGTATGCCGGATCGCCGGCCGGCACCTTCGCCGACCGCAGCGCGGAGAGCGCGAACACCGTGGCCGCCAGGTTCGACTCGTGGAAGAGTTCCCTGGGCTTGCCCGGCGCGGGCTTGCGGGGCACATCCAGCGCATAACCCCAACCGCCATACTCGGCATCGGCCGGCTGCCAGCCTAACGACTCGTTGAGCTGCCGGCCGCGGAGGTAGGCCAGCCAGGCCTGCTGCGCGCGGATATTCCGCCGACTCCGCTCCACCAGCCCCAGCACCCGGCTGGCCGACGCAGTTGCCCAGCGCGGCCTGCCCGTCGGCCCCGGCCTGCGGCAGAAACAGCAAGGCGCTCATTACCAGTGGCGTGAGCGACGGGCCGTCGCGCATCGCCCCGTAGGTCTCCGACCGCCACGCCCCGTCGGGCGACTGCTTGCAGACGAAGTATCGCGCAGCTTTCTGCAGCGCGACGTCGACGCGGCGGGCCGACCTGCCGCCGCTGGGCGTTTCCGCGCCGGCGGCGCAAGCGAGCAGAAGGATCACGAAAACCGCCGCCGGGCGGGCAAACGCTCGTGCCGCGTTCGGTTGACGAGTTTCGCACGGCCGAGAAGACGAACCTATCTCCCTCTCCCGCAAGGGGAGAGGGGACATGCACCGGGAAACCGTAACGTTCATGGCGCGAAACCCGTGAACCGGAAGCCGTGCTATCGTCGAACACCCCATCGTTTACCGCTGCTTCATCTTTTCCGAGATCGGTTGCGGCGAGCGGTCGACCATCAGCACCAGCAGCGCCGCCGCCGTGCAGAACGTCCGGCCGGTGATGCAATGGTGGCCCGACCAACTGCCGTCGCTGTTCTGCACCCGGTCGAGGTTCTGGCTGATCGACTTGTCCCACGACTTCCAGGTGTCGCCGCCCTTGACCACCAGGCTTTCGCCGATGTTCATGTAACTGAGGAACTCCTCGCCGCCGTTGGAGCCGAAGCCGGCGATGAACTGCTTGTCGTCCAGGCGGGCGATCACCGCGTGCTCGGCATCGCTCTGGTCCTTCTTCACGGCCTCGAAACGCGCGATTGTCCGCTGCGCCTCTCGACGGGCGGCTGGCGTGGGGGCCGACATGGCCTGCGCTCGAACCTTCGACTCTTGCAGTGCGTTGGTCGTCGCGTTTTGGGCGATGTTGCTCAAATTGGCCCCCGCGCTGTACAGTTCCACGCCCGCCGAACCGGCCGCCGAGAACTTGCCCGAGGCCCGGTCGAAGCTCTGGCGGGCCTGGAGTTCCGACCTCTCCCGCACTTTATCGTCCACCATGCCGGCCCCGTTCTGGACCACGCGGTTCAGGCCTTTGACGGCCATGTTCTGCTGGAGCGTGGTGGCCCAGCCCTCGCCGCCCCAGGTGCCGTCGGCCCTCTGGTTCTTCTGGATCTTGACCAAGAGTTTGTCCAGGGCCGCGGCCACTCGCTTTTGGCTCCCGGCGTCGGGCATCCGGGCCTTGACCTCGGCCAAGAGGAGCGAGCAGGTGAAGGTGTCGATGTACGGGCCCAGCTTGCCCTGCACGCGGGTGCCGCGGGTAGGCGTGACGTAGAGCGAATCCTTGTCCGATTCCTCGATCTGGCCGCAGACGAACTCGACGGCCCGCAGCACGTTTGCGGCATACTCGCCCTGGGCGGGCGTGTTGCCGGCGCGGATCAACGCCAAAGCGGCCATGCAGGTGTCGGCCACGCTGGGCACGTCCTTCATCTGGCTGCCGCCGCCCATGTGGGCCGACTCCTCGCCCTGGCCCCACGCTCCCTTCTGCAATTGATGCTCGACGAGCCAATTCATCCCCCGCTTGACCTGCTCCGAAAGCGGCTTGGGGGTGACCGCCGGCGTCCACTTCACTTCGGGCTTGTCCGCCTGGGACTTCGGCTTCTCCGGCGCCTTCTCATCCGCCACCGCGGACCAGGGTGCCGCCAGAAGGCACATTGCCGACACAACACCACCGAGAACCATGCTCCTCAACATGACTGCCTCCTCCTCTTGTGAAATGCGTGCTGCCTACCGACTGTGTCCTACCTCACGCCGGATAGGACGATCCGCAGGCGGAAAAGTTCCCCGCCGCCCATGATACCACACCGCAAGGCTCGACGATGTAACAAGTTGGTAACAACCCCGGTTGACATGCGCGCTGTGGCCGGTTTATCCTGAGACGATCCCCAACCCGCAAAGGAGAACCCCATGCGCAGTACCTCACGGCGACAATTCCTGGGCACTACGGCAGCGGCGGCCGCCTCGGTCGCTCTGGGCCGATCGGTTTACGGAGCGGCCGAAAATCGCACCCTCCGCCTCGGCGTGATCGGCGTCGGCTGGTATGGCATGGTCGATACCCGCGCGGCCTTGAAAGTGGGCGGCGCCGAGATCGCGGCCTTATGCGACGTGGATCGCGATCACCTGAAACAAAGTGCCGACGAACTGGAGAAGTTGCAAGGCAAGCGGCCGCAGACATTCAAGACGTACCAGGAACTGCTCGACCTCAAGGGGCTCGACGCGGTGATTATCGCCACTCCGCCGCACTGGCACGCCCTACAGTTCATCGCCGCCCTGGAGCGCGGGCTGGACGTCTATTGCGAAAAGCCGCTGGCCTACGACATTCGCGAAGGCCAGGCCATGGTCGAGGCGGCCGCCAAGCATGGCCGCATCGTGCAGATCGGCTTCCAGCGCCGTCAGAGCATGGCCTTTGCCGAAATGAAGAAGTTCATCGACTCCGGCGAGGCGGGCAAGATCGTGCAGGTCGATGCCCAGATCCACTACACGGCCGGACTGAAGGATCCCAAGCCACAGGACCCGCCCGCCGCGCTCGATTGGAATCTCTGGTGCGGCCCGGGACCGAAGATCCCCTACAGCCCGCAGGTCGGCCACATGAACTGGCGATTGGAGCACACCAGCGGGCACGGCCACCTCGTCGATTGGGGCATTCATCTGATCGACGGCTGCCGCCAGATCCTCGACCTCTCCATGCCGCGGGCGGTCACTGCGGCCGGTGGCATTTATCAACTCAAGGACAAGATCACGACCCCCGACACGCTGACGGTGCATTTCGAGTTCGAGCGCCTGCCGATCGTCTGGCGGCATCGCATCTGGGGCGCGGAAGAGTACCAGAGCGAAACCAACAACGGCATCTTCCTCTACGGCGAGAAGGCGACCCTTTTCGCCACCGATGCGAGTTGGACGCTGATTCCGCGCGGAAAGTCGAAGGATCGCAAGGAGTTCAAGGCCGCTTCCGATCTGGGCGCGACCCACATGGACGATTTCCTCACCGCGGTCCGCACGCGCAAGCAGCCGACCTGCACGCCGGACGACGCCTTCCGTTCGACCGCCACCGTGCAGCTTGCCATGATCGCGTTGGAGACCGCATCG
>JBEKZQ010000222.1:0-10349 GCA_049509675.1 Thermoguttaceae bacterium | reverse complement strand
AGCAAGAAGGTCTTCACTACAACACCTTGCGGCCAAAGAAACGCCATCGCCATTGGACTTACATTCACGGACCGGCCCAAATCATTGCATTTTCCCGCGCAACAGCGTAACTTGGGCTAGACAACCGTTGATCGGTTTGCGAGACCCACCATTGGTTTGCGCGACCTCGACCCACATGAATAATCCGGGTTTCATACATCCACCTGGGAGTTTGCCTGCTTGCCGATTTCGCACGCACAGATCGACAGCCAACGTAACAGGCGGATCAACGGTTCGCCGGAATCCTGCCGGCCGACTCTCCGGCGCTGAGCAGCGTGATCCTGGCCCGCAGCGCGGGACCGGCTGCCGCCTCGCAACGGAACTTCATCGGGTTATTGCCGGCCGCCAGGATGGGCGCCGGTCCGAACGCGCGGACTTCCCGGACCAGTTTGCCGCGCTCGTCGAATAGTTTGCAGTCCGCAGCGGACGCGAACTCCAGCGAGCAGCCGCTCTCCAAGGCAACCGCGAAAACGATTTCTGTTCCGCCGACCGTGACGGCCGGGTTCTTCAGCCGGGTTTTCATCGTCCGCAGGGCCTTGATCGGTCCCAGGCAGCACGTTGCTTCGCCGCCCGGCGGCACGCGGTTGAACCAGAGATTCAGCGCGCTGACGTGGTCGTGAATGAGGGGCGAACGATAGACGGCCGAGACGTCCTGATAGGGCCAGGCGTAGTCGGCATACTGGTCGGCGTCGCGCTCCCGCGCCAGGAGCTCGAAATAGCGCCAGCCCCGGAAATCGAGCTTGACGTAGTGCTCGTCCAGCGTGGGCCAGAACTGCGTCGGATTGGTCAACTGGAGATTCAGCAGTTCGCCTCGGCCGTCGCCGTAGATCCAGACGCCCAGTGCGTCGAACGGATTGAGATCCAACGGCGGGTTGAAGACCTTCGACGCCCGGGACCAGGCGCCTTGCGGCGACTTCCGGGTGCTGGCGGCCGAGTAACGCCCGCTGGGCTTGCCCGCCTTCGACGGCTCGGCGGTGGCCTGGAAGGTTTGCGTCACGCCGTCGGCCGCCTCTTGGGCGACGAACTCAGCCGGCGTGGCGAAGTCGGCCAGCACCCGGCCGCCGAGCCCGTCGTAAGGCTCGACCGAATAGAGCGCGTCGATCCTCAGCTTGAGCGGTTGGGCCGCATTACGGTTGCCTGCGATCCACGAGTCGCTGCCGTCGGCCAGCCCGGTAACCTTGTGGGCCAGGTAGTCGATGGCAGTGAAATCCGCCGCGCCGTCGGCGGCCTCGACCAGGTGGAAGTCGGCCTGCTCCGTCTTGAGTTTCTGCCGAAGTGCCGCCGGGCAGCGGCCGGCCAGCCTCAATCGTTCGTAGCGCCCCAGCATGGCCAGGTACTCATTCTGTCGCGCGTTGGCCGGCTCGCCACCCAGCGAAACTCCCTCGAACGAAGTCGGGGTGTCGTAGGCCAACGCCTTGCAACAGAGATACTCGAACTCGTCGGGCGTTTCCGCCGGATGGTCGCGCTCGGGTCCCAGGACGACCCACCAGCCGAGCTGTGCGGGCAGCAGCGCCGTGCGGCGAAAATCCTCGTTGCTCCGGCAGTGCGCGTCGACGAAACGCTTGAGCCCCCAGTTGGGATAATCCCAAGCGCCGAAACGAGAATGAAAGGCCCATTCGTAATGGCCCCAGGCGCTGGCTTCCACCAGGGCGCCGCGACGGAGTTTCTTGAAAATCGCCTCGCGCATTCTTGCCATGCCGTACCAGCCGCCCGCCATCCCCTCGGAACCGTCCTGGTAGATCATGTCGAATCCGCACGTATTGAACACCTGCGCGATCGCCCCGGCCAGGTCGTCGACCAGCGTCGAGTCCTCGTCGGGCTGGAACGTCTGGTAACGGACGAAAAGATAATGGACCGGGGTCCCGCGGTCGTGCGGCAGAACCTTGGTGCCGAAGGCGCCCCGATGGCAGCCGGTGAAGCCGTAGGGCGAGGTCCGGGCGATCGCCTCGTACTGGATCAACTCGTCGCCGACCTGGAGCACGTTTCCGCGGCCGCCATAGGCCCAAATCGCATCCAGGTCGCCCGGCTTCTCCGTGGTCCGCACCGCGGTGGATTTTCCCTCGATGGATTCGGCAAGCGTGAAGGTTGCGTCCCTGGCCAGGCGCGGATCAGGGACCGGCGACACCCAAGGATCACCGGGCGAGATGGCGCCGGTCAACGTGTGCATGCCCGCCTTCAGGCCGGCGGCGTGGATCTTGTCGACCGCGGCCTTCAGGCCGGCCAGGCCGTGGGGAAAGGCGTCCTTGCGCGGAAAGTAGTGTCCGAGCGTCTGCTCCCAGCCGATGAAATGGATCTGCTGGATGCCGCCGAGTCTGGCCAGGGCGATCCAATCGTCGATGTTTTTCTCCGACACGTCGGCGAACACGTACGAGCCGCGATTCGGCTGGGCGTCCAGGGCCCAGGGACCGCCCAGCAGCGACCGGGTGGCCCCTTCCTCTTCGAGCATGTCCCTCAGCACTTGCCGGATCTCGGCGACGGGGCCGGCGGCCAGGCCGACCTTGGCCCCGGCCAAACCACGCCGTCGCGACGCGGTTGCCGACAAGCAGGCCGGCTTGCCGCCCACCGTGCCCAGCACCTGAAGGTTCAATGCCCGCAGAGCGAAGGCAAACTCGGCATCCGCGGCGACGCCCGACATCGCGTTGGCCTGGTCGGTCGTCAAGACCAGGTTCAGAAGCGAAACTTCCTCGACCGCCGGGTCGTCGACCGACTGGATTTCCAAGCACAAGCACCGCTTGGCACACCGCACCCTTACGGTCACCACGGCACGGGCCGCGGCGAACTCGACGACGAGCGTGCCTTCGCCGCCGATCTTGCCGGCCGTAAAGCGGCAGGCCGTGGGCGAGTAACTCGTCCCGCCCTTCTTCAACGTCACGACGGCCTGTTGTCCGGGCCCGGCGAGATATTCTTTCCCGCTGCCCTTGGCCAAAAGGCTCAGGTTCTTTCCCTCGGCGCTCAACGCGTACTCGATCGAATCGTTCTTGAGCACGATCTTGGCAGTCGTCGCGGCACGGACGGACTGCCCGGCCAGAACCAGAAGAATCGCTGCGACACACGTCGACGTTGGAGCCCGGGTCTTGGCAAGCATTTGATCTGAACCGAGGAGACCTTGATGTAATTTCAGATTGCGTTCACGGGGTCATGCATGCCGGAACCCCTCGGCGGCAGGCCGACGACCGTGATCTTGATCGGGGGGATTTGGCTTGTCAAGCGCCCCCAAGGGTTTGGCAGGGGAACTGCAAAGTCCGCGAAGTCTTCCGCCCGCAGGCCCATTCCGCACACTAGCTTTTGTTCCCCCGGCCTATCGTGCCGGCTTCTGGTTCCCTGCGGCGGCAACTGTGCAGTTTTGCCTCGCTCACCAGTTGGTTTGCGGCAAGATTCTCTGGAAAGAGGACCAGGGGTCGGGAGTCTTTTTTCTTCCGATCGAGAGTTTTCAAGGGGACAAACCGGTGGCCGGCGCGAGATGAATACCGGGAATCGGCATTCTTAAGACGCGATCTTGCCATTTCGCGAAACAAAGACTCCCGACCCCTGGTCTCCGACCCCTGGCCTCCACTTTTGTCTCCATTTTGTCTCCCCTCGGTCCGGCCGCGCCGCGGCTACTTGGCCATGTCCTTGAGGGTCTTCAAGGCTCGCACCTTCACCTTGTTGTAGGCCGGCTTGGCGGGGACGTCGCGGAGCTCGCCGGGCTTGAAGGGGTTCGGCACGTTCTTTTTCGCAGCCCGGGCCGGGATGCGCTTCTTCTCGATCTTCAGCAACCCCGGGATGGCGATGGCGCCGGGGCCCTTGTTGCCGAGGCTTTTCTTGATCTCGGCGGCCAGGGCTTCCAGAACGGCGGCCACTTGCTTCTTGGAAATCTCACTGGCGATGGCGATGTTCGTGAGCAGTTCACTCTTGGTCAGCGGTTTCTTGGTAGCGGCGGCTTTGGCCATGACAGGTAACTCTCCTTTGGGACGGGAAAACAATTCATTGTACGCACACGTGATAAACTGAATCGGTTGGGAAAACGGTAGCGGCACAAGAAAATGTGCGAAAATGGCCAAGAAAACGAGAAAATGCCCGTCGAAGCCCTGTTTTTCCCGCACTTTTCGCTTTCTACCGCGAGATTTTCAGTTCCGGCAGCGCTTCCTGAAGGTCGCGGACGCCCGCATCAGTAACCTTGGCGTCGGTGATCTTCAACTCGCGCAGCTTGGTGAGCCGCTTGAGCTGCGCCAGGCCCTTGTCGGTAACCTTGGTGTAAGAAAGGTCGAGCGTACGGAGTTGACCGAGCGGCAGCAAATGCGCTATGCCGGCATCGGTAAGTTGCGTGCCGAGCAGGTGCAAGGCTTGCAGCCGCGACAACCGCTCGAGTGGGCCCAGGCCGTCATCGTCCACTTCCGTGCCTTTGAGGTCCAGCTCTTGAAGTTCGGTCAGCGCTTGGAGCGGGCCCAGGCCGGCATCGGTGATCAGGCTATCGGAAAGGTCCAGCACCCGCAGTTGTTTCAAGCCCGCGAGAGGCTTCCCGCCGGCGTCGGTGAGGTTGCTGCCCGCGAGGCGTAGTTCTTGGAGATGGGCAAGGCCTTGCAGATTGCCGAGCGTGCTGGCGCGGCTGTCAGCGTTCTCGTCGAACTTGATCTGGCCCAGGTCCAGAATTTCGAGTTGCGCCAATCCGCGCAGGTGTCTCAGTCCGGCGCCGGTGACGTGCGTGTAATCCAGGTACAGCTTGCGAAGCTGGCTCAAGGCGTTCAGATGTGCCAGGGCCGCGTCGGAGATTGCGGTCCTGGAAAGATTGAGGATGCGGAGTTGCTTCAACGCGGCAAGGTACTTCAGGCCGTCGTCGGCCAAGGGCGTCTTGCTGAGGTTCAGATCCAGGAGCTTTCCATAGTTTTTCAGGTGTACCAAACCGGCCCCGTGGACTTCCGAATACTCGAGGTTGAGCGTCTCGATGGCGCTGAGTTGCTCCAGGGACGCCAGTCCGGCATCGCCGACCATCGTGTAGCTGAGGTCCAAGTCGCGAAGTTGCGACAAGCCCGCCAGATGTGCCGTGCCGGCATCGGCCAGAATGGTAATGGAAAGGTTCAGGCTGCGGAGTTGCGTGGCTTTTTCCAGGTGCTTCAGGCCGCTGGCGGTGATGCGGGTGCGGGAGAGATTGACCGTTTGCAGTTGGGGCAAACGTTCCAGCGCCGCCAGATCGTCGTTGAGGACTGCGGTGAAATGCAGATCGACGCCGATCACCGGCTGCCCGGGGCGCGTCTCGTCGCGGGTCACGATGCCCATGAGTTTCGTGATCGTCGCGACGGCTCCTCTCTCGCCCGCGTCTTGGTCCCGGCAGCCTCCGCCCGCCACAATCGCCAGCATGGCGAGCGTCCACAGCCGCAGATAGCTTCGAGCAAGCCGGGCGGAATGCCTCACGCAAAGGCGCGAAGGCGGAAACGAAGGCCCTTGGAAATCGGGTTTGGAGGGGAGTCCTCCCGTACTTTGCGTCTTTGCGTCTTTGCGTGAGGCACATGCTGCGGGAACCATGTTCCCGTTGCGCAACAAGACTGGCGCGGACAAGGAAAGCGAGAGACCCAAGTTTTCCATCAGCGCACCCCGGCCCTCTGCCCTCGCGCCGATGCGGCACGCGGGACGTTCAATCCGCAATATGCACGGTCCAGATCGACGGCAATTGCTACCTATTTCCTATTCTAGCATCGCCGGGGTGGCGATGACAAAAGAGGCCGGGATTGCCTGCCACTGGCTCTGCCAGCGCTTCTTGCGATCGCTCGGGCGACGACCTTTTCCGGCCACGTCAACCCCGGCGGACGCACTGGCGGAGCCAGTGGCACCCGACACTGGCGGAGCCAGTGGCACCCGACGCGGCGCCCGACTCGAGGACACCCGGAGAGTCGCCTATTTGGCGTTCTCCGTTGCCGGCGGGGTCAGCCCCGGGATGGAAAGCGTGGCGACGCGGCCGCTGCGGAGATCGATCGATCGAATCCGGTGGTTGTTCGTGTCCGCCACGAAGAGTTTGCCGGCGGCGGCGGCCAGGCCGGCCGGCTCGTAGAACTCGGCCGGCTCATCGCCCTGGCCGGGCTTGCCGGTCCCGGCCAAGGTCCGCGTGGCGCCGTCGGCCCTGTCGACCACCTTGATCTTGTTGTTGTAGGTGTCGGCCACGTAAAGCTTCCCGTCGTAGAACGCCACGCCCAGCGGGTGCTGCAGCCGCGCCCGGGAGGCCGAGCCGTCCACATCGCCGAACGTGAATAGCCGGGCGGCGGCCAGTTGCGACGTGCCCACCACGGTGCGGACTTCTCCGCGCGGCAACAGCGGAACCGCACGGATCGAACTGCCTTCGGCGTCGGCCACGTACAACCACGTCCCGTCGCTGGCCAGTCCGCTGGGCTGTGCGAACGAGGCGAAGTCCGCCTGAAACGGCCGGTGCGGCAGCAACGGGCCATCGGCGATGTCTTCCCGGCCGTTGCCCGCATAGGGGCCCACGGCCGTCTCCTCCAGCCGGATCCGCCAGACCTGGTGAAAACCGGCCATCGCGATCAGCAAGTCGTTGCCATGCACAGCCAGGTCCCAGGGGCTGCTCAAGGCGATCTTGCGCGGCGCGGCCGACCGCAACGGGCCCCAATTCTCTCGGCTCTGCCGGCCCGTGCCCGCCAGCGTCGTCACCTTGCGGGCCTGGAGATCGACCTTGCGGATCAAATGGTTCTCGGTGTCGGCCACATAGAGCGACTGGCCGCGGAGCGCCAGGCCCTGCGGCTGGTTGAACTGGGCCGAGGTGAAATCGCCGTCGGCCTGCCCGACCGCGCCCGATCCGATCACCGCCAGGAGCGAGCCGTCCAAGCGCGTGACGACGATGCGGTTGTGATTGCTATCGCTGATGAAGAGCCGGCCGCCCGGCTCGTCGGCCAGAATCTTGCCGGGGAACCGCAGCGGCGTGGGCCCGGCCTTGCCCCGCTCCGCGTGCAACGCAAGCGGCGACTCGTCGAGCAACTTGCGGTTGCGGTAGTACGGCAGCGCGGTCCGCAGGAGTTTGTCGATCTGCTCGAAGGTGATTTCCCCGCTGACGCCCCACACCGCGTTGCCTTCCGGGTCGATCAGCAGGACCGTCGGCCAGGCGTTGACGCCGAAACGGTCCCAGAGCACGTGGTGCGCGTCGTTAATTACCGGATGTTCGATCTTGTAACGCTGAATCGCGGCGGCGATGTTCTGCGACTCCTGCTCGCTGTCGAACTTCGCCGAGTGGACCCCGATCACGACCAGGTTCTTGGGCCAGGCGTGTTCCAACTTCTTCAACTCGGGCAGGATGTGCATGCAGTTGATGCAGCAATAGGTCCAGAAATCCAGGACCACGAACTTCCCCCGCAGATCGTGCAGCTCCACCGGCGCGGACGTGTTCAGCCAGACCACGTCGCCAGGCAGGGGCGGCACCTTCTGCCGTTGGGCAAAGGGAAAATCCGACATGCCGCTGCTGCGGGAGACCAGCGAGACGGCGATCCCGCCCACCATCGACAGCACCGCCGCGAGAGACCCGAGTTGTAACGACTTCATGGATGAACCTCCTATCCGATTACAGAGAACTTTACGCAAATCGGCGCCCAGCGGCAATCGCGGCCCAGGACAATTGCAAAGTCCGACGCAAAGGCACCCAGAGGGTACCCGGGTCCATGTTTTCGGTCAAGGGCCGAGTCAAATGGCTACCCCTACAAGCCGAAAAATGGACCAGACCCCGACTTTGCAGTTCTCCTGCCAATCGCGGCCGAAAATTACCGCTGTGAAAATGGTCGATACGACCAACAAATTTGCCGCCTGCTATGCGAAAGGGCGGCTGGATTTCAATGTTCGTGCCCTGGGCAACGATTGGTTCGATCACGGGCCGACCGAGGAGGTAGACCGCCTCCTGATCCATGAGTTCGGCCACCACTTTTCCGTCGATCACCTTTCGTCTGATTACCACGAGGGCCTGTGCCGCCTCGGCGCTGGCCTGAAGCGGCTGGCGTTGGAGAAGCCGGAAATGCTGCGGAAGTTCATGCGGTGAACCAATCTGATTCGCCCTGCTCCTCGTGAGATCCGGCCGCCTGTCTGCTATAATGGCGTCAATCTCGCATAGGAGAATGCCATGATCCGAGCCATCCTTTTCGTCGCCGTCGCCCTGGCCGCCGCCCAAGCCGCAGCCAAGGAAAAGCCCCTCCGGGTCTATTTCGTCGGCAACAGCGTGACCGACACGATCAATTATCGGGCACTGGCCGAACTGGCAAAGAGCCGTGGCCACACGCAGGTCTGGGGCCGCCACATGATCCCCGGCGCTCCCCTCCAATGGATTTGGGAACATCCGAAGGACGGCTTCCAGGAGCCGCCCTTCGGGCATTACCCCACTGCCCTCGCCAACTTCCAGTGGGACGTTCTGAGCCTCCAACCCTTCGACCGCCATCTCGACGGCAAGGACGGCGATCTGGTGATGGCGAAGAACTTCATCGACTTGGCCGGGCCTAAGAGCCCGGATCTCCAGGTCTACGTCTACGCCCGCTGGCCTCGCCTGGGGAAGGACGACTTCGATGCTGCGTGGCTGAAAAAATACACGGGCGGCTGGGACAACACGAACGAAACCAAGGATTATTTCGAGCGGTTGACCCTGGAACTGCGGAAGGCGTATCCCAAGCTGACGATCCGCATGGTCCCGGTCGGCCACGTCATGCATGAACTGAACCAGCGGATGAAGGCGGGGCAGGTGCCGGGCTACAGGCACATCAAGGAACTGTTCGCCGATGGCATCCATCTCAATAACGTCGGCTCCTACGTCGTGGGCTGCACGTTCTTCGCCACGCTCTACAAAGAAAATCCGCAGGGCCTGCCCGGCGAGCCTTACAAAGTGACGGACCCGAAGCTGGCCGAGGTGATCCAGGAGACGGTCTGGAGGATCGTCCGCACGAATGATCTGGCGGGGATGGCGGCCGTCGATCTGACCAGTGATCCAGTGGCCGCCATCCGATCCGTGTTGCCGAAGGGCTGGATTATTTCCAAGATTGAAGAGAACGCCTATCCGCCCCACGGCCCCAAAGCGAAGGGAAGAGCCATTTTTGTTTTCTCGCCCCAGCAGCACCTCGGCCCATTGCAGTCGAAGGAATCCGTCATCTACATCATGCCCGCCGACTATCGGGATGGCGGCGAGGAGTCGCCGCAGGAACAGCAATACGGAGCGAGGCTGGTTCTTACAATGCCAACGGCCAAGGTCTATTTGCGGGGGAACGAGACTCCATTCTCCTCGACCGGGTGGTCTACGTTGAAGGACGACATCATCAAAGCACTCGGGGGCAAGCCTGAAAGAGCGAAAGCCTACATCCCGGAGCCACAACCCGTCGCCACGCAAATCCTCGTCGGTGCCCACAATTGCCCCCTCTGGGAGGCCGACCAGCCGAAGATGTGGGACCAGGTTCTCAAACACCCGGAACGGACCCCAGCCCTTGGGTTCTACTCGCAGGAAAACCCAGAGGTCGCCGACTGGGAGACCAAGTGGGCGGTCGAGCACGGCATTTCGTTCTTCGTCTATTGCTGGTATCGGAACGGCCAGGGCGGGCCGGTGAAGATGCGATTTGGCAGTGCGATCCACGACGCCCTGCTGAAGTCCCGCTACGTGTCCAAAATGAAGTTCGCCATCATGTGGGAGAATCAGACCAGAGGAACCGCCGGGGTATCCAACGAAGCAGACCTGATGGAGAACCTCTTACCCTTCTGGATCGAGAGCTACTTCCGCCATGCCAGTTATCTCAAGATCGACAACAAACCGCTTCTGTTCATCTACCGGCCGGAGTTCCTCGTCCAGGACTTGGGCGGCGTGGACCAGGTGCGGGCGGCACTGGACAAGATGCGGGTGGCCTGCCGCAAGGCCGGTTTCGACGGTCTTTATGTCTTGGGCGAGTACCGGGGGCTCGACCCGAAGCACTTGGAGTTGATGAAGCAGTTGGGGCTGGACTACACCTTTGCGTACTGCTGGCACGTCCAGGGAAGCCCGAAACCCGAGCAGGCCATCGCCGCACAACTCGATTGCATCGACAAGACACGACGCATGGGCATCTTGCCCGAGGTCGTGACCGTCTCCCAAGGATGGAGCGGTTGGCAGGACGAGGGGAGCATCTGGAAGATTCCGCCCGCCCAGTACAAAGAGTTGTTGGAGAAGGCCAAAGCGATTGTCCGCACCTTCCCGGCCACGGAATTGGGAAGCAAGATCCTGCTGTTGGACAACTGGAATGAATGGAGCGAAGGCCACTACATCGCCCCCCACCGGGAATATGGCTTCGGTTACCTGGATGCGGTGCGAGAGGTCTTCTCCGACGCCCCGAAGAACCATG
>JBEKZQ010000221.1:0-17139 GCA_049509675.1 Thermoguttaceae bacterium | reverse complement strand
ATCGTGATTGGGGCCGCCCCGAAGGTCTTGATGATCGTGTAGATGGCCGGATTGATCTCGGTCTTGCCGTCGGTGCGGGGCGTGCCCACCGAGTTGAAACTGCCCACCGTGACGATGCTCGCATAGCGATCGTGGAACTCGTATGCCTCGTAGCCCTTGATGCGGAGGGCCTCGGTTAGCTCATGGGCCTTCTCGGCGGCCTTCGCCAACTGGCTCTCGACCGGTTTGCCGTTCTCGATCTCCTGGATCTTCCGTTGGTCGATGATCACCGATCCGCTGAATCGAGCCACTTGCACCGTGTATCTCCCCTGGCAATCCAACAGGCTGTGGGTCACTCCCTTGTTCATGCGCAAGACCAGTTCGTCGATGCCTCCCTTGGGCACGTAGTAGTCCGCGTGCAGCAGCGGATTGGTGGTAATGAACGCGTGCCCCAACGGCCCATGCTTCTTGTGCTCGATGTTCTCGGGAAGAGGCACCTTCTCCTGGATCATCCGCAAGGTCGCCAGCGGCCGGCTGACCGCTTCGCCGTCCTGGATTTTCAGTTGCTCCGGTTGGGAGCACTTGATCTTTTGCAGGGTCCGCTTGGCCTCCGGGTCTTCCACCGACGGGTAGTTTCCCACCAGCACGGCGACCTCTTTGATCGCTCCGTCGTTGTAAAGTTTCGGGTTGTCGTGGAACCGCTTGTACTGCCAGCGGATGGCGGCCGGGCCGCGGGCGTTAGGCCCGTTCGGGTCGTCCAGCTTGAACCCGCCCTTGTAGGTATAGGCCTCCAGCTTGTACCGCTTGCGGAGTTCCAGGGCCAGATCGTGGGCCTGTTTTTCCGCCTTTTCGCCGGTGAAGCTGCAGGTCATGATCATCCACGGCCCGTTGTCCTCTTTGAGCGTGTATTCCTTGGCGGGGTCGGCTTCGACCCGGTTGCCGCCCAGCAGCCGATCCCAGGGCGGGACCGCCTGGACCCCGGCACAAGACCAACCCCAGAGCGCCAGAAGCAGGAGCGCGAACCAATATATTCGAGTTTCCCTCATCAAGAGCCTCCTCGTTGGGCCTGAATGGCCGCGGAGTGTAGCAAACGTCGTTCCAACGTGCCAGAGCGATTTTGGGGGGGGACTGGCTCCGTCGCCTCGATTGGCCAGCGCTGTCAAGACGGCCTACGGCGACGGTGCCTGTCCCCTTTTCCCTGGACCCACCAGTCGGGTGTTTGTCGGAAAACCCCACATAAGCCCGAAGCTCCAGTTGTGGAGCTGCGCTCTCGCTGACGCGCAGCTTGGTAACCCGGTAATCACGAAAGCCGGAAAAACACGGAGACATGGTGGGCTGGGGGTGAACTAGCATCGCTTCACCCCCCAACGACGGTATGACAAGAAGATAATGGACAGGAAAATAACCCAAACCTTCATCTTCCTGTCCACCCATATTCCTGTCGCAAGAAACCATTGTTCTCGATTCGGGCTTTCGCCCTTTCGGCTTTTCGTGATTCGTTTCCCGCCCGGACGGCGCTGAAAATGCGCAACTCCAAGACTGGCGCCTCGCGCCTTGTGAGGCGTCTGCAAAAGGGGGTTTCCGACGAAGGCAAGGCCGCAAGAAGTATCCAGAGCAGCACGGGCAAGCCCGTGGCACACAAACAAAGCCCAAAGCGGTTTACCCGAATGAAGCAGACCACGGATTTCACGGATGACACGGATGATTTCAAAAGCTACCGATCATGGTTCTGCCATCATTTTGTCCGTGAAATCCGTGTTATCCGTGGTCAAATTACTCCGGACGGCTGAACCAGAATCCGTTTCTCGGCTAGCGGCCTCTGATCCGATCGCCAACCACCGGCCCCGCCACGACGTCGACAAGCTGGCCGACCAACTCGGGTCCGCCGGGCAACTCGACCGGCGCATAACGGTCGGAAGTCCCTAGCAGCCAGCCGGGACGATCCGTAAGGGCCGTTTCTACCAGCACTTGCAGCCGATGGCCTGCGAGCCGCTCGAAATACGCCCGCCGCAGCCGCCGGCCGATCTCCTCCAGGCGGCTGGCGCGGCAGTGCTGACTGCCCGGCACGTGGCCAGAAAGTCCTCTTCCGTTTCGCCGGGGAAGCCGACGATCACGTCGGTCGTCAGGGCCGGCTTGTCCAACCGGCGGGTCACTTCATGGCAGCGTTCGATGA
Organism: Thermoguttaceae bacterium; assembly: GCA_049509675.1. Classification (GTDB taxonomy): domain Bacteria; phylum Planctomycetota; class Planctomycetia; order Pirellulales; family Thermoguttaceae; genus JBEKZQ01. The sequence continues at coordinate 14,987 of JBEKZQ010000221.1, read as the reverse complement.
ATTGCCGCACGGGCCAGCGGCGCCGCATCCGCGCAAGTACCGCGTCGGAACCGCTTTGCATGGAAATGTGCAGATGCGGACAGGCCCGCTGGGGAAACTCGGCCAAGAAGTTCAGCAGTTCCGGCGTGACTTCCGCCGCCTCGATGCTCGACAGACGCACGCGAAAATCTTGGTGGGGCTCTCTGACCACGTCAGCGAAAGTAGATTGGGTGCCACGGTTGGCTTGCCCAACCGTGTCTTTCGCACTGCTGGGCGAGCCAGCAGTAGCACCCGCCACGTCCCCCTCACCCCCGGCCCCTCTCCCGCAAGGGGAGAGGGGAGTGATTGCCCCGGCCCGGGCCTGGGCTCTGGACTCTGGACCCTCGACTCTGGACCCGCCAGTGGCTACCACAGTCCGCAGCAATCGGGCCAGATTCCAGCGGCCGTCCCCGAAATCCAGGCCGTAGTGGCCCAGGTGAATGCCGGTCAGAACGATCTCGCGATGGCCGCCGTCGGCCAGACGCCGCACCTCGGCCAGCACTTCCTCGACCGGGCGGCTGGCCAGCGTCGGCCGAACACTGGGAATGATGCAGTAGCTGCACCCCATGCGGCAGCCGTCCTGCACCTTGACGTAGGCCCGATGCCGCCGGCCGAACGACGAGATGCCGGTCGGAATGTCAACCAGCCCGCGGCGGGCCAGCACCTCGGGCAGTTGCCGCTTGTCGGCGACCACTTCCACCACGCCGGGCAGCCGCGCGGCCTCGGCGGCGGCGCGGGTGGCGTAACAGCCCATCACGATGATCTCGGCCCGGGGGTTCTGCCGAGCGAACCGGCGGATGAGTTTGCGGCTCTTGGCCTCCGCCTCGATGGTCACGGTACACGTGTTGACCACGCCCAGATCGGCCGTTTCTCCGTCCCGGGCGTCGCGATAGCCGAGCCGGGCCAGTCCCTGGCGCAGGTACTCGGTTTCGTACTGATTGACTTTGCAGCCCAGCGTCAGGGTTTTGAGAATAGGCATGAGGAAGACGGACGCCGATCTGAAATCTGAAATTTGAGATCTGCGATCTGAGATTTGAGATCCTACTCGCCCGGCGCCGGCTCGATCGAGGCCCGCATCGAACCCTTGCAGTCCTGAATCAGGCCGTCCTTGCCGTAGGCATGGATCTGGTCGCGCTTCAGCTCCGCACGTTCCATGGTGGTCGTCATCACGATCACGCGGCCCTGGTTGTCCACCTCCTTGGCCAGCATGTAACCCTTTTCGGGCGGATAGCCAAAAAGCTCTCCAAGCATGGCGATGACGTACACGTAGCTGTGGTCGTCGTCGTTCCAGAGGATCACGTTGTAGGGCGGCTGCCGCCGCGTCTGGCTGGACTGGCGGGTCTCGCGCTGGCCGGCGGTTTCACTGGTTTGTTCCACAGCGGCGGAAGCAGCGTTATCGCTCATCGGCGTTCCTCAACTTGCTGGCCAACAGTGGTGGCTCCCAAACTCACCCCTTACAAGCAGTTCCCCTGGCACTATTGCTCATCGGTACTCCCCCTTTTTCCGCAACGGACGGGCATCGCCCCCAATAGCCGGGCGGGCTAAGAACCATTATATTATCGGCGGGCGCGATCGGACAGTCGAACGTGAGATTCCTTATGACCAGTATTGGCGACTACCTGCAAACACATGCCGCACGCTTCGAGGAGGAGTTGTGCGAGTTCGTGCGGATTCCCAGCGTCAGTGCCGACCCTGCCCGGCGCGGCGATATCGATCGGGCGGCGCAATGGGTCGCCGAACAGTTTCGCCGCCTGGGGCTGAGCGTGGAAATCGTGCCCACGGCCGGGCATCCGCTGGTCTATGCCGAATCGCCGCCGGTGGCCGGAGCCCCCACGGCGCTGGTCTATGGGCACTACGACGTGCAGCCGCCCGATCCGCTGGATTTGTGGGTTTCGCCGCCGTTCGAGCCGACCCGCCGCGACGGAAATCTCTACGGCCGGGGGGCCAGCGACGACAAAGGCCAAGTGCTGACCCACCTGAAAGGCGCCGAGGCCTGGCTCAAGACCAGCGGACAACTGCCCTTGCAACTGAAATACATTATCGAGGGCGAGGAAGAGGTGGGCTCTCACGCCTTGGAGCAGTTCATCCGCGAGAATGCCGCGCGACTGGCCTGCCATTGCGTGGTCATCAGCGACGGCGGCAAGTTCAGCCGCGACATCCCGGCCATTACCTACGGCCTGCGGGGGATCGCCTATTATGAGATCCGCGTCCTGGGCCCCAATCGAGACCTGCACTCCGGCAGTTTCGGCGGCTCGGTGACCAATCCGGCCAACGCCCTGGCCCGCATCCTGGCGGCCCTGGTCGACGAGCGCGGCCGCATCTGCATTCCCGGCTTTTACGAAGACGTGGTGCCGCTTACCGCGCGGGAGCGGGCGGAATTTGCCGCCCTGCCCTTCGATGAGGCCCGGTTCCGTGCCGAGATCGGCGTTGCCGAGGGCAGCGGCGAAGAAGGCTACAGCACCCTGGAGCGCCGCTGGGCCCGCCCAAGCTGCGACGTGTGCGGCCTGTCCGGCGGCTATCAGGGCCAGGGCGCAAAGACCGTGCTGCCCGCTTGGGCCAGCGCGAAGTTCAGCTTCCGCCTGGTGCCCCATCAGGATCCGCACAAGATCACCGCAGCCCTGCGGCGCTGGCTGCCCGGCGTCACACCGCCGGGCGTGCGCGTGGAGCTCGACGATCACCACGGTTCGCCGGGCGTGCTGGTTCCCTTGGATAGCCCCTACGTTGCCGCCGGGGCCCGGGCGATTGCCGCCGCCTTCGGCCGCCCGCCGGTCTATACCCGCGAGGGCGGCTCGATCCCCATCGTCCTCACCTTCCACGAAATGCTCAAAGCCGATACGCTACTATTGGGCTGGGGTCAGGACGACGACAACGCGCACAGTCCCAACGAAAAATTCTCCCTGGCCGACTTCCACCGCGGCATCGCCGCCAGTGCCAGCTTGTGGGGAGAACTGAGTAAGATTTCGCAATCCGCGGACCGTCCCGGAAAGAGTTAGATTCGAGTCCCCTCTCCCTCCGGGAGAGGGTTAGGGTGAGGGGAATTGTAATAAGGGGCGGCCTCCTGTATTTCCTGCCTCTCCAAGCGCCCCCTCACCCCGGCCCTCTCCCGGAGGGAGAGGGGGACTAAGTTAATCCCACCACTACCATGCTCGATCGCAAACTAATTATTGAAAACGTCGAACTGGTCAAGCAAAACTGTCACAATCGCAACGTGAAGGTCGACGTGGACCGCTTCGTCGAATTGGACGCCCGGCGCCGGGCCTTGCAACAAGAGATCGAACAGCTCAATCGCCAGGCCAACGAGGTCTCCCGGTCGATCGGCAAAGCGAAAGACCCGGCCGAGCGGGAAGCCCGCAAGGAAGAAGGCCGGCGCCTTCGCGAGCAGACGGCCGCTTTGCAGCAGCAGGTCGACGCCATCGAGGTGGAAACGGCCGCTATTCAGCGATCGATCCCCAACCTTTCCCATCCCGAGGCCCCGCTGGGCGCCGACGATCAGGCCAACCTGGAACTGTTTCGCGGCACGACGCCGCTGCCCGCCTTCGCCTTCAAGCCGTTGGACCACGTCGAGTTGAGCGAGCGGCTGGGGCTGGTCGATTTCGAGGGCGGCGCCCGGGTGGCGGGCCACGGCTTCTATTTCCTCAAGAACGAGGCCGTGCTCCTGGAGCTGGCCCTGGAGCGCTACGCTCTGGATGTGCTGCTGGGCGAAGGGTTTACGCCCATGATTACGCCCGACCTGGCCCGCAACGACGTGCTGGAAGGCATCGGCTTCATTCCGCGCGGGCCGGAGACCCAAATCTACAGCATCGATGGCAGCGATTTGAGCCTGATCGCCACGGCGGAGATTACCTTGGGCGGCCTGTTGGCCGGACAGACCATCGACGCCGACGACTTGCCGCTAAAATTCTGCGGCATCAGCCATTGTTTCCGCACCGAGGCCGGGGCCCACGGCCGGGCCACCCGCGGCCTGTACCGCGTGCATCAATTCACCAAGATCGAGATGTTCGCCTACACGCTGCCCGACGAGAGCGACGCCACGCTGCTCTACCTTCGCGACCTGGAGTGCCGGCTCTTCGACGGCCTGGGCATCCCCTATCGCGTGGTCGATACGGCCACCGGCGACTTGGGCGGGCCGGCCTATCGCAAGTTCGATCTGGAGGCCTGGATGCCCGGCCGCGGCGAGGCCGGCGAGTTCGGCGAGGTGACCAGCACCTCCAACTGCACCGATTACCAGGCCCGGCGGTTGGACGTGCGTTACAAGATCAAGGGCGAAAAAGGCACCCGCCTGGTCCACACGCTCAACGGCACCGCCATCGCCATCAGCCGGGCCTTGATCGCCATCCTGGAGAACTACCAGCAGGCCGACGGCTCGGTGCTCATTCCCGAGGTCCTGCGGGCCTTCGTGGGCAAGGAGCGAATTGAAAGATAGTTTTCAGTTTTCAGTGTTCAGTTTTCAGTATTCGAACACGGCGAAAAGGGCGCGAGAAAAGGGCCATTAAACGAAACACGGAAACCCGAAAGTCCGAATGGAACAAAAGGAACCGCAATGGCGCGAAACTGAAAACTATCCCCCTATCACCTCTTCGGCCGTGCGGCACAAGCCGCGGGCTTCTTCCGCCGTGATCGGCCGCCGCATCGCGGAAATGGGCCTCCAAGGCGTCCAGCGCCGCCGCGACCCGCTCGCGCGGCACGGATATCTTGGTCTTGACGATCTCGTACCGCGGCAGGGCGTCGGCCAACTGGCTGATCTTCCGGTCCCGCTCGGCCATGGCATCCAGCAGCAGGGCCATGCCCACGAAACTGTCCCGCACCAGACCCACGCTGGGGTCGATCGGCCCGCCGTTTCCCTCGCCGCCAAAGACCGCCTGGTGTTTGAGCATCGCATCGACGACGTTGGCTTCGCCCACGGCCGAACGCACCAGCGGCACGCCATACCGTTGGGCCACGTCTTGCGACATCCGGCTGGAGGAGCAATTGGTGACGATCGGCCCCTTGCGCCGCCGCAGCACGTGATCGACGCACAGGGCCAGCGTGTACTCCTCACCGAGGTAACGGCCCGACTCGTCGATCACGGCCAGTCGATCGGCATCCGGGTCCTGGCAGAAACCGATGTCGGCCTGCAACTGGGGCACACTGGCAAGCACCCCGGCCAGGTTCTCGGCCGTGGGCTCCGGCGTGTGCGCGAACCGCCCGTGCGGCGTTTCGCCCAGCACGGTTAGCCGGCAGCCCAATTCTTCCAATAGCCGGCGACCCAGCGCGCCGCCCGCCCCGTGGTTGGAGTCCAGCACAACGCGGTAGCGGCGGCGGCGGATGCGATCGACGTCGATGGTGGCCAACACGGCATCGCAATGGGCCGAGAGCGTATCGGGAAATTCCGCACGGGCGCCGACCTGATCGTGCGCGACCCATTCCGGCGGCCCGGCCCGATAGCGGCGCAGCACCTCTTCGCCCGGTGCGGCCGGAATGACGCGCCCCTCGGCGCCGAAGAGTTTCAAGCCGTTGAAGGGGGCTGGATTATGGCTGGCCGTGATCTGGATCGCCCCGGCGACCTGACAATGCCGCACCAGCACGCCGGTCGTGGGAGTGGCCAGGATGCCCACGTCCACCGTGTTTCGCCCCACCGCGTGCAATCCGGCGTGGATCGCCTCGGCCAGCATCCGGCCCGAGGAGCGGCCGTCGCGGCTGACCAAAATGCCGCCCGGCGGCGCGATGGCCGCAAAGGCCGCGGCATAACGCAGCGCCACCTCGGGCGTCAGGGTCTCGCCCACCACGCCCCGCAATCCTGACACGCTGATAATCGGTTCGGCCACGATGGGAATTCCTCCGGCGATTACAATCTCCGGCGGAAGTATACGTCGAAAGTCTCCCCATCGGAAGGGATGACTACGTCGCACCAGGAGATCTGCAAAGTGCGCGAAGTCTTCCGGGACTGGCCCGTTCCGCACACTAGCCCGAAGCGCCAGCGAGGGATTTGCGGCAATTCTCCCTCGCTGGCGCTTCGGGCTAGTGTCTCGAATCGCAACTTTGCGGATTTCCTGTGGGTTGCACAAAAGGTGCAAGTCCCCTTTTCGCCGGGCGGTCAGGGCGTAAAATAGCCGCATGACAGACACCAAGAATGCCCTGGCCCAATTGGAATCCGCGGTCGCCGCGAAAAAACTTTCGCCCGGCGCGGTGCAAAATATCCGCACTTGGCTCAGCGAGCCGTACCTGGCCGAATACGCCCCGCAGGTGGCCGAACTGCTGGCCGCCGGAAAGTTCCCGGAACTGGACGACGCCTTCTGGACGATCATCCCCTTCGGCACCGGCGGGCGGCGGGGAAAAATGTATCCGGTCGGCACCAGCGTCATCAACGACCGCACCATCGGCGAGAGCGCCCAGGGGCTGGCCGATTACGTCAAGCAAGTCGTCGGCGACAAGCCGCTGGCCTGCGCCATCGCCTACGACACCCGGCATCGTTCGCGGCATTTTGCCGACCTGTGCAGCCAGATCATGGCCGCGGCCGGTTTCACCGTCTATTTCCTGGACGGCTATCGCAGTACGCCGGAAATCTCCTTCGCGGTCCGCTACAAGAAGTGTGATTGCGGCATCATGATTACGGCCAGCCACAATCCGCCCTCGGATAATGCGGTGAAGGTCTATTGGTCGACCGGCGGCCAGCTTCTGCCGCCGCACGACGAGGAGTGCATCCGCCGCGTCCAGCAGGTGACGCGCATCGAGCGGATGCCGCTGGACGAGGCCCTGGCCGCCGGCAAGATCGTGTATTGCCAGGAGGAGGTCGATCCGGCCTTCTTTCAGGCCGTGGCCGCTCAGAGCACGCCCGGGCCGCGGGACGTCAAAATCATCTATTCGCCGCTGCACGGCGTGGGGGCCTCGGCCGTATGCCCTGTGTTGGAGCGGGTCGGATTCCGCGACGTGGAGGTTTTTGGGCCGCACGCCGCCCCCGACGGCGATTTCCCCAACGTGCCCAACCATATTGCCAACCCCGAGAACGCGGCCGTGTTCGATGCGATCATCGAGCGCGGCAAGCAGATTGGGGCCGATCTGATCCTGGCCACCGATCCCGATTGCGACCGGCTGGGCTGCGCCGCGCCGCTAAGTCGGGGACTGTCCCAATTCGGGCACCAAGCTCCGCTTGGTCGCCACGAAAACGGGACCGGGTACCCCCTGGGTGCCTTCAGTTCGCCCTGGGCAACGCTCACCGGCAACCAGATCGGCGCCCTGCTGACCGACGCGCTGCTGGCCGCTCGCCGCCAGGCCGGCACGCTGTCGCCCGATCTGTACGTGGTCAAGACGCTGGTCACGACCGAATTGATGCGCCGCATTGCCGACGATTATGGGGTGCAGACGGCCGGCAACTTGCTGGTCGGCTTCAAGTATATCGGCGGCGAGATGGACCGCCGCGGCACGAAAGGCTTTGTGCTGGGGGCCGAGGAGTCGTACGGTTTTCTGGCCGGCGACCACGTTCGCGACAAGGACGCGGCCGTAGCCGCCATGCTGCTGGCCGAGTTGGCCGCCCGGTTGAAGGCCCAGGGCAAAACGCTGCACCAGCGGCTTGACGAGCTTTTTCGCCAATACGGTTGTCACAGCGAAAGCCAAATCTCCGTGCAGATGCCGGGCGAGCGCGGCATGGAGGACATGAAGGCCCTGATGGCCAATCTGCGCGCCCATCCCCCACAGAGCTTGGGCGGTCTGGCGGTGGCCCGGGTTCGAGACTATCTCGATGGCACCGTGACCGTGCCGGGCGGTTCGCCGCAGCCGCTGGACGGCCCGCGCGGCGACCTGGTCTTTCTGGACCTGGCCGCCGAGGGCAACTACGTGGCGGTGCGTCCCTCGGGCACGGAGCCCAAGGTGAAGTTCTACATGTTCGCCTACGACGGGCCGGCGGCCAGCCGGGACCTTGCCGCTACCAAGACCGCCCAGGCCGCGCGCCTGAAAGCAATGGGTGCCGATTTGCGGGCGTTGGGAAAGTAGACGAGTGCAGCGAGCCCATGCGCACGAACTTTGCCCGCCCAGGGGCCTTCAGGCCCCTTTCCGGCGCAGCCGGTATTCGGCCCGCCGTTTACGGCGGGTCTTGGCGGGCGACGCGACACCTATTAAACGCCGATTTCCGCGAGGGGTAATGCAATGACACTTTCTTGCTCAGGAGCCTCAGTTTTCCGGGGTTTTCTGCGATTCCGAACGCCGGGTGTCAGGCTTGCCCGTGCATTCTCGGGCGCCTCTTGCGGCATGCGTCGCAATGGCGGTTTGCCTGTGCGATGAACGGCGCGGAGGCGTCTTTGGCAGCTCGGTGCTGCAAGAACCGAAACGGAGCAGCACTGGCAAGCCAGTGGCACCCAATTCGGGCCGACACCACGCGCGCTTACCGCCGGAAGATCACCTCGCGCAAGGTGGTGCGGTGGTGCGGGCCCAGGGCGATGCCCACCCAGCCGTCGTCGACCGCGAACTGCGTAATCGCCAGGTCGGCCAGCTTAGGATCGTTGGAGAGCTTCTCCGGAATCACGCTCCAAGGCGCGGTCTTGGCAAACGCCTTGGAAAACACGCCGCGCAGGGCGATCTGTCCGCCCGTGCTTAGATGGGTGCCGATCAACTGCACCACGCCGTCGCGGACCATCTCGACCGAGCGTCCTTTCACCTCCGGACGATAATAGGCGCGAACCCGGAAATCGTTCCAACGCCGGGGCGATTTGTACAATTCCGCCACGGCCAGCGTCACCTCGATCTTGCCGTCGGCACAGTGCAAGCGGACCGCATTCTCGCGGGCGAAGGTGATCTCGACGTCGTCGTGGTCGGCATTGACCGGCATGGGCAGGGGCCGGCTCAGCCGCTCGGAAACGTGCCGCAGAAGCTCGGGCATGGTGAAGGTTCGGCCGTCCAGTTCCAAGCGGTCCAGCACGTTGTTCAGGGCCGACTGGTGGACCTGGATGCTGGCCAGGCTGTCGGCGGGGGCCTGCGGCCGCGGCGTGTGAGAACCCAACTGGTCCCGGCCCGCCAGACGCACCCGCATGATGAACCGTTGCTCGGTGGTTTCGGCGGCGATCAGGGTCGGCTCGACCGCCAGGCCATCCATGGGGCCGAGCACCTGCTCGTGCAGCCGCCGGGCGGCCCGCGCCAATTGCACGCTCGTTTCCCGATCGATGCGGTCCTGGGCCTGGGCGGCCACTTTCTGCTTGACTTCCTCCTGCGCCGCCGGCTGACTCTGCTCTTCCTGCGAGCGGGCCACCCCGCGCACGATGTTGCTCACTAAGGGAAAGCCGTCGAAATCGGTCGCCAGATGCCGCAAGTGCGTGTTGTTCTCCACGTCCACCTGGGTAGGCCACAAGCGAATTCCCCGCAGATCGATCTGCAACGGTTTGCGGGCCGTGTAGACCGATTGGCTGTCGTTGAAGAAGGTGGCCGGGCCGGCGGTCGAAAACGTCGAGGAGTCGATCGTGCCGTGGATCTCCAAGGCCAGCAGCACGCGGCGCGGATCGGGCAATAGCCGCACCGCCACCGCGCTGGACAACAGGCTGTCGCCCTGCACCGGATGACCCAGAATCGTGTCGCTCACCGGGGCATATTCCGGCTGGCGCTTGGGAATCAGGCGGTTGAGCAATTCCGCCGAGACCGCGAACCGCACGTTCGCGTTGCGATAATGGCTTTCCACGTCGCCGGCCATTTGCCGGTGCGTTTCGTCGGCCGCGAGGGCCAAGTATTGACAATCGGTGGCCAGCAGCCGGGCGTCACTGGTGAGCCCGCTCTGCTCGTAGCGTTCCATGTGCTCCAGCAGGGCCGCGGCGGTAACCGGCTGGGCCGCGTGCCGCAGCAACTCCTGCTGCAAGGTGGCCAACGGACCGCTGGAGAGGAACTGCCGCTGCCGCGCTTGCATGGGCGTCTGGGTCAACCGCTTGAGCAGCCGCTGGGCCAGGTCGCGCGGAACCCGATCGTCCGACGACTTCCGCTCGGCCGACCATTGCTGCAAGGCGTCCAGCAGTAGATACTTGCGCCAGTCCTCGCCGTCCGCCGAGCCGCGGGTCATCTCGTCGATCTTGGCCAGGCACAGCGAGATGGTCTTGCCGTCGGCCGGCTGAGTGCGCAACTGGCCCGGCGCCGCGTCATCGATCTGGACCAGGTGCTGCCAGACGCTAAGGCGACGCTCAATGGCGTTGGCGATCCGTGCCGTTTCCTGCGCCAGATTTCGATCGCTGAGCTTCGTCGCCAAGGCGATGCCCTGTGCGGCCGAACGATCCAGCCGCTCGATCAGGGCGGACCGCTCCTGTGATCGGGAGGAGACAGCGGCGCCCAGATCGCGGACCAAGCGGCTGGTCTCGGCGGCCCAAGCGGCGGCCGCCGCGTGCGTAGAGAGTTTTTCCAAGCGCGCCAGCAAGGCCGTCGGCTCTTGCCACGCCGGTTCCGGTATTGCGGCCGGCGCGATGGGCGCCGGGGCGGGCGCCGCCGCCTTGGCGGTCGGCGATACGGAAGCGAGGGCCTCGGGAGCAGGCGGCTCGGAACGAGCGGGGGACTGTCCCAATTTTCGTTCAACGAAAATGGGACTGTCCCCTTCGCCCGTGCCAGTCGCCTTAGACTCAGGCGGATCCACGGGCTTCATGCCCGTGTCGGGATAGGACGAGCCAGCGGGAGGCGATTTGTCCAGTTCCATGCCGGCCGCCGGCTCGGTCCGGGGCATTCGCAGGGCAAGCATTGGCGATACTTCGGCGGCTGGCGTCTTTTGTGCCGAAACGGCCGGCTCTGCCACGGGCGCGGCGTCGGCTGCCGTGGCGTCAGGCAGCGGCGTCGGCTTGGCGACAACCGCCATCTCGGCCTTTGGGCCGGTGGCAGGAGCCAGAGCCACCTCGATAGTGGGCAAGGTCGCCGTTGGAGCGTTTTGGGCGGGCTCGGCGCTGGGCGTCTCCGGCTCCTTCATAACCGGTTCGGAAACCGGCGTTTCCGTCGCTAGGGGGTTGGCCGCAATCTTTGGGGCCAGCTCAACCGCCCGCGGCGCGCCCTCGGAAACGTCCGTGGTTTGGGTAATTGTCTGCTGATTCCGTAGTTTGCCGCGTTTGGGATGGCTTTGCGTGGCCGCCGGAACCTGGAGGGCTTCCAATCGGGCCACGCGTTCCCAGGAGCGCGGACAACGAACGCATAAACCGAATAGTACCAAGAGGATACCTAAACTCGGCCAAGTCAGGTCGATTCGCCGACGCAGCATTTCTCGCCTCCCCTGAGTGTCTCCGCAGGCCATGAGGCCATAGCCTCCGGCATCCGATAAGATCGGTTGTCTGGAGTGAATGAATAAAGAGCCAATTGCAAGAAGTGCGGATCGGAGCGGCTCTTCGGGGAGTGGCGACGGGGGGCGGAGGAAGCAGCCACGGATGAAACACGGATTAAACACAGATAAAAAAAGAAAGACCTAACAGCCGGTTGAAAAAGTCGGCTTCCGCAAATCTTGGGTGCCACTGCTGGCTTGTCCAGCAGTGCATGGCAGAAACTCGCAAGAAAACACTGCTGGGCAAGCCAGCAGTGGCACCCTTTTTCAACAGTCTGCTAACACCCAAAACCACTCAAGCCGCACGTTAGAGTCTGCACGGCGGCGGCTTGCAGATACTTCAGCGACTTTGCGTGGCGCCGGAGAGGTAGATTTGGCCCGGCGACAACCGCAAGGTGTCGATGCGGACCCGCTTGCCGTGCGGATCGCGCGGAGGAGGGATCGAGACCAGCGCCACCGGGTCGCCATCGGCCTGCCGCCAATCGACCGGGATACCGGCGTGCCGGCCGGCCGCGCTGATGGCGTCCAGTACCGGCTTGAGCGGCCCGGGAATGGCGCCCAGCCGGGCCGAGCGGACCCGCAGGGCGACCACATTGGGCTCCTGCAGGTAGAGATCCACCTTGACGGAGACCACTCCACTGAGACCGCCGCGGTCCATGCGGCAGGCCAAGGTAACGCCATCGGGCTCGATCACCACGCGGGGATCGTGCATGCCCTGCGGCAGGGCGTCAGGATGGTTCCGCGGCAGATCGACCGCCAGCCAGCCGTTGATCTCCTCGGCCGAAAAAACCGCCTGCCACTGCCCCTGCTTGGCCAGATTGCTCCCCAGGTGGGCCACGCCTTGGAGCATCTTTTCGCTGGCCTTTTTCTCGGCCGCCGCATCACCGGTCAGGGCACGCCGATAGAAGGCCGGCTCGTGTCGGAGGGCCAGGTACACGCCCAACAGGGCCAAGAGCACCAGCAGCACGCCGCAGAACACCACCGCCAGGATGCGCGATTTCTTGGGCACGGACGTCCCCCGCAAGCGACCATCGTGGGACGGATTGCCAATCCGTCTCGCAAAACAGGGACGGAATTGGCAATCCGTCCTACGGGCTACTGGCCGATTCAGGCCGCGGTGGCAATGGTAGATCGGCCGCTCAATCGCGTCAAGGCAAGACAAACGGCAAACAGGACAATGGGAAAGTCGCGATGCAGAACACTAGCCCGACGCGCGAGCGAGGGAGAATCGCCGCAGATCCCTCGCTGGCGCGTCGGGCTAGTGTGTGATACGGCAGTAAGGGGCCCTTGCAAAGCCGGGCAGCCTGGGGTACGAATGTAGAAGCGGGATCTGTCACGCGATGCTCCACCAGGAAGGTTGATCAATCATGCCCGAAGAAAATGTCACTCCCGAAAAGACCAGCGAGAACCAAAAACGAATCCTGCTGGTCGACGACGACCGGGAAATCGTCGATTCCATGCGGATCGCCCTGGAGGCCGGCGGGTATCAGGTGCTCGTGGCCCGGGACGGCAACCAAGGGCTGGCCATGGCCGAGCGGGAAGACCCCGACCTGGTCATCCTCGACATGATGATGCCCAAGCGGAGCGGTTTCCTGGTGTTGGAGAAGCTGCGGCGGACGCGGCCGGTCCCCTTGCGGGTGGTTATGATTACTGCGAACGAGGGCAATCGACACAAGGCCTACGCCGAGATGCTGGGTGTGGACGACTATATCCGCAAGCCGTTCGCCATGGACCGGCTGTTGGAAAGCGTCGAACGGCTGCTGAAGCCGAAGTAGTGGGGCGGGATCCGGTATTTGCGAATCTCAAATCTCAGAGACCAGATCTCACACTCCCGGCCTTGGCCAACTTTACTGGAATGAGAATGACCGTGACGGGCGTCTTTTCCGGGGGCAAGTGCTCGACGAACCCCTCGAACAATCGCGATTCCAGTGCCGAGGTGCTCTGGATGGGCAGATCGAGCGTGGCGGTGGGGAGATTCAAGACGGAAATGAAATCGCCGCTGTCGCCCAGGTAATACTGCTTGCCGGTGGTCTCGTCTTTGGTAAAGCCGCTGCCGCCGAAGACCCAGTTCACGTCCAGCGCTTTCTTGGTGCGCACGTTGCGAACCCAGTAGTGCGCGGGGGCGTGTTGCACCTTCCCCTTGCTGTCTTTCCAGCGGAACTCGATGGCCACTTCCGTGCCGGTAGGCGGGATGAACTTGTCCTTGTAATTGGCCGGATGGCCCGGCTTTGCGCCCACCGCCAGCAGCCCGGCGTGGACCAGCGAAGGTCTTACGTCGGTGGCCACCACGGCTTCATAACTTCGGTCGCGCAGGGTGACGAGGAATTCCAGCGGGTAGTCGGCCCGGCATACCTGGGCAAGAAAGACCACCTCCTTCTTGCGTTTGTCGATCCACACCGGATAGGTCGGATCGAGGCGCACCAGACTGGCCGGGTCATCGACCAGCGGGGAGCCGAGATCGGCCGGCTTGGGCTTCTCCGCCGCGGGCTGGTCGTTATCCTGTGCGACCGCTTGAGCACACGGGAACAAAGGCAGAACGAGTGCAATTGAAAACCAAACGGACGTGCCAACAACAGCGGAAACTCTCATAATTCTACTCCTGGTTTGATTGCATCTTATGTCCGGCTGGAGGGGAAGACAACTGCACAGTCGGGAATTCTCCTGGTACACTAGCCCGACGCGCCAGTGAGGGAGAATCGCCGCAAATCCCTTGCTGGCGCTGCGGGCTAGTGTTCGGAATGGACCTGTAACGGAAGACTTGGCGCACTTTGCAGTTCTCCGGCGGGCCGTTATACTTTGGCTCCGAATGTAAGATACTACTTTCCAAAGCACTGGCCAATAGGGCTGACATGGCCAAAACCCCCTCGCGCACGAAGTCGCGGCATGACGAAGCGGCAGCCACGGCCACGTTGCGGTCCGAGGCGTCGCGCTCGGCTTTACAGTTGACGGTCGCCTACGCTGGGCAGACGTTCGCGATGGAACTCCGCTGCGGCCGGGTCGTCGTTCTCTCGGGCCAATGGGAACATGCGTTGCGGCGCGACGGCACGGCCGTTTCGCCCGTTTCCGCCTGGGAGGCAACCTGCTGGGTCTCGGACGGGGACGTCGACTATCTGGAACTATCGTCGAAGCTGGCCGACGGGCTGTGCCTGGAACGCCACGTCCTATTGGCCAAGCGAGACCGCTTCCTGCTGCTGGCCGACGCGATCCTGGGCGATCGGCCGGGCCCCTTGCAGTACGACGCCCGTTTGCCGCTGGCCGCGGATGTCTCCTTCCAGCCGGCTCGGGAGACCCACGAGGGTTTCCTGGTGCATCGGGACCGGCTGCTGGCACTGGTGCTTCCCCTGGCGCTGCCCGAGTGGCGCGAAGCGGAGGCCGGGGGTGGGCTGGGCACGGCGCCAGGAGCATTACACTGGCAACAGCGTATTGCCGGCCGGCGGCTGTTCTGCCCGCTGCTGTTCAATCTGGACCGCACGCGCATGAAGCAGCCGCGGACCTGGCGGCAACTCACCGTGGCGGAGTCGGTCCGGGCCCTGCCGGCCGACGTGGCCGTGGGCTACCGGGTGGCGATCGGCCGTCGCCAATGGCTGATCTACCGCTCGCTGGCTCCCCGGGCCAATCGCACGCTCTTGGCACACAACCTGTCGAGCGAAATGCTGGTGGGGCGATTCAGTCGCAAGGGCGAAGTCGAGTCGCTGATCGAGATCGAATAACGTGGCTTCTTGTATTCCCTGTC
>JBEKZQ010000220.1:0-20553 GCA_049509675.1 Thermoguttaceae bacterium | reverse complement strand
CGCCCGGAGTACCGAGGTCCACGTCTACCTGGGGCTCTCCGACGAGGAAGGCTTTCCGCACGTGGGCACGATCGACTTTGTCGACAACCAGGTGGATCGGGCCACGGGAACATTGCGTTTGCGCGGCCTATTCCGCAACGCCGATCGCTTGTTCTCGCCCGGAATGTTCGCCCGCATCCGCGTGCCGATCGGCGATCCGCATTCGTCGACCCTGGTGTCGGAACGGGCCTTGGGCTCGGATCAGGGCCAGAAGTTCCTGTACGTCGTCAACGACAAGGACGAGGTGCTCTATCGCCGCGTGCAGATTGGATCGCTGAACAATGGATTGCGGGTGATTGAAAAGGGGCTGGAGCCGAAGGAAAAAGTCATTTTGAGCGGTCTGCAACGGGTGCGGCAGGGCATGAAGGTGGCGTGGAAAATGATCGCGATGACCTCCGAAGAGTCGCCGGCCGCGCCGCCCGCGAGCGGAGCCGTGGCGACGACGCTGGACGCGGTTCCGCGCGCCACGGCAGAGCCCGCCCCGCCGGCGGCGGTCCGCACGCCGAAGGCCAGGCCCGCGGCCCTGTCGGTGCCCAACGCCACGCCGGTCGGCAACGCCAAAGCGGCGGCAGGGCGCCGGCCTGCCTCCTAATTACCCACCATCCTCGCCCCATGTTCTCGCGTTTCTTCATCGACCGACCGATCTTCGCCACCGTGCTGTCGATCGTCATCACGCTGGCCGGCGGGTTGGCGGTCCTCAACCTGCCGCTGGCGCAATACCCGCCGATATCGCCGCCCACGGTGCAGGTGAACTGCAATTATCCCGGCGCCAGCGCCCAGGTGGTGGCCGAGACCGTGGCGGCCCCCATCGAGCAGCAGGTCAACGGCGTCGAGAACATGCTGTACATGGCGTCGCAGTGTACCAACGACGGCTCGTACAACCTGACCGTAACCTTCAAGCATGGGGTGAATCTGAACCTGGCCCAGGTGCTGGTGCAGAACCGCGTGAACCTGGCCCTGCCCATGCTGCCGGACGTGCTGAAGAAGACCGGCGTCGCTACCCGCAAGATGGCGCCGGACATTCTCATGTCGGTCAATCTCAATTCGCCCGGCGACTACTACGATCAGTTGTACTTGAGCAACTACGCCTTGATGTACGTCCGCGACGAGTTGCTCCGCCTGCCGGGAATCAGCGACATTTTCATCAGCGGGCAGCGCGATTACAGCATGCGGATCTGGGTCGACCCGGACAAACTGGCGGCGCGGAACCTCTCGGCTACCGACGTCGTCAATGCCGTCCGCGAGCAGAACGCCCAGGTGGCGGCCGGGCAGATCGGCCAGCAGCCGGCCGCCCCAGGCCAGGATACGCAGATCACGCTCTCGACCCTGGGCCGGCTAAAGGACCCGGAGCAGTTCGCCAACATTATTCTCCGCACCACGCCCGACCGCCGCCTGATCCGCATCAAGGACGTGGGCCGCGCCGAATTGGGACCACGGAATCAGGACGTCCGTTGCCGGTTGGACGGCAAACCCTCGGTGGGCCTGATCATCTTCCAGTTGCCCGACGCCAACGCGCTGGAGGTGGCCAATCTGATCCACGAGAAGATGGATGATCTTGCCAAGAATTTCCCCAAGGGCGTGATCTACGAGATCCAGTACGACACCACACCCTACACGCGCGAGTGCATCCAGGAGGTGATCAAGGCATTGTGCGATGCCATCGTGCTGGTGGCCTTCGTGGTGCTCTTGTTCCTGCAGAACTGGCGTTCCGCCATCATCCCGCTCATCGCCGTGCCGGTGGCCATCGTCGGCACCTTCGCCGTCATGCGGCTGATGGGGTTCAGCCTCAACAACCTGACCCTGTTCGGCCTGGTGCTGGCCATCGGCATCGTGGTCGACAACGCGATCGTGGTGGTCGAGGCGGTCGAACACCATATCGAACACGGCCTGTCACCCCGCGACGCGACGATCAAGGCGATGGATCAGCTTTCCGCGCCGGTGATTGCCGTTGGCCTGGTTCTCAGCGCGGTCTTCGTGCCTTGTGCGTTCATCAGCGGCATCACCGGACAATTCTTCCGGCAGTTCGCCCTGACGATCGCCGCCTCGATGATCATCTCGACCTTCAATTCGCTGACGTTGAGCCCGGCGCTGTCGGCCCTGCTGCTGCGGCCGCGCGGCAAGGGCACGCCCCAGGTGCTGCCGCCGCTATTCTACGTCGCGGCGGGCGGCTGGCTGGCCTACCAGTTCGTCGCCGCGTGGATGGTCCCCTGGACGACAAGGCACGCCCCGGCCCTTGCCGGAGCACATGCGGAGCAACTGCTAACGGCCGTCAAGTGGCTGGCCGCGCTGAGCGGCGCCCCCTGGGGAGCCGCAGCGGCGGGCGCCGCGGCAGGATGGCTCGTCAGCGGGCCGATCAACTTCATTCTGGGCGTGCTTTTCCGCTGGTTCAATCAGGCCTTCGGCCGGGCCACGAACCTCTATCTGCGGGTGGTCCGGCTGTTCCTGCGCGGCAGCGCCCTGGTGTTGATCGTTTACGTCGGCCTGATGTACTTGACGTACGTGAGTTTCATGGGCACTCCCAAGGGCTTCATCCCCACGCAGGACATGGGTTATCTGCTGGTCAACGTGCAAACGCCCGACGCCGCCTCGGCCGAGCGCACGCGCGACTTGATGGATCGCGTGGGGAAAATCTGCCTCAGCGAGCCCGGGGTCAAACACACCGTGGCGGTCGCCGGCCAGTCGTTTGCCATCAGTGCCTACGGTTCGAACTTCGCGTCGGCATTCCTGATCCTGGATGATTTTGCCAATCGCCAAGGGCCGGGCCTGTATAGCGAGGAGATCGCCGCCACGCTGCGCAAACGGCTCGAGGCCGAAGTGCCGCAAGCCATGGTGGCCGTGTTCGGAGCGGCGCCCGTGCGCGGCGTCAGCCGCACCGGCGGCTTCAAGATCATGGTTGAGGACCGCAGCG
Organism: Thermoguttaceae bacterium; assembly: GCA_049509675.1. Taxonomy (GTDB): domain Bacteria; phylum Planctomycetota; class Planctomycetia; order Pirellulales; family Thermoguttaceae; genus JBEKZQ01. The sequence goes on along the minus strand of JBEKZQ010000220.1, from coordinate 17,606 downwards.
ACGCCGGCCTGCAGGCCCTGCAGGAGCAGGCCGACAACCTGGCGGAAAAAGGCCGGCAAAAACGCCGCACGCTGCCGGGACTGGACGACCTCTCGCCCGCCGACCGTACGGCGGCCGAGATACAGCGGGTCTGCCCGGTGAGCGGGAAGCTGCTGGGCTCGCTGGGCAAGCCTTGCAGGATCGAGGTCGAACGGCGCACCGTCTTCCTTGCCGACGAGACCATGCTGGAGACCTTCCGCAAGGACCCCCAAGCCTACGTGAAGAAGATCCGCGCCGCGCCGCCGTTGCTGATCGTCATGCCCAACATTTTCCGGGCCAACGCGCCGCAACTGTACGCGGATCTGAACCGCGAGCAGTGCAAGACCCTGGGCGTGGCGCTGGCCGACGCCTTCAATACGCTCCAGGTGTACCTGGGTTCGCTGTACGTGAACGACTTCAACCTCTTCGGCCGGACCTGGCAGGTGATCGTGCAGGCCGACGCCGGGTTCCGCAACCAATTGGAAAAGGTCAAGCAACTCCAGGTCCGCAACGACCGGGGCACCATGGTGCCGCTGGGGGCCGTCTGCAGCGTGCGCGAAGTGAACGGGCCGTTGGTCCTCACCCGTTACAACATGTACGCCGCGGCGGCGGTCCAGGGTCAACCGGGCGTCGGCATCAGCTCCCGGCAGTCGATCGACATCATGCAGCACCTGGCCGACCGCGAGTTGGCTCCGGGCATGCGCTACGAATGGTCGGAGATGGCGTTCCTGGAGCTGCAGGCCGGCAACACGGCCATGATTCTCTTCGCCTTCGCCGTGATCATGGTGTTCCTGGTGCTGGCCGCCCAGTACGAAAGCTGGTCGCTGCCCTTGGCCATCATCCTGGTCGTTCCCATGTGCCTGCTCAGCGCCATCACCGGCGTGATCCTGGCGCACATGGACATCAACATCTTCACGCAGATCGGTTTCGTGGTCCTGGTGGGACTGGCCAGCAAGAACGCGATCCTGATCGTGGAATTCGCCAAGCATCAACGGGAGGAAGGCATCTCGCGGAGCGAAGCGGCGCTGGCCGCCTGCCAACTGCGGCTGCGGCCCATCGTGATGACCTCCTTCGCCTTCATCCTGGGCGTGGTGCCGCTGTTGATCACCCACGGGGCGGGGGCCGAAATGCGCCGCACCCTGGGCACCGCCGTATTTGCCGGCATGCTCGGCGTAACGCTCTTCGGCATCTTCCTTACTCCCGTGTTCTTCTGCGTGGTCGACCGGCTGGGCGGCACGCGCCTGTTCGCCTCGCGCCGCTTACATATTGTCAGCAGCGTCCTCATGCTCATCCTTACGTTCGGTTGGCTGGCAATCCTGATCAAGCTCATCATTTCGAGCATGCGAGGTCCGGGTGCGCAACTGCCTTCCGATCCGTTCGACGAAGATAGCGGCTAAAGGGGCACCCTCTCCCCGCGTGCCGCAGCGGCACGAGCGGGAGAGGGAACTTGACCATCCATCATTCATTCACCAACGCGGCACTCACATGTTCTCCCGTTTTTTCATCCATCGGCCGATCTTCGCCTCGGTGCTGTCGATTGTCATTACACTGGCCGGCGGCATTGCCGTATGGGTGCTGCCGATTGCCCAGTATCCGGAGATCACGCCGCCCACGGTGGAAGTCTCGGCCTCGTATCCCGGCGCCGACGCGCAGGTGGTGGCCGATACCGTGGCCGCGCCGATCGAGCAGCAGGTCAACGGCGTCGAGGGCATGCTCTACATGTCGTCGCAGTGTACCAATGACGGCACCTACACGTTGACCGTCACGTTCAAGCTGGGGATCGATCTGAACATGGCCCAGGTGCTGGTGCAGAACCGGGTGGCCTTGGCCCAGCCGATCTTGCCGGACCTGGTCATGCGGAAGGGCGTGACGGTGAAGAAGAAGTCGCCGGCCGTGCTGATGATCGTGAACCTGTCGTCGCCGGACGGCAGCCGCGACAACCTGTACCTGAGCAACTACGCCACGATCCAGCTCCGCGACGAGTTGGCCCGGTTGCCGGGCGTGGGCGACATCACCTATCTCGGCCAGCGCGACTACAGCATGCGGATGTGGCTGGACCCCGAAAAGCTCTCGAACCTGAATCTCACGGCCGGCGACGTAGTGGGGGCCATCCAGGAGCAGAATGCCCAGGTGGCGGCCGGACAGATCGGGCAACCGCCCGTCCCCAAGGGGCAGGTCTTCCAGTATACCATGACCACCTTGGGCCGGCTGGCCGACGCCGATCAGTTCGCCGACATGACGCTGAAGACCGATGCCGACGGCCGCATTGTCCGCATGCGCGACGTGGCGCGGATCGAGTTGGGCGCGCAAGGCTACGATCAGACCTGCACGCTCGACGGCGGCCCCTCGGTGGCCCTCTCCATCTACCAGTTGCCCGGTTCCAACGCCCTGAAAACGGCGCAACTGGTGCGGGCCAAGATGGAGGAGCTCAAGGCGGCCTTCCCCGCCGGGCTGGATTATTCCATCGTCTACGACACCACCCCGTTCATCACCGAATCGATCAACGAGGTGTTCGTCACCCTCCGCGACGCGGTGTTCCTGGTGGCCTTCGTCGTCTTGTTGTTCCTGCAGAACTGGCGCTCCGCCGTCATCCCCCTGGTCGCCGTGCCCGTGGCCATCATCGGCACCTTCGCCGTGATGGCGGGCATGGGCTTCAGCCTCAACAACCTGACGCTGTTCGGACTGGTGCTGGCCATCGGCATCGTGGTCGACGACGCCATCGTGGTGGTCGAAGCGGTGGAACACCACATCGAGACCGGCCTGGCCCCGCGCGAGGCCACGATCAAGGCCCTCAGCCAGGTCTCCGGCCCGGTGATCGCCGTGGGACTGGTGCTCAGCGCGGTCTTCGTGCCCTGCGCGTTCATCAGCGGGATCAGCGGCCAGTTCTATCGCCAGTTCGCCTTGACGATCGCCACGTCGACCGTGATCTCGGCCTTCAATTCGCTGACCTTAAGCCCGGCCTTGTCGGCATTGTTGTTGCGGCCCAAGGAAAAGGAGACCGGCGAAGTGCTGCCGTTGCTGGCGTTTCCCCTGTTGGGCGCCTGGCTGGGCTACGCCACCCTCGCGCCCTGGCTGGCAGTCCTGCTGCACCGCGCTCTGCCCGCGCTGCCCTTGGACAAGGGGTTGGAGAGCGCGCCGCCGGCGATGGCCTGGGCCCTGCGGGGCGCGGCGATCGTGGCCGGGGCAGCCCTGGTATGGTTCTTCGGCCGCAGCCTGAACCGCATCGTCGGCTGGTGCTTCCGGCAGTTCAACGTGGGCTTCAATTACACCGCCGGCCTGTATACCCGGGCGGTCGGCATGCTGCTGCGGATCAGCCTGATCGTGCTGGTGGTTTACGCCGGGCTGGTGTACCTGACCTATTGGGGCTTCGTGAGCTCGCCCTCCGGCTTCATCCCCATGCAGGACAAGGGCTATTTGCTGGTCAACGTGCAGTTGCCCGACGCCGCTTCCGTCGAGCGGACCCAACGGGTGATGCAGCGCATCGAGGAGATCGCCAAGAATACCAAGGGGGTCGAGCACACGGTGGCCATTGCCGGCCAGTCGATCCTGCTGGGCGCCAACGCGCCGAATTTCGGCGCCATGTACGTCATGCTCAAGGACTTCCACGAGCGCGCCGCCCAGCGCCTCTCCGGCGACGTGATCGCCGCCCAATTGCAGGATCGCTGCCAAAAGGAAATCAGCGATGCCCTGGTCAACGTCTTCGGCGCGCCGCCGGTCGACGGCCTGGGCACGGCGGGCGGATTCAAACTGGTGATCGAGGACCGCGGCGACTCCGGAGCCCCCGCCCTGCAATCGGCCGCCGAGAAGATCGTCGAGCATGGAAACAACATCCACGAACTGAACGGCTGCTTCAGCAGTTTCCGCGCCGACACCCCTTGGCTCTTTCTGGACATTAACCGCGACCAGGCGAAGCTGCTGGGCGTCTCCATCAGCGAACTCTTCAATGCCCTGCAAACCAACCTCGGCTCGCTGTACGTCAACGACTTCAACCGCTTCGGGCGGACCTGGCAAGTCAACGTCCAGGCCAACGCCGCCTACCGCAAGCAGATCGAGAACCTCAAACAGTTCAAGTTCCGCAACATGCGCGGGACGATGGTGCCGCTGGGCACGGTGGCCAGCATCCGCTGGATCAGCGGGCCGGTCATGATCCTGCGCTACAATATGTATCCGTCGGCCTTCATCAACGGGGTCCCCGGCCCGGGCGTCAGCTCCGGCCAGGCCATCGATTTGATGCAGTCCGCCGCCCGGCAGGAGCTCCTTCAATTCCAGTCGATGCACACCCAATGGACGGAGTTGGCCTTGCTCCAACTCGAGACCGGCAACACGGCCATGCTCGTGTTCGTGCTGGCCGTGGTGCTGGTGTTCCTGGTGCTGGCGGCGCAGTACGAAAGTTGGTCGCTGCCCCTGGCCGTGATCCTCGTGGTGCCCATGTGCCTGCTGTTCTCGATTGCCGGCGTAGCCCTGGCCCAAATGGACGTCAACATCTTCACCCAGGTGGGCTTCGTGGTCCTCGTGGGATTGGCCTGCAAGAACGCCATTTTGATCGTGGAATACGCGAAGGCCCAGTACCAGTCGGGCCAGAGCCGCTACCAGGCCACGCTGGCCGCCTGCGCACTGCGGCTGCGGCCGATCATCATGACCTCGTTCGCCTTCATTCTGGGCGTGGTGCCGCTGGTGATTTCCATCGGCGCCGGGGCGGAGATGCGGCGCACGTTGGGCACCGCCGTGTTCGGCGGCATGCTCGGCGTGACGCTCTTCGGCATCTTCCTCACGCCCGTGTTCTACTACGTCATCCAATGGTTCGAGGAACAGCGCGCCGCCGCCGCCATGTTGCCCGAAGATCATCCGGACGCGGGCAAGAGTTTGCTGCTGCGTCTCGGCGGCCAGGCGTACCGCGCGGCGACGGACTGGTGGACGGGGACGAAGGTCGACGAGCCGGAGGCGTAGTAATCCCCCTCTCCCTCCGGGAGAGGGGATCTCGAATCGGCGTCTCGCGCAAAAGTCCACTTTGAAACGTGGAATCGGTCCTAACTGGTCCCGGCTGGGCTCTTCCTGCCGAGGCGGCGTCTGATTCTTCTGTTGTTTCAGGTACTTCTTCTTCAGCCCGGCCTTGTTCTCCGCGTCCAAGGCGATGATCTCGCGCGACAACTTGTCCACGTCGGCCGAGTTCTCCTGGTCCGGCGCCATTTCCGTCAGCCTAGAGTCGAGAGTCGAGAGTCGGGCGGATCCGTTGTGCCGTGGCGGCCCACACGCTAAGCTTGTTACCATCGGGTATTGTGCCGGCTGTAACGAGAGGATTTCCCCATGATTGACCTGAAGCAGTACGAAGCCTGGTTCGTGACGGGCAGCCAGGACCTGTATGGCGAAGAAACTTTGCGGCAGGTGGCGGTCAATTCCGGACAGATCGCCCGGGCCCTGGGGCAGTCGCCGGCCGTGCCGGTGCGCGTGGTCTTCAAGCCCGTGTTGACCAGCCCCGAGAAAATCTCGCAGTTGTGCCGCGAGGCCAACAACACGCCGAATTGCGTGGGGCTGATTTGCTGGATGCACACCTTCTCGCCGGCCAAGATGTGGATTGCCGGCCTGTCGAGTCTCGGCAAGCCGCTTCTGCATCTGCACACCCAATTCAATCGCGAAATCCCCTGGGACAGCATCGACATGGACTTCATGAACCTGAACCAGGCCGCCCACGGCGACCGCGAGTTCGGCTTCATCTGCACCCGGCTGCGGAAGAACCGGGCCGTGGTGGTGGGCTACTGGCAGGATCGCGAGGTGCAGGAGGAACTGGGCGCGTGGGCGCGCGCCGCGGCGGCCTGGGCCGACGCCCAGGGCGGCAAGGTAGCCCGCTTCGGCGACAACATGCGCGAAGTCGCCGTCACCGAAGGCGATAAGGTCGAGGCCCAGTTGCGGTTCGGCTACGCCGTACACGGCTATGGCGTGGGTGAGTTGGTCCAGCGCGTCAACCGGGTGTCGGACGCAGAGACGAGAGAACTCGTTTCCTGCTACCTGGACAGTTACGCTGCCGGTCCAGGCATTGCGACTGAGGCCGGGATGGAAGGTCTGCGCGCGGCCGCCCGGATCGAGTTGGGACTGCGCGGCTTCCTGGCCGACGGCGGTTTTCGGGCCTTCACCACCACCTTCGAAGACCTGCACGGACTGGAGCAACTGCCCGGACTGGCCGTGCAGCGGCTGATGGCCGACGGCTACGGTTTCGGGGCCGAAGGAGACTGGAAGACGGCCGCCCTGGTGCGGGCCATGAAAGTCATGGCCGCCGGCCTGTCGGGCGGCACGTCGTTCATGGAGGACTACACGTATCATCTGGTGCCCGGCGGCATGAAAGTGCTCGGCGCCCACATGCTCGAACTGTGCGCGTCGATCGCCCAAGGCCGGCCGTCGCTGCAGATCCATCCGCTAGGCATCGGCGGCAAGGCCGATCCGGCCCGGTTGGTGTTCAACGTGCCCGCCGGCGCCGCCTTGAACGCTTCGCTCATCGACCTGGGCAATCGCTTCCGCCTCATCGTGAACGAAGTCGACGTGGTGGTCCCCGAGCGGGACCTGCCCAGGTTGCCGGTGGCGCGGGCGGTGTGGCTGCCGCGGCCCGATCTGAGAACGGCGGCCGCGGCCTGGATCTACGCCGGCGGCGCCCACCATACCGGCTTCTCGCAGGCCGTCACGCGACAGCACCTGGAAATGTTCGCCGAAATCGCCGGCATTGAATGTCTCGCGATCGGCGCCCAGACCACCGTTGCCGACATCAAGAAGGAACTGCGCTGGAACGATGCCTATTACGCGCTGCTGAAGCCGTAATGGCGCGCACGCATCACTTGGCAGGCAGCGGCCGCACGCGCACGTTGCGGAAGGCCACCGGCCCGTGATCGGCCTGGAGCAAGAGCGGGCCCCGGGCCGTCTCGCGCTGGCGCCAGATATGCCCCGTCGGATAGCGAACCTCGACGTGGTCGTGGATCAGAATGCCGTTGAGCACCACTTTATCGAACCGCGCGGAGGCAATTTTGCCGCCGTGGGCATCGAACCGCGGCGCGCGAAACACGATCTCCAGCGTCTGCCACCGGCCCGGCTGCTTGGCCGCGTTCTTCAGCGGCGCGATACCGTCGTCGATGTGATGGTACGTCGGCGTGAGTTCCGCGCGGGGATAAATGCCGCCGCAGTCCTCTCCCTTGGGTTTGGCCACCTTCCAGGAGTCGAAGATCTGGACTTCGTAGACTCCTTCCAGCTTGACCCCGGAATTGGAGTTTTCGGGGATCATGAATTCCAGGGCGACGGGCTCGCCGACCAGGCGACGGCGGTTCTTGGGATCGATCTGCGCCCCGCCGGCCGTGAACCATTGCCCGGTGGGTTCCTGCCAGGCCTTCAAGTCCTGGGACAAGACATACCACCCGTTCTGGGGCCGATCGGCGGCCTGCGCGGCCACGGAGCCCAACAGGGCAGTGGCAAGAACTGCGGCAATCAGGTTCGCTCTTGCCTTCACCATACCACCTCGATCTCGTTGACTACCTGGCCAATGCCGTGCAAGCCGAGCATGGCCGCCTGCGCAAGCTGCTTGAAATAGAAGCTAGGCACCTGCCCGCGCAGAAACAACGTGCCCTGCTCAAACTCGCACCAGATGCGTTGCACGCTCAGATGCGGTTGCTGCCGCAGGCGTTGCTTGGCTGCTTCCACGGGACTGTCGGTCCCCAAGGTTCCGTCCGTGCTCACATCCATATCCTACTGCACACTTCCTGCCGATTCCAGAATTCCCTCAAAAACATGCTTAGACCTGCCGTAGTATGGCGTAATACCCCAAGACATGCAAGGGGGCTGGACACCGGCCTGGACACCGGTCTACTTCTTCGCCGGGCGTTTCTGCTGCAAGAGCCACTGGTAAAGCTCCGGGTTCGCGTAGGTATCGGTCCACGAATCGTGCCCCGCCTCGGGATAGACGGTGAACTTCACGTTGCCGCCCGCGCGCTTCAGGGCGTCGACCATCTGCTTCGAGCGTTCCAGGGGCACGACGGGATCTTTCCCGCCATGAAACACCCAGGCCGGCACGTGTGCGAATGCGGAAGCCAGGAATGGCTCGCCGCCGCCGCAGATCGGCACAATGGCGGCCAGGCGCTTGGGCTCGCGGCCGGCCAGCGACCAGGTGCCGAATCCGCCCATGCTGAGCCCCGTCACGTAGATGCGGTCTTGATCGACCTTGTACTTCTCGACGATTTCGTCCAGGAGGGTCGAGAGCTCGACCGGCTCCCACCAGGCGTTGTCCGCACATTGCGGCGATACGACAATGAAGGGAAAGGCCTTGCCGGCCGCGATCAGCTTGGGCGGCCCGTGCTTCTTGACCAGTTCCAGATCGTGACCCCGCTCGCCCGCACCGTGCAGGAACAACAGCAGGGGCCAGGAATCCTTCCCGTCGTAATCCTGCGGCAGATAGAGGAGATATTTCATGGCAATCTTGGTAGTCCGATTCAGGACGACTGCTTTTTGCTGACCCGCTTCGCCTTTGTTCCGCATGTCATCTGCCTCACACCGAGTGACCTGGAGGAGAACCGCGAGACTTGCGGCCGCAAAGATGAATCTGCCCACGTTCCAAAAGGCGACCATGCGCATGGTTGCTTTCCCTTTACTGTTTGAAGCAATGCCGGGGCGAGCGGGGTGCTCGCGGCGCGGATCGGCAAACGCCTATCATAGCATGGAGCGGCAAGGGGCGGGAGGATGTGGCATGGAAATGGCGCGCGAAGTAGATAAGGATTTGACGCAGAACAGCTTGGTGGAATCCCGTAGGACGGACTGGCTCTAACTACTGCGGGGGGTGCAACCCGACTTTGCAGCCGACAAAGCTCGTCTGGACATGTGCCGCGAAGATCGTTACTCTCTGGCCCTCTTGAAGACGTGCCTATGAACAACGCATTTCCCACGGATGGAGAATAAGCCCATGAACTTCTTTGCCTGGATTCGGGACGGCGTCCGCCGCGCCGTGCTACTGGGAGTAACGGACGCGGTCGAGGACTTGGGCACTCCCGGCGATGGGGACGATATTAGCCATCATCTCCTGGAAGTGCTGCGTAATCCGCACCCGGCGCTGGTCAATGAGACGCCGCAGGAGCCGGCCAAACGCAAGAAACTCGGCCGCACCTTGGAACAGATTCAAGCCGGTCTGGCCAAGGCGTCGTAGAGCAGGGGAGCAGGTGAGCAGGTGAGTGGGGGCAGTTACCCCACCGCATGCCGCCCTACCCTCTCCCCGCGTCGCGCATTATACTTTGAACGGTTTGAAATGATGCGATCCGTTCCCTACTGCCGGGGCTTGCGATCACTTCAAACCGTGCAAAGTATGAAATGCCACGCTGAGCGACGACATTCCCGGACCGAATAAGGATTTGGCGCAGAGCAGCTTGGCGGCCAAATGCGGAAGTTGTTCTTTGCCAGATCCTAAGGAGCGCGCCGTGACCAGGCTCAACGCAGTGGGCGTCCAGAAGGGGCACCACGAGGCCAAGTATGATTTTCTAGCGTGGTCGGATGAGATCCGGCGCTGGCACGATGAGCAGCGCAAGGCCTCCGCCATGTTGGCCGCGGTGCAAGCCGCCTGGCGCGAGGCGGAAGCCGCTCTAGAGGGCCACGCGCAGGAGGTTCGCGCCCTGGAGCTGGAGTTGCAGCGGCAGGAGCGCATCCTGGCGGAACTGCCGCCGGACGATACCACCGGCTGCGCCGACGAACTGGCCGCGCGCTATCGCGAATTCGGATCCCGGCACGCCACGGCGCGCGAGGCGCACGTGCGGCTCAAGGCCAAGCACGAAGTCATGCTGGCCGACATCCGCACGCTGCTGTATTCGGCCCTCTCGGGCGGCCTGGTCACCGAGTGTACGCCGTCGCTGGAGAACTGAACGGCCGTCGTTGCTCAATTGTCGTAGGACGGATTGGTAATCCGTCCCTGGAAACTGGACGGATTAACAATCCGTCCTACAGCCGAGTGTACGTCGCTGGAGAACTGAACGGGATTACGCCAGGTTCGGCAGTTCAAAAGCCTTGCGGCGCGGGCGGGAGAGCAGCTTGTTGGCCTCCTCGCAGTTGGCAAATCGCTCGGCCGCAGGGTCCCATTTCAAGGCCTCGCCCACGCGGCCGATCTCGCGCACGATGTTCACCAGGTAGCAGAGCGTGGTGGCCCGCTGGCCAATCTCGATGTCGGCGTTGCACAGCTTGCGGCTCTTAATGCACTCGATCCAGTTCTCGATGTGGTAGGCCGTCTCGGCCCGGCGGTTCTTGCCGGGATATTCTTTGGCGCGAACGATCTCGGCCGGGTTGCTGGCGATCTTGTCGCGGTTGATCTCGATCTTTCCCTGCTCGCCGATGAAGATGGCCCCCAAACCCGGACCACGATCGCCGTCCAATTCGAGCTTCAACTCCGTGCCGCCGGCGAACTTCATGGTCACCTTGGCCCGCGGACCGGAGAGCCGGGCCATGCCGTGGTAATCCGTGCCCGTGTCGATGTCGCCGGTGTCGCCGACGATCACGCCGCCGACGCTCTTGCGCGGCGCGAACTTGCCCGTCTCGCGCTCCGCGACCGGCTCGTCCAAAATGATTTCCGCCGGCCCGGTGTCGTCGGTGCCCAGGGCGCGGTTGATCTGGTCGTAGGAGTGGGCCCCCCAGCCGGTGACACCGAAGCACAGGCCGCCGCCATCGTAGTCCCGCCATCTGGCCCAGTCATTGAGCAACTCGCCCTCCAGCGGCCGCAGTTCGGCCTGGTTGGTCCAAAGGTCCCACCAGGGGTCGACCGGCCCCTTGACGTCGGCCGACGTGGTCTTGGTCCAGCGGAAGGGGCCCACGAAGTTCGGGGCGCGCACCGTCTTGATCTTCCCCAGGGCCCCGTTCTTCACCAGGTCGCTCGCCCAGTTGTTGCTCGGCATGGAGCGCTGCTGCGTGCCGACCTGCGTGACGCGCCGGTACTTCCGCGCGGCCCGGACCATCTCCCGACCCTCGGCGATGGTCAGGCACATCGGCTTCTCGATATAGGCGTCCATGCCGGCCTGCATGGCGAGGATGGCGATCCAGGCCCGGGCGTGGGTCGTGGTTTCGATCATCACGGCGTCGAGTTTTTCCTTATCGATCATCTGGCGGAAATCTTGATAGACGCCCCATTCGCGGCCTCCGGAAAGCTCCTTGACGAAGCCCTCGGCCCGGCCGGGCCGGCAATCGCAGGCCGCTACGACCTGAAAACCCTTTACGTCGCCGCCCTCGCGGATCAGCCGCGAACGGCCGCCGCAGCCGATCACGCCCACGCGGACTTGCTCGTTGGCCCCGGGTTGTCCGACTGCACCGAGAACATGCGACGGGATCAGGCAAGGCAAAGAGATGCTCGCTGCCGCGGCAGCCGAGCTGCGCAGGAAATCACGCCGGTCGATCTGTGTTCTAGTCATGCCACTGGTCTCCGCAGAAAGGCGAGAATTGTTGAGCCCTCATGCTGCGCATCTTACCACGCCGCCGAGGCGCTTGCCATAGTCCCGGATTATTCATGTAGGGTGGGTCAAGGTCGCGCAACATTATGGTGGGGCTTGCAAACCGACGAAACTCTGCTCCGCACCCGGTAAACGAATCAGACCGGCGGCAAGCGACCGAAGCCCCACCAGAACCACGGTTTGCTCGACGCCACCATACAGTTCATGAATAATCCGGGATAGTTATCGTTTATCGCAAGACACGGGCTGGCGAACTGCCCGCACGATCGAGATGATCGTGTTCACCGCAAAGCCGGCCAGTATGAACAGGAGCCAAAAGCTGTCCGCGGACTGGCCGCGCAGGAATCGGCCGTACGCCCCGGTGAGCCCGCAGGCCGGACACCAGCCCAGCAGCGCCTGCACCGGACATCGCCAGGCGGCCGCACCGAGATTCGGGCCGGCCAGCGCGGCGGCGGTCCAGAGCAGCAAGGGGAGATTGTAGCCGACCAGAATGTTCCAGCGGCGGCCCACACGATTTACTTCTGCAGCGGATTGCCATTGGCATCCGGAAGCTTCTCGGTCACGATCAGGATGAGGTCGATGATCCACCAGATTCCGCAACCGCCGCACGTAATCAGCTTCAAGACGCCAAGGCCCATGTAACCCAAGTAGAACCGATCAACCCCCAAGGAACCAACCAACACCGACAAGAGCAACGCCACCATCCAACTCTTTTTCTCTTCTGCCATGTACGAGTTCCCTTCGTGTAACAGTCAAGTTCTGCAAAACCGCGGCGAAATGGACAAACCATTCCACCATCCTAGTGGTGCCGCGCGGGCTCTACAAGAGGCAAATCGGGCGCGCCATCAGTTTTTCTTGAATTTCTTGGATCGGGGAAAAAGTGCTTGTCCCCTTTTCCGGCGGCGGGCCGGGGGGCCAGTTTCTTCCGTCATTCGGGGTGGGTCATCCGCCAGGGGTCCAGCGCCCTTTCCAACTCATCCTCCGGCAGGATCTTCTTCTCGCGGCACAACTCGCGGATCGTTTTGCCCGTGGCCAGCGCCTCTTTGGCCAGCGCGGCCGCCTGCTCGTAGCCGATGTACGGATTCAGGGCCGTGGCCAGGGCCATGCTTTGCTCGACCTCGCTGCGGCAGGTCTCGACATCGGCCTCGATGCCGGCCACGCACAAGGTGGTAAACGCCGAGAGCCCGCCGCTCAGCACTCGCACGCTATCAATCGCCGCGTCGCCCATCACCGGCATCATCACGTTCAGTTGAAACTGGCCTCCGGCCGCGCCGCAGAAAGAGATCGTGGAATCGTTCCCCATGACCCGGGCCGCCGCCTGCATCAGGCACTCGGACATCACCGGGTTGACCTTGCCGGGCATGATCGAGCTGCCGGGCTGACGGTCGGGAAGCGTGATCTCGTGGAAGCCGGCCTGCGGGCCGGAGCCGAGCCAGCGGATGTTGTTGGCCACGGAAAACAGCGTCACCGCCACGGCCCGCAACTGGCCGTGGCACTCGACCAGGCCGTCCCGCTGGGCGTTGGCCTCGAAATGATCGACGGCTTCGAGGAAGGGGATGCCTGTCTCTTCGGCAAGGATGCGGCACACGCGGCGGGCGAACTCCGGATGCGTGTTGATGCCGCTGCCGACCGCCGTGCCGCCGATGGGCAATTCCAGGATCGCCTCCAAGGCCAGGCCGGCCCGGCCCACGGAACGATCCAACTGCCGGGCCATGCCGCCGATCTCTTGCCCCAGCGCCAGCGGCGTGGCGTCGATCAGATGCGTGCGGCCGATCTTCAACACCTGCTGCCAGGCCGCCGCCTTTTCCGCCAGCTTCGATCCGCACGCGTCGAGCGCCGGCAGCAGCCGCTCCCGGATCAGCCGCGCCACGGCCAAGTGGATCGCCGTGGGAAACGTGTCGTTGGTGCTCTGGCCCATGTTCACGTGATCGTTGGGATGGATCGGCTTCTGCGGACTCTGGCGATCTCCGCCGCTGAGCTCGATGGCCCGATTGGCGATCACCTCGTTGACGTTCATGTTCGTCGAGGTGCCGGAGCCGGTCTGGAAGACGTCGACGGGGAATTGCTCGGCGAAGCGGCCGTCGGCCACCTCGCGGGCCGCCGCGATCAGGGCCTCGATCTGCTGGGGCCCCAGCGCGTTCTTGCCCGACCCGGCCAGCTTGCCCAGGTCGCGATTTGTCCGGGCCGCCGCCCATTTGACCAGTGCCAGGGCCCGGATCAACTCCTCCGGCACCTGCCGGCCGGAAATGGGAAAGTTCTCCACGGCACGTTGCGTCTGCGCCCCGTAATAGGCCCGGGCCGGAATGCGGACGTCGCCCATCGAATCGTGTTCAGTGCGGTATTCGGTCATAGACCTATCATACCAAAACGGTCCAGGTGCTTCGTCAGGAGAATCGCGTTTGATCTTGCGGTCCTCCGGACTCTGGACTCTGGACTCTGGACTCTCGACCCTCAACGCTCGACTTCTTTTCCAACATAAGGCCCCGGGCCAAGAAAAGACGATTAGCCGATCTCTTACGCAACGTGTTCTATAGCAAGGTGTTGCGCGCCGGTCGCCGTACGCGATCGGCGTATGCGGCGTCGCCGGAGGTGTCGCCATAAGTCATTGGCGAAAGAGAGGATGGGCGGAGTTGCCCACGTTCTTGGAACCTATTTCCGTTCAGCAAAGTAATGCAACGTCGAGCAGGCTTTTTCCCCCCGAAACCGGCCTCCCGTTGGTCGGCCTCGTTGCATTGCTGTTCTGTGACTCAATAAACGGCCTTCCACTTCCGCCACCGGCCGACGCCGATGGCGACGGCGCCAAGCAGCGACCAGATGATGAAGGCGGCGGGCTCGGGTATCGTGGCCGTGTCGCCCAGGGTCACATTATCGATTGCGGGCGCACTTCCGGATGCACCCACAAGCGTGAACCCGGTAAAATACTCGCCCGGCGCACTGGTTGTGAACCCATAGAAGCTCATGCCATTGCTGCCAAAGGGAACATTCTGGCTCAAATAAGAATAACTGCCAGTATTCGTGTCAATGTAAATGTCGAGCGGGACCGACGAAGACCCCAGAACGCCCACGTCAAATCCAAACATATCAAAAGAAGGGCTGGTCTGGATAGTCCCAGTGAGCGGCGTCCACCAATTGTAGCAGAGGACGTTGCTGGTGTTACCGTAACCTGCGCCGGGACCCACGATAATGTTGGATCCCGAGGTATAAGTTACTCCATGCGTGGTCCAGGGGTCACCTGGGAAGTAGTAATACAAGCCCGAGAAATCTTCAAAGCCGTAGTTGTAGGTAATCGTCCCCTGTGACTCAAAGGCCGCTCGACTGCTCGTGAGGGTCAAGCTCCCCTCCGCGTACTGCACCGCAACAGTTAGTACCAACAATAATGAAAATACTGCAACCCGATGTTTCATTGCTCGCTCCTCGTTTCCAGGCGTTCTTTCTGCGCCAAAACGGCTGTAATAGAAGCTTTAGGCCGCCGACCTCCGATTCCTGACAAAGAAAATGGAGAATCTCCGAAATCAACTCTCCAGGTGGGTAATATGGATTCTCCATCCGGAATGTGCGGCACTGGCCGGGGACGCGTACCAGGGGTCGGGAGTGGGTGGGTGAAAAGTCCGTGCCGGCGATGGTTCCCATTTCACGAAACAAAGACCCCTTTGTCCTCGCCCTTTGTCCTCGACTTGGGGCCAGGCCGGGGGGGAGGGGACACATTACTGATTTCGCCAAGAACTGGTATTGAGTCCCCCGATTTGTGTATTTGTGTCACGATTTATTTTTGGATTTTGCAACATTTTTCACGGCAGCGGTGGCACTATTAAAGCAATGCCACGAACTCGTCGACCGTGAGCCCGGCCTCGCGTATGAGCGATCGGAGCGTTCCCTTGGCAATTTCCTTATGATGGGGGATGGTCAAGCGTCGAAAGGGAGCCTCACGATTGCGCAAGATAACATGACTGCCGGTTTGGTGGTCAACTTCATAGCGGACCTTCTGGAAAGCAGCGACCACCTGGCGGCAGGAGGCGACCGGCAGCTTGCTCACAAATCCACCTCGATCAACTCTTCGGTGATCGCAGGGGGGATCGGTTCGTCATGCTTGCGCAGGCTGGCGAGATAGCCGGCGATCGCGTCGGCAATGTTGAGTCGTGCCTCCTCCCGGGTCTTGCCCTGGGAAATGCAGCCGGGAAGCGCGGGACAGGTCGCCACGAATTGGCCGTCTTCATCTTGTTCCAAGTGGATGCGGAATTTCATGGTTGAACCTTGGTGGTGCCAAACTTATTCTTCTCTATCGAGGATAACAGGCCGACATCAAGGATAACAGGCCGACGGAATCGGGGCAAGTTCGCGGCCAAACTAGGCGCTCCATCCGGAATGTGCGCCCCTGAACGAAAGTGGCTCTTCCGTTTCTAGGTGCAAACCCAGCATTTTACGGATAGCACGGGTCCCGCTGGAATTGCGGCCCGCGCGGCCCAACCACCAGCGTGGCAAAACACCGACAGGCCACAAGCCCGCCATCGGGCCTGTAGCCTGTCTTGTGTTCGGCCTCTGCCGCGCCTTTCGACGAGCTACTCGCCACGGCAGTGGCCTCATTCTTCGCCTGTCTGCTCGAAAGCAGACACGCCGGACGCACCGGGTAGTCCCTGAGCCTGGCACGGTTTCCTCGGCTTCATGCTCCACACGAGGAAAATCTGGCCAAATCAGGACCGCAAGGTCCATTCGCCCTTCAGGGGCTTGCAACACGGAAACCGATATTGTTGTTCTCGTTCGTCGGGTTGTTGTTGTTGCGGTTGGAGGAGGCCAGGTTGTTGGAGTTGTTGTTCCACGACCCGCCACGCAACCCCCGAAACGAACCGGAGAATCAGTCCCGGCCGCCCGCTTCCTGCCGCCCGGCATTGACCTTTCCGGCCAACACCGTGCGGCGAAGTCCATCACTCTGGGCATGGCTGGCGTGCGCCACCCATGCGACAACGCTCTGCGTGACCCTTGCCGCGCGCGTGCGGCGGCAGCGGAGATCCCAGAGCATATTCTTGTATCGTCGATCAAAACGCCGCACGCTGGCCGAACGCACCCGCACGCGACCGTTGGCAAACATCACGAACCCCGCAAAATCGACGCCGCAGGCCGTCGGCCCAAGCCGGTACTTGTCCGGGTGGACCTCCAGCCGCAACTCGGCCAGCTTCTCGCACACCTGTCGTCCTTGACGGCGCAACGCAGCACGGTCATCGCCAAACAAGAGAAAATCGTCCATGTAGCGGACGTAGCCCTTGACCCGCAGCTCGTGCTTCACGAAGTGATCGAGCGGGTTGAGGTAGACGTTGGCGAAGAACTGGCTGGTGAGGTTGCCGATCGGCAAGCCGCGTTTCACGGTCCGCACGTCGAGCAGGTCGCCACGAGCGCGCCATTCCTGTCGCTCACCATCGGCGTGCGTATCGAGTATGGCGTGGATCAAGGGCAGCAGCCGCTCGTCGGCAATCACCCGCCGCAAGAGCCCCGCGAGCACCTCGTGGTCGATGGAGAGAAAATACTTCCGCACGTCGCATTTCAGCGCGTAGGGCCAGCGGCGGGCGGACTCGGCGGCCCTCCGTACGGCGGCGTGCGTGCCCTTGCCCCGGCGACAGGCGAAGGAGTCTTCGATGAACCGCTTCTCGAAAATCGGCTCGATGACCCGTACGATGGCGTGATGCACCACGCGGTCGCGGAAGGGGGCGGACGCCACGATCCGCTCTTTCGGTTCGTGGATCGTAAAATAGGTGTAGCCGCCGTGCCGATAGCTGCCCGCCCAGAGTTCATCGTGCAGCCCAAAGACTTCTTTCTCGAAGTCCGCCAGGAAACCAGCGCCCGGCATCCGCAGCCGCTTGCCACGCAAGGCGGCATGGGCGGCCGCAATGAGATTTTCCAGAGTGGCGACCCGTTCAAAAAGGTGGTGGTGCGTGTGCATCGGACTTCCGTTCCTTAGCCGCGTTTTCTTTAGAGGAGCCTTCCTTGGCGAGTGACTGCTTCAGCCAGCCGCCTACCATCCGCCCGCACTCCGTCAAACCCTTGCAGGCGAAGCCATACTGCCGCATCGTGAACAGCCCACGGTCCTTGGCCAGCCGCACGAGCCACCGCAAGACCTCGCTGCCGCGGTTGGCACGGCTGAGCAGGTCCGCCTTGCGA
>JBEKZQ010000022.1:0-25443 GCA_049509675.1 Thermoguttaceae bacterium | reverse complement strand
CGGGTTCGAGGCGACGGTTCGTCGTTGTCGAAGCGAAGGCGTTGCTTGACGAACCGCAAGCGCTAATTGCGCACGTTCGGGTCTGTGGGAGCCCCGGGCGGGTAACCGCCCGGGGCGCCCCGGTCCGTTTTCACCCCTATCCGGGCCACCCGAGAACTGCGATGCCAAATACCAGCGAAACCGGCCTTGTAGTTCGCCCCGGGGCAACGGACGGGCGAGGCTACTTCCCGCCGCCGGCCACGCCGCGGGTGTAATCGCGGAACTGCTCGGCCCACTCGCTAGGCGGATCGGAGCGGCCCGAATCGTGCAGCCCTTGCAGCGGATCGTGGGCCGTGCGACCGCCCTTGAGATTGACGCTTGGACTGCGCAGGCCCAGACTCTTGATCGCCTCGTCCAACGCCTTCCGGGCCGCCTGGCCTTTCGGCCCCTGCTGGGCCGCCGCCGCCTTCCACTGCTGCCACCGCTCCAGGAACTTCTGTGCCTCGTCGCGGCTCCACCCCAGTTGCTCCAGCACGGCGGGCTTCTCCTTGGCCAACTGGTCCTTCAGATGTTCCAGGGCCAGATCGGTCTGTTTGCGGGCATATTCGAGGTTGGGATCGTCACCGCCGGGTTCCTTCTTCTCGGGCTGGGCCGCGGCGTCGTTGAAGTTGCCCTGCTGGCCGCCGGCCGTGGGATTGCCCGCCCCGCGCGAGCCGGGCTGGTCGGCGTTGCGGCTGCCGGCCTGGCCGCCTTCGGACGGGCTGTTCTGATGATTCGGATTGTCGGCCGCCGTGTTGGACGGCTGCTGCACCTGGCCGCCCTCACGCTTTTCAGTTTGCTTCTCCGTGCGCTTGCCGGACCCTTGCACCGTTTCCTGCTGCGAGGAACCGGTGTGCTCTTTGGACTTCACGTCGCGGCCGGCCTGGGTGCCGGTTTCGCCGTGTCCCTTTTCATTGGCTCGGGAACCGCCCTCCTCGGCGGCGGTGTGCGTGCCGCTGACGCCCTTGCCCGCTTGGTTGGAGCGCTGGCCGCCGCCTTCCTGGCCATGGCCGGAGTGATCGCCGGAGGTCTCGCCTTTGCCGCTGGACTGTTTGGGGCTCGTGCTGGGCGACTTGCCTGACTGCTGTTGGCTGGGATCGTTGTTGCCGCTGCTGCTGGGGTCTTGCTGGCGCGACGCATTGTCGCCCTGCGGAGCGGGCGAGCCGCTCGGGCCCGATTTTTCGCCCGCCCCAGGCTCTTGCTTATTGCCACCCTGCTGTTGGCCGCCAGGCTGCGGCTGCTGGCCGCCCTGCTGTTCGCCGCCGGGCTGCGGTTGCTGGCCACCCGACTGCTTCTGTCCCGACTGGCTCTGGCTTCCGCCTTGCTGCTGCTGCTTGTTGCTGGACTGCGAGCCACCCGCTTGTTGCTTATCGCTGGACTGCTGCCCGCCGCCCTGCTGCTTATCGTTGGATTGTCCACCGCCCGCTTGCTGCTTTTCGCTGGATTGACCGCCGCCCGCTTGCTGCTTGTCGTTGGACTGGCCACCGCCCGCTTGCTGCTTGTCGTTGGACTGGCCACCGCCCGCTTGCTGCTTGTCGTTGGATTGGCCGCCACCCGCTTGTTGCTTGTCGTTGGATTGGCCGCCACCCGCCTGTTGCTTATCGTTGGACTGTTGAGCGCCGGACTGTTGCTTGTCGCCGGACTGCTGCTTATCACCGGACTGTTGCTTGTCGCCGGACTGTTGCTTATCGCCGGACTGTTGCTTATCGCCGGACTGTTGCTTATCGCCGGACTGTTGCTTATCGCCAGACTGTTGCTTATCGCCAGACTGCTGCTTATCGCCAGACTGCTGCTTATCGCCAGACTGCTGCTTATCGCCAGACTGCTGCTTGTCACCAGACTGGTTCTGTTCCGGGTTCTGCTTCTGCTCTTTCTTGGCGTCGTCCAGGATTTTATTCATGGCGTCACCGTCGTCGGTCCCCTGGGAATCGGTCTGCTCGTTCTGCTTGCTGCCGGATTGCCCGCGCTGCTGGTCCTTCTGCTGTCCCGACTGGGAGGAATTCGACGAGGATTGCCCGCCGCTTTCGGACGACTGATTCTCTGCGTTCTCTTCGCCCTGTTGATTGGAAGGGTCCTGCGATCCCTTGTTGCGGTCTTGCTTGTGTTTGTCGCCCGCAGATTGCTTTTCGCCGGGGTTCTGCGGCTGCTGATCGGAGCCCTGCTGGTCCTGCGGCTGGGTCTTTTCGGGATGGTCTGGATTGGCTGGATTGGGCTGTTGCGGATCGCCGTTTTGGCGTGGCGGATTGCCTTGGGCCCGATGGGGCTGGCCCTGCGGCTGGGGGGTGGTGGGCGTGCCGTCGGCGACGACGTGGATGGCGCGTTTCGACGTCTCGGACCGGTTGGGCAGCGGCTCCTTGTTGTCGGCCGCTTCGGCCCAATAGGTGACGTGGTCGCCGGCCTTCAATCGCAATTGCAACGGCTTGAAGACATATAGGCCTTGAAACGGCCCTTGCAGCGCCCTCTGGGGCGATTGCCGGTCCAGCAGCGTTTCGCGCAACACGGCGTGCCCTTCGCGCTCACCGCGGAGCACAACCCGGCGGAGCCCGAAATCGGGGTCCTGGGCCAGCAGGCGAATATCCAACTGTCCGCTTTCAGTCACCTGCACTTCCTCGGCCTGCGGCGCGACAAAGTGGATCTCCGGCGGCAGATCGCGGATCACTTCAATGCGGTGACGGATGGGCCGATGGTTCGTTTGCCCTTGCGTGTCGGTGAACAGCAGTTGATAGCAATCGTACTGTGGTCGCGTGAAATCCTGCGGATCGAGGTGCAAGGTAAACAGCCCGGTCGCGGTGCGTCCGGCTGTATCCATCCGCAGGCCGCGCAGGCCGGCGCAATTCAAGTCGATTTCCGCCTGCTGGATGTCGTGATTGGCCGAGGCGTGGATGGTGACCCGCGTGCCCTCGATCGCACGGATGTCGCCCTGGTGCTCGACCGAACGATCGGCGAGGCCCGTGTACGCGGGATAGTGGTAATCGACCCGCTGGACGACGATGGCCGGGGCGACCTGGGCCTCGATGCGGAACGGTCGCGTGCTGCAGTCGCCGGCGGTGAGGCGATAGGTGATGGCCTGTTGCAGGCCGGCGGTCCCCGGCGGCAGCATGCAGTGGAAGTGATGTCCTTCGGCAGGTGCCGTCATGGGCACGGCCTGATCAGTCGTTTCGCCGTCGATGGTGCTGAAATAGACCGTCGCCGGCTCGCCCTCGGCCAGCCCGGTCACCTTCGCCGAGACGCTGACCGACTCGCCAAAAAAGGCCGTGGCATCGCCGGGGCGAATATCGTCGATCGCCACGCGCGTGGGCGCAGGAGTGCCGGCCCAGGGCCACAGGACGCGAACGGCCGAACTGAGCGGACTCTTGGGCGACAGCAACAGGTACGCGGCGAACACCGCCAGCACGCCGGCCAGAACGTACCCCGACCGCACCACGCGGACGCGGTCGACCGCCGTCTCGATCGGCACGCGGGCCAGATCGGCGGCGGCCCGCTGTTCCAGGGCCTGGATCACCATCGGCGAAAACTCCTGACGCCGGCCCCGCAAGAGAAGGAAGTTGATCAGGCTGTTCTTCAGCGTCGGCCAGGTCTGCTCGATGGTCCGGGCCGCATAGATCGGATTCACGCGGTGCAAAAGCGGCGGAATGATCCACCGCCAGGCATACAGGCCCGCCCCAACGGCCAAGACCATCCACAGCAGCAACCGCTGGAAGAACCCCAAGCCGCCGGGGATGAGCCAATGGTCCAGCACGGCGGCGGTCAATAGATAGACGAGCAGGGCGGCCGCCAACGTCATCGCGGCCGCCGCCACGTCGACCAATTTGACCTGCCGACGGGTATAGTGCAGCCGCTGGTCGATGAACGCGGTTCGCCCATTGCCGATCGGCGCCGGCTCCTCGGCCTGCCGAGAAGGGGATTCGACTCCACTGGCCATGATGGGAAGATCCTCTGCGCGCAGCTCGCCCTTGAACAACTCCATTATAGTCGCAACTGCCGCGCCTGTCGCCGCGAATCGAATAAAACCACGCATTATGCGTTCAACGCCGACTCCCTCCGTCTTCCCTTGCGGGAGCGACCAACCTTCGGTCGGTGCCCGGGGGTGAGGGGAGGATTGGCGAAAGATCGGCGAAAAACGTCGCAAAGCGGAAAACCCCTCACCCTAACCCTCTCCCGCAAGGGGAGAGGGAACTGATAAAAAGCCACGCCTGATTCGCGCGAAAGTCACCAACCGGACACGGCAATAGTATGGGTCACAAGACAAGACCGGCATGTTGACGGAGCCCCCAACCTTTGATAGCTTGAGTAGTTTGTCGATTCGCGGGAGCTATGAGGAGCAAGGGCGTGGCATACGAAGTGACGTTGATCATGGGGGACGGGACCGGGCCGGAACTGGCCGAAGCGGCCCGGCATTGCGTGGACGCGACGGGCGTGAAAATCAACTGGGACCGGCAAGAGGCGGGGATCGACGTGATGGAGCGCTGCGGAACTCCGCTCCCCGACGCCCTGCTGGCGAGCATCCGCCGCACCCGCTGTGCCCTGAAGGCGCCCATCACCACGCCGGTCGGCAAGGGCTTTCGCAGCGTCAACGTGCAACTTCGCCACGAATTCGGCCTGTTTGCCTGCGTCCGCCCCTGCAAGCACTATCCCGGCGTGCGGACCTTCTTCGAGAAGGTGCCCATCGACCTGGTCATCGTCCGCGAGAACACCGAAGATCTGTACCTGGGCATGGAGTTCGAGGCCGGCCGGCCGGACACTATGGGGCTGATCGACTTTTGCAACCGCATCACCCCGGCGGCCAACCGCAAGATCCAAACGCCGCGCGACGGCACCGGCGTCTCCATCAAGCCGATCAGCATTGTGGGCACGGAGCAGATCGTGCGTTACGCCTTCGAGTACGCGCGGGCCAACAACCGCAGGAAGGTTACCGCCGTTCATAAGGCGAACATCATGAAACACACCGACGGCCTGTTCCTGCGCCGGGCTCAGCAGGTTGCCGAGGAGTATCCGGATATCCCCTTCGAGGACCGCATCGTCGACAACATGTGCATGCAGTTGGTGCAAAAGCCCGAGTTGTACGACGTGCTCGTCCTGCCGAACCTCTACGGCGACATCATCAGCGACGTGGCGGCCGGACTGGTGGGGGGCTTGGGCGTGGCGCCGGGGGCCAATATCGGCCACGACACGGCGATCTTCGAGGCCACCCACGGCAGCGCCCCGAAGTACAAGGGCCAGAACAAGGTGAACCCGGCGGCACTGGTCCTTTCGGGTGCATTGATGCTACGCCACTTAAAGGAGGTCGGGGCGGCCGAGTGCCTGGAGCGGGCTGTGGCTGCAACCATCGCCGAAGGAAAGTGCGTCACCTACGATCTGAAGCCGCATCGGGATGATCCCACGGCCGTAGGGACGCGGGAAATGGCGGCGGCCATCTGTCGGAAGCTGGAAGAAGCGGTCTGAAATGCCCCCGGGACTTCGATAACCGCCATTCCCCAACTTAGCGTTATCGGCTACTATCTTGCGCGCGCATGGAGGCACGGGCTGCGAGTGAAGCCACACAAGCCAAGAATGACCTGGTGCTGGAGCATCGCCCTGGTAATGCTGCTGGGGGGTGTTTTCTTCATTTTTCCATTGCTGTTGGCGGCACGCATCCCCCTGCTCGACCCGGACGAAGGCTTGCACGCCTCGATTGCCCAGGAAATGGTGGAACAGGGGCGTTGGATTACGCCCCACTTCCTCGGCAAGCCCTTCCTCGACAAACCGGTCCTTTATTTTTGGACCGAGGCCATTGCGCTGCGCCTGTTTGGCATGTCGGAAATATCCGTCCGCCTGCCGGGGCTCCTCTTCGGGCTGCTGGGCGCACTGAGTACGGCCCTGCTCGGCGCGCGAATGTTCAGCCGCAGGACCGGACTGATCGCCGGACTGTTCTACGCCACGACCATTCTGCCCACCGCCCTGGCCCAATCGGCCGTCCACGACGTGGCGTTGGTGCCGTGGATCAATCTGGCGCTGCTGGGGTTCTGGCAATCGTTGCAAAGCACGGGCCGGCGCGAGGTCCTGCGCTGCACGCTGAGCGTCGGGGTTTTCCTCGGCCTGAGCATTCTGACCAAGGGCCTGGTCGGCGTCGCGCTGGCCGGTGTGACGCTGGGCGGCTACCTCTTGGCCACGCGGCAGGTAAGCCGCAACGTCTGCCTTCGCGGGGCAGTCGCTCTGGGCCTGGCCGGGCTGTTGGCCGGCGCCTGGTACGTCGTCGTCGAGATCGAGAACCCCGGTTACCTGTGGTACTACCTCTTCCAACGGCACGTACTGGGGTTTGTCACTGCCACCCAGAACCACGGGCATCAGCCCTGGTGGTACTACGCGCCCATGCTCTTGGGCGGTGGATTGCCCTGGATCGCCTATCTGCCCGTGACCCTCAGGGACGAGTGGACCCGTTGGCGGGCGGCCCGCTGGGCATCGCTGCAAGACGGCGCGCCGACGGTCCTGCTGGTGTGCTGGCTGGTCGGCTGCACGCTGTTCCTGTCGGCCGCGCATTCCAAGTTGGTGACCTACCTGTGGCCGGTTTTCCCGGCGGTGGCGTTGCTGGCGGCCGTGGCCTGGACGCGTTTCTTGGACGGCGCATTGGGCCGCGAGGCGCTGGTGCAGTTGCGGCGGACATTCCAGCTTTCCTGCCTGGCCGGCCCGATCGTGCTTCCGGCGGCGGTGGCCGTGGCCCAGCGGCGCATGGGCCTGCATTTCTCGCCGCGGGTCTGGGCCATGCTGTTGGCGGTCTCGGCCACGGCTTGGATCCCCGGCATATTTTGGGCCCTGCGACAATACCGAGCGGTCTTAGGGGCGGCGATGCTCTCGATGGCCGCCCAGTTCGTGATCGTGATGATCTGGATCATGCCGGTCGTGGCTACCGCGCTTTCGGCCCGCGACCTGGCCCGGCATTTCAACCAGGCCGGCCGCCTTCCCGCCCCCTTGTTGCTCGCCGACGAGCGGATCGGCTCGTTGGTCTTCTATCTCGATCCGCAGCTTCGGGCCAATCTTCAACAGGGACCGTTGGAGTCGATTGCGCTGGGCAGTCTGGGCATCTGGTCGCGGGCCGAACCGACGGCCGTGGTTGTGCTCTCCGAACGCAAGGCCCGCCGCATACAGCGCCATCTGGACCTGCTGAGCGTCGCTTGCCAGCACGTGGGTCGCCATCGCCTTTACCAGGCGGGCGACCTGACAACCGAGTTGCGGATCGCTGCCGCCGAAGGCACGCTGCGATAGTCCGCAGCATTCATGGCCGCCATTCTTATTGTCGGCGTCTGCCCTGTCTCTCTCGCTCATGTTCTGATGCAGCGCTGCGTCACCAGTGGTTCCGGCGCACGCGCTCCGGCCGGTGGCGGGCCTGGGGCGGCACCTGTTCGGCGGGATAGCCAACCACGACAAGGCTGTGGGCCATGACGTTCGGAGGCAGGCCGACGAGTTGCCGCAGCCCTTCCATCCGGTGCTCCCTCGGGTACACGCCACACCACACGGCGCCCAGGCCCAGGGCATGCGCCGCCAGGAGCATGTTC
The DNA here is from genome assembly GCA_049509675.1 of Thermoguttaceae bacterium. Taxonomy (GTDB): domain Bacteria; phylum Planctomycetota; class Planctomycetia; order Pirellulales; family Thermoguttaceae; genus JBEKZQ01. Next base: position 17,896 of record JBEKZQ010000022.1, on the reverse strand, counting down.
TCGGCGGCCGCCGCGCAGTCCACCACCCAGTAGCCTTCGGACTTCTCCAGATCCAGGTCGCCGCAGACCAGGATCGCCAGCGGGGCCTTCGCGGCCATGGCGGCGTTGGGCATGAACCTGGGAATCTCCGCCAGGATCGCCCGGTCGTTGATCACGACGAACTGCCAGGGCTGCTGGTTACGGGCGCTGGGCGCCTGCATGGCCGCCACCAGGAGATTTTGCATCAACTCCTCGGGCACGGGCTTGTCGAGGTACTTGCGGATGCTGCGTCTTGTGCGAATGGATTCCAGTGTGTCCATGCCACACCTCCTTTTCATGCCTATTTCAATGCAATGCGACGAAGCCGAATCTGGCCCACAGCCTGAGTTTACCAAGAGTTCATTCTCTGTCGAGCATCCGATTCGGCAATTTGCATGAATTTTCACTAACGGGGCTTCCATTCTTCGCCCAGGGGCTTGTATTGGGACGAAACGTGAGAATTCGAGTTTGTAAGCGGGTCTTTCCCCTCACCCTACCCTTTCCCGCGAGGGGAGAGGGGGCATTGGCCCGTCCCGATCCTCTTGCACATGGGGAAGCGGACCTTTTCACCCGGCGGCGCAGTTGACATTGATTCCGGCCGGGCTTCTATTACAATGCCGCACTTAAAGAATCCGCAGATTTCGCAGATTCTCGCACGGACTGCGGACTGCATCGGGATCAGTCTGCCTTCTCTGCGGAAATCTGCGGATCATGAACGAAACGAGCACCTCACCTGGACCAATGACCGACGCGAATCAAGAGGAATTGGCTGGCGGAGCGGCCTTGGAAGCTGCGCGGCGCGAGAAGCTGCGCAAGCTGAAGGAAATGGGCGTCGATCCCTGGGGACAGCGCTTCGACGGCCATCTGCCGATCGGCCAGATCCGCAGTCGGGAGAACGAAATCGTCGTCGAGCCAGCGGTGGCCGAGGGCCAGCCAGCCAGGCAGCACGGGCCGAAGGTCCGGGCCGCCGGCCGCATCGTCTTGCAGCGCCGCGCCGGCAAGCTGATCTTCATCGACATCCGCGACTGGACCGGCAAGATCCAGTTGATGCTGGGCAAGAACCAGGTGGGCGAGCGGAACTGGGAACAAGCCCTGTGTTTCGACCTGGGCGACATAATCGGCGTCGATGGCGAACTGAGCCGCACCAAGACGGGTGAGCTCACGATTTTCGTCTCCGACGTACACTTCCTCACCAAGTCGATCGAGACCCCGCCCGCCAAACATAAGGGGCTCAGCGATCCCGAGTTGCGGCAACGGATGCGGTACGTCGACCTGGTCTACAGCGAGGGCGTGCTGGAACGTTTCCTGCGGCGGACGAAGATCGTGCAGTCGATCCGCAGCACGCTTTCGGGCGAGGGTTTTGTGGAAGTGGAGGGGCCCACGCTGCACGCCATTGCCGGCGGGGCGGCGGCCCGGCCGTTCGTCACCCACCACAACGCCCTGGATATCGATCTGTTCGTGCGCATCGCCCTGGAGTTGCACCTGAAGCGGCTCTTGGTCGGGGGCATGGAACGTGTTTACGAGTTGGGCCGCGTCTATCGCAACGAAGGCATCGACGCCCGCCACAACCCCGAGTTCACCATGCTGGAGCTTTACCAGGCCTATGGCGATTACCACTCGATGATGGACCTGACCGAGAAGTTGATCGTCGAGGCGATTGCCGCCACCGGCCAGGGCCTGAAACTTCCCTGGGGCAATCGGGAGATCGATTTCTCGCCGCCCTTCCAGCGGAAGACCTACGACGAGTTGTTTGCCGAGCACACCGGCGTGGCGGCCGACGACGCGGAAGCCGTCCGCGCGCTGGCCCAGCGAATCGGCCTGGAAACGGCCAATCGCCACCCCGACGTGCTCAAGAGCGCGGTCTTCGACGCCAAGGTCGAGGACCAGTTGGCCGGGCCGATCTTCGTGTTGGATTATCCGGCCAGCGTCTGTCCGTTGACCAAGCGCAAAAGGTCCAATCCGGCGGTGGCCGAACGCTTCGAGTTGCTGGTCCAGGGCATGGAAATTGCCAACGCCTACACGGAGCTGAACGACCCCGACTTGCAGGAACAACTGTTCACGCAGCAATTGGCCGGCCTGCCCGAAGAGGAATCGATGGCCCGCATGGACCGCGATTTCGTGCGGGCCCTGCGGCACGGCATGCCGCCGGCCGGCGGGCTGGGGCTCGGCATCGACCGGCTGGTCATGCTGTTGACCAATTCGCAGACGATCCGGGAAGTGATCCTGTTTCCGCTGCTGCGGCCGGAAGTGGAGTGAAAGGGCTTTATACTTTGCTCGATTATCGTGGGACGGATTGTTAATCCGTCTTTGAAACCGGACGGATTGACAATCCGTCCTACAGTTGCTTCGCACGGCGAACCACGGAGGGTTCCTCGGTATGTACAAACTGCTGCTCTGCTGGCGGTATCTCCGCACGCGCTACATCGCCCTGGCCTCGGTCGTGAGCGTCACGCTGGGCGTGTGGGCGATGATCGTGGTCAACAGCGTCATGGCCGGTTTTTCCAGCCAGATGCAGGACCGCATACACGGCATCCTTTCCGACCTGACTTTCGAGGCCCGCAGCATGGAAGGCATGCGCGACGCCCAGTGGCACATGGGGCGGATCCGCGAGACGGCGGGCGACTGGATCGACGGCATGACGGCCACGGTGGTGGTGCCGGGCATGATCCAGTTTCAATACGGCGGAACGTGGATCACCCGGCAGGTGCAAGTGATCGGCATCGACGAGAAGACGCAGAGCGCGGTGAGCGATTTCAGCGGCTACCTGCAACATCCGGCCAACCGCCGGGAGATGAGTTTCCAGCTTCGCGAAGACGGCTACGACGTGCTCGATCACCAGGCGGGCCCCGAGGCCCATCCGCGCGACCAGATGGAGCAGGCCGGTTGGAAGCACCGCCGCGCCGTGAGCGAGATTCGCAACTCGCAGCCGGACGCTTTCCGTGCCCAGGACGCCGCCGCGGCGATCGTCGGCCCGCCGCCGGGATCGCCGGCGCCCGCACGAAAAGCGGGACAATCCCCGCAACAGAAAGCGGGGCCGGCCGCGACAAACCCGTTCGCCGAGCGCCTCCAGCACGGCGCGGAGGGCACGGATTTCGACCCGGCCAAAGAGCAATGCGCGGGCGTCGTGCTGGGGATCGCGATGGCCAGCTTTCGCACCGCGCAAGGCAAAGACACGTTCCTGGTGCTGCCGGGCGACGACGTGCGGCTGTTCGTGCCCACCGCCGCCGTGGACGGCCCGCCCAAGGAGTCCCACGACAATTTCACCGTGGTCGATTTCTACGAGAGCAAAATGGCCGAGTACGATTCGAACTTCGTCTTCGTGCCCATCGGCAAACTGCAAGAAATGCGGGGCATGGTCGAAAACGGCAAGGGGCTCATCAATTCGATCCAGATCAAGCTCAAGCCGGGCGTCGACGGGAACATGGTTCGCGACAAGCTGCGGGCGGCGTTCCCCATGGAGTTGTACGCCGTCCACACGTGGCGCGACAAGCAAGGCGCGCTGCTGGCCGCCGTGCAGATGGAGACCACCATTTTGAACATCCTGCTGTTCTTCATCATCGCCGTGGCGGGCTTCGGCATCCTGGCCATCTTTTACATGATCGTGGTGGAGAAGACCCGCGATATCGGCATCCTCAAGTCGCTGGGGGCGCCGGGGCGCGGCGTCATGGGCATCTTCCTTTCCTACGGCCTGCTCCTGGGGCTGGTCGGTTCGGGCGCGGGCCTGTTTCTGGGACTGTTGTTCGTGCGCTACATCAACCAGATTGCCGACGTGCTGAGTTGGATCACGGGCCGGCCCCTGTTCAATCCCGAGATCTATTACTTCTACAAGATCCCGACGATCGTCAACCCGGAGACGATCGCCTGGATTGTGGCCGGGGCCCTCAGTATTGCCGTGCTGGCCAGCATTTTGCCGGCCCGCCGCGCCGCCCGCCTGCATCCCGTGGAGGCCTTGCGTTATGAGTAACCCATTTTCCCGAACGCGCGGCGAGGTCGTGGGCCGGAGACGGCCGGTCGCCAATCATAGTCTGCGCGTCGTGCCTGCGGCCGGCGGAGGCGAAGCGGCGGAGGATGACTCGGCCTCTCAGCCGTCCGCATTGCGCCCGGGCCGCGCAGAAACTGCGGCCACGGCAGCCCCGGGGCAGAATCAACTCGCTGCCGTCGACGTGCAGAAGAGTTATCACAAAGGACCGGTCGAGGTTCCCGTGCTGCGGAAGCTGAGCCTGAGCGTGCGCGAGCGCGAGTTCCTGGCGATCGTGGGCCAAAGCGGCTCGGGCAAGAGCACCCTGTTGCACCTGCTGGGCACGCTGGACGTTCCCGATCGCGGGGAGATCCATTTTGCCGGCCGGCGGATCGATAACCTTCCGGCCTCCGGCCGCGACCTGTTGCGCAACCGGCATTTCGGCATGATCTTCCAGTTCTACCACCTCCTGCCGGAACTGAACACGTTGGAGAACGTGCTCGCGCCGCTGATGATCCGGCACGGTGCGTGGAACTACTTGCGGCATCGGCACGCACACCGCAATGCGGCCCTGGAGTTGCTCGAGATGGTGGGCCTGACCCATCGGCTCAAACATCGGCCCCGGGAGCTTTCCGGCGGCGAAATGCAACGTGCCGCCATCGCCCGGGCCCTCGTTGCCCGGCCGGCGCTGCTGCTGGCGGATGAGCCCACCGGCAACCTGGACCGCAAGGCCGGCCAGGACATCATCCGCATCCTCCGCACCTTGAACGAGCGGCAAAACCTGACTATAGTGATGGTTACACACGATCAGGCCCTCGCCGCGGAAGCCGACCGCATCGTTTGCCTGGCCGACGGCCGGATCGCATAAGGAGCGGCGAAACCACAAGTGGGGAACTACCCCAATTCGGGCACCACGCGCCACGTGGTCGGAAAAGAGTTATTTCATGTCCTTGAAAATCTACATCAACGGCAAGCTGTACGACAAGGAAGACGCCCGGATCAGCGTCTACGATCACGGTCTGCTTTACGGCGACGGCGTTTTCGAGGGGATCCGCAGCTACCACGGCGAAGTCTTTCGGCTGGACGCCCATCTGGAGCGGCTGTGGAACTCGGCCAAGGCCATTTGGCTTGCCATTCCCATCAGCAAGGCCGAGATGGCCCGCGCCATCGAGCAGACCTTGGCCGTCAACCAGATCCAGGACGGCTACATCCGCGTGGTCGTGACCCGCGGCGCCGGCACCCTGGGCCTGGACCCTAACCGCTGCAGCGATCCGCAGGTGATCATCATTGCCGATAGCATTTCGCTCTATCCCGACGAGCTGTATGAGAAGGGGCTGGAAATAATCACCGTCAGCACGATGCGGAACCATCCGGCCGCCTTGAGTCCGCGCATCAAGTCGCTCAACTATCTGAACAACATCTTGGCCAAGATCGAAGGCCACCAGGCCGGCTGCATCGAGGCCCTGATGCTCAACCACAAGGGCGAGGTGGCCGAATGCACGGGCGACAACCTCTTTCTCGTGCGCAACGGCCGGCTGCTGACGCCGCCGATCGAGGCCGGCATTTTGGAAGGGATCACGCGCGATGCCGTGCTCGAACTGGCCCGCGACTCCGACATCCCCGTCGCCGAGGTCCCCTTGACCAAACATGACGTGTATATCGCGGACGAATGTTTCCTGACCGGCACGGCCGCGGAAGTCGTGCCCGTGGTGAAGGTCGACAGCCGCGCCATCGGCGACGGTCGTCCGGGGCCCGTCACCCGCCATCTCATGGAGCGATTCCATCGGTTGGTGGGCGGCAGATAGCATCTGGCGGCGAAGTTCCCCCTCTCCCTCCGGGAGAGGGTCGGGGTGAGGGCGGCAATCCGCACAGGGCGACTAAGCGACCATGCAGTTCATCCAACACGCGATCCACTTTGTCCTGCACCTGGATCAATCGCTCAGCGACATCATCGCCCAGTATGGGGCGTGGACCTATTTGATCCTGTTCGTGGTCATCTTCTGCGAGACGGGCTTGGTCGTCACGCCGTTTCTGCCGGGCGATTCGCTGCTGTTCGCCGCCGGATGGCTTGCTTCGTGCGGATCGATCGACATTTCCACCCTGCTGGCGATCCTGGCCTTGGCGGCCGTCGCCGGCGACACGGTGAACTATTGGATCGGCGCCTACATCGGTCCCCGCGCGTTCAGCGGGGAAGTGCGTTTCCTGAAGAAGGAATACCTGGATCGCACGCACCGCTTCTATGAGAAGTACGGCGGCAAAACGATCATCCTCGCGCGCTTCGTCCCCATCATTCGCACCTTCGCCCCGTTCGTGGCCGGCATCGGCGCCATGAGCTACGGAAAGTTCATCCTCTACAACGTGGTGGGCGGGGTCGCCTGGGTAAGCATCTTCCTGCTGGGGGGCTATTGGTTCGGCGAACAACCATTTGTAAAACGCAACTTCACGCTGGTCATCTTTGCCATTGTCATCATCTCGGTCATGCCGATGGTGATCGAGTTGGCCAGAGCGCGTTCGGCCCGCAACAAGGCGATCGGGACGCGTAAGCCGTAAGACGCCCGGGGCCGTGGATAATCCGGGTAGATGCAGGGCTCCAAAGCGTGCTCAGTTGAGCAGGGACACCAGGAAAAGGATCCCCAGAATCACGGCCATGCAAGCGACGATGCCCACGCCCCACCGCAGGGCATGGATCAGAATCGGGCGCATCCGCTCATGCCGCGTCGCGGCACAGACCAGGCTGACAGCCACCACCAGCGGCAACGCGTACCATAATTCGTTATGCATCGACCGTCATTCTCCAGGGTGCGCACCACGTGGCGGCAACCGTTCATTACGCCGATTTCCGGGCTGTCTCGTCTTCATCGCTATCCTGCGGTTCTTCTTCGTCTTCCGTCTTCGCCGACTCGCCTGCCACCGGACCACAACAAGCGTCGTAGATGGCCAAAAGGTTCAACAGCCCGGCAATCATCGTATACACGGTTCCCAATTCAAAATACCGGTGCAGCCGGCGATTAAGGTCCTTGGCCGACAATTGGCCTGGCAGGTTCGTGGGGGGAGCCATAAAACCGCCTAGCACCGGCGCCTTTCCGGCACCAACCAGCAGAGCTTGCGCCAGCGCCGGCATAGCCGGCAGTCCAATGCCCACCTGAGCGAGGTAATGCGGGCGGAAATCGCCTTCGCGGAAGGAGAAATAGACCGCACGGCCCCAGCCCATTTCCGGGCTGCTCCCCAGACACACTCCCCACCCGAAAACCCCCAGAAGGCACACGCTGAACAATATCCCCTTGGAATACCGGCCTTGATAGAAGTGCCCAAGTCCGGGCACCATCCATGCCAAGATCCCGGCCAACAGCGGATCTTTCAACGCGATCGAAGAGGCCTCATCTGCTCGCGACTGTGGCAAAGGCTCCGGCACGAACTGAACTCCTGAAAGAGTTTGACGTTTCAAGACTGCAAAGTATTCTAATTCTACTCCCTTGCAAAAGCTTTGGCGAGCGGGGGGTGTTGCCGGGGAGAACGGCAAAGTTGCGAAGTCTCCCGGGACATAGGTCCATTCCGTACACTAGTGCCGCGCGTCACGACATTGCAGTTCTCCGACCCCCTTCGCGTCAGACCTCACGGCGCCGGCTTGCGATACTGCTCGAAGGCGACGGCCGTAAAGGTCCGCATGCAGCCCCGGGTTTCAGACACCCGGGACATATCGGCCGAACTCAAGTGCGAGAGCAGTCGATGGCGGCTACGCATCGTCATCGGCTTCGCCTCGACCGGTCGATTCGTCGTCGGCGGGGTCCACGCAACGGTCAAACGCACCTCCTCTGCCATCGCACCGTGCTTCGCCAAGGCTTCATTGACCAACAGCCGGGCGAAAGGCGGCCGCGCGCCCGGGATGAGCATTGTATTGAGCCGGGCGTACCAGTCGGAGAACTCGCGATACTGCTGGGCAATCGTCCCTGTGCCGGGATCGGAAAACTTCACTTGATAGGTCATCATTGGGCTGGCGAGCGTCAATTCATGGGAGTCGGCCGCGTACTGCTCCGTGAACTTCGGATCGGCCAGAAAACTGAGGAACGGATCCTTGTGGACCGCCGCCAGTTGTTTCAGTCGGTCGTTGAAGGCCAATACGTCGCGGGTGGACAACTCGGTCCGCACGCGGCGGGCCGTATCCAGCAGCGCGAATCGGCCCAGGGCCTTCTCCAGAACGATCGTTTCGGCGGGGTGCTCCATGTAGTCGTAGACGTTGTCGCCGAGAAAGATGGTCGTGCTCCGCGTGTCCGGCTCCTTCGAGTTGCCGCCGGAAACCTCGTTGTCGACACGGAAATCAGTGCCAGTCGCGCGGGTCGGGCCAAGAAAGGTTGCCGCCAGCAACAGGCCGCCGAGAATGATCGCGGGAGGGGTGGGATGGAAAAACGTCATAGCTCTGGTCGTCCTTGTCGATTAGGGCATTGGGGAAACGGGAATGCCGGCAACTGAACATATCGCAAGCGGCCGCCTTGTGTAAAGCGGGAATTCTGCTCCCACGTGGTTGCGCGACTGTTTGGCCGAATGAAGCAAACCACGGATTTCACGGATGACACGGATGTTCTGAGAGCAACTCGACGGCGCCCCTGCCGGCGGCTACGCTATTGATTAGCCCGGATCGTGCAGGGTCAAGGTCGCGAAACTTCCAGTGGGGCTCGCAAACCGGCCTACCTCTCGACTCTCGACTTATGGATTGCAAGCCATGGCCATGACATCCCGTGAGCGCGTGCTTGCGGCACTGAACCGCCAGCAGCCCGATCGAACGCCCTGCGACTTCTGGGCCGAGGAGCCGACGTGGCGCCGGCTCTTGGAACACGCCGGGCATGACGATCGCGAGCGGCTGCTTACGGCCTTGGGCGTCGACTTGCGACACCTGAACGTGCCCGGGCCGCCGGAGAAGCTGGCAGGCAACGGAGTTTACCAGAACTTGTGGGGCGAGCGGTATGTCTACCGGCCGACGCCGTGGGGTCCGATTCGCGACGATGTCCGCGGGGCCCTTGCGGAGGCCAAGAGCCTGGCCGACCTGGCGGCTTTTCCTTGGCCCACGCCCGACCTGTTGGATTACTCCCCGTTGGCCGAGCAATGTGGCCGCTGGCAGCAGTACGCTTTGCTCTATGGGTTCGCCGACGTTTGGCAGCGGCCGGCCCTGGTCCGCGGTTGGGAAGGCATGTTCGTCGACATGATCGAGCGGCCCGAGTGGGTCCACTTCCTCTGCCGCAAGTTCACGGAATTCTACAAGGAGGATTATGCTCGGGCGGCGCGGGCGACGGGCGGCCGCATCGACCTGTACCTGCTGATCAGCGATTTGGGTTCTCAAGCGGGACCGCTGATTTCCCTGGAGATGTTCCGCAGCTTCGTCGCTCCCTATCTCCGCGAGATGATCGACTGCATCCACGACCTCGGCGCCAAGGTGCTCTATCATAGTTGCGGATCGATCCGCCCGTTCATTCCCGAGTTGATCGCCCTGGGCGTGGACGTGCTGGACCCGATTCAGCCGGTGGGCGAGGGGATGCGGCCGGAGAGTCTGAAGGCCGATTTCGGCCAGCGGCTCTGCTTCCACGGCGGCATCGACATGCAACGCCTGCTGACGCACGGATCGCCGGCCGAGGTGGCGGCCGAAGTGGACCGCTACTGTCGCACGTTGGGCCGCGGCGGCGGATACATCCTGGCCCCCGCGCATCTGTTCCAACCCGACGTGCCGCCGGAGAACATCTGGGCCGTTTACGGGACCGAGAGGAGTTGATCCCCCTGCCGCACGCCCCAAATCAACTGTGGTTGACCAATCTCGACAGGCCAATGATAATGGAACGTTCTCGATATTTCAGCAGATTCATGGGGTTTTGAGCGTGCAGCCCGCACGCCGAAAGAAGTCATGCCTATCATCGTGCAGAAGTTCGGCGGTTCCAGCGTGGCCAACAGCCAGAAGATCCTGGCGGCGGCCCGCAAAGCCATCCGTGCCCAGAAAGAGGGCAACCAGGTCGTCGTGGTCGTCAGCGCCATGGGCGACAACACCGATCTGCTGATCGACCTGGCCAAACAGATTACCGACGCGCCGCCGGCCCGCGAAATGGACATGCTCCTGTCCACCGGCGAGCAGGTGAGCGTGGCCCTGATGGCCATGGCGATCCACTCGCTGGGTCACAAGGCGATCAGCATGACGGGGGCGCAGATCGGCATCGTCACCGACAGCACGCACACCAAGGCCCGCATCCAGACGATCTCGACCGACCGCATCCGCAGCGCGTTGGACGAGGGGCAAATCGTCATCGCGGCCGGTTTCCAGGGGATCGACCAACAGCGGGACATCACCACCCTGGGCCGCGGCGGCAGCGATACCACGGCCGTGGCCCTGGCGGCGGTGCTGGGCGCGCAGGCCTGCGAGATCTACACCGACGTGGACGGCGTCTATACGACCGATCCGCGCATCGTGCCCGAGGCCCGCCGCGTCCGCCAGATCAGCTACGACGAGATGCTCGAGCTGGCCACGGCCGGGGCCGGCGTGATGCACAACCGCTCCATCGAGTTCGCCAAGAAGTTCTGCGTGCCGGTCCACGTGCGGAGCAGCTTCAGCGACAGCCCGGGGACCATGATCGTGGCCGATCCGGAGGCGGCGGGGCAAGCCGTGTGCGGGGCGGCCGTGATCAAGAACGAGGCCCGCATGACCGTGCTGGGCGTGCCCGACCGCCCCGGCGCCGCACTGGCCGTCTTTTCCCGCATCGCCGCCCGCAATATCGCCATGGACATGATCGTGCAGAACGTGGCGGCCGACGGCCGGGCCGACATCTCCTTCACCGTCGCGCGCGACGAACTGCCCCACGCCCTGAAGGCCGTCGAGGAAGCGGTCAAGGAACTGGGCGCCGAAGGCTGCGACTGCGACGACGAGGTCTCGAAGGTCTCGATCGTGGGCGTGGGCATGGCCACGCAGACGGGCGTGGCCAACCGCATGTTCCGCGCCCTGGCCGAGAAGGGCATCAACATCCTCATGATCACCACCAGCGAGATCAAGATCTCCGTGCTGGTGGCCCGCGAGTTCGCCCTGGAGGCCCTGCGCACCATCCATTCGGAGTTCGGTCTGGAGACCGAGTCGCTGCCCTGCGCCGGCGCCGTCGTTCCGGCGGGCAACGGCAAGCGGACCAACGACGTCGTGGCCCGCATGGAAAAAATGGAGCAACTCATCATCGAGGACATCAGCCTCGACGAGTCGCAGGCCCGGGTCACCGTGGTCGGCCTGCAAGACATCCCCGGCCTGGCGGCCCAGGTGTTCGACGAAATCGCCGAGGCCGGCGTGGTGGTCGACATGATCGTGCAGAGCGTGGGCCGGCAAGGACATGCCAACATCTCCTTCACCGTGCCCGCCCGGGACCTCCAGCGATGCCTGGCCGTGACCGCCGAGCAGGCCGAGTTGCTGGGCTGTCCGCCGCCGATCAGTTGCCCGAAAGTGGCCAAGCTCTCGGTCTTCGGCGTGGGCATGAAGAGCCACACCGGCGTGGCCAGCCGCATGTTCCAGGCGCTGGCGGCCGAGGGGATCAACGTCGAGTTGATCAGCACCACCGAGGTCCGCGTGAACGTGATCGTCGATGGCCGGCACGGCCCGCGGGCCCGCGCCGTGCTGTTGGCCGAGTTCGCCGACGCGATGGTGTGAAAATCGGAAGCAGTGAAAATCGGAAGCAAGGTTGACAACGCCGTGCCCCGCCGCGAAAATGCCGTAGAGTCTTGCGGGACTTCGGCGGTCGAATACCTGTTACCCACTTTGCGACTGCGCCATTTGAAAGGAGCGGTAGCCCATGGCCCGCGATCTATTCATCGGTGTAACCGAACAGTCGAAGGCGGGTATTCACCGGAGAGACGACGCGCACGCCCTTCTTAACGCTGCGAGGTGGCGCGGGGCGATGTACATGGCTGGCTATTCCATCGAGTGCCTCTTGAAGGCGAAGCTCATGCGCATGTACGGCTGCACGAATCTGCGCGACCTTGAGGAGGAATTGCAGCGTCGCAGCTTGCTGGCCGGGCACGCCACGATATTTACCCACCAACTCGAAATACTAATCCGCTTGGCAAACGGCTTGGAGCGTTTGCGGCAACACCCCCACCTTTGGCCACTTTTCAACATCGTCAACCGCTGGATTCCCGCGTGGCGGTACAATCCCGATCTCTCGAACCGCGAAGATGCCGCCGACTATCTTCGCGCGGTGGACAGCGTCCGCCATTGGATTGACCATAACGTCTGAAAGGAACTCGACAATGGCAGATGAACAAATCAAGCAGCGGATCCATGACGTCCTCAAGGGGGGATATTTCAGGGATCCCGAAGACCTGGTGGATGTCTCGGATGGCCCCGACGACAGCATTCATGTTGTGATCGTCAGCCGCAAGTTCGACGGCCATCGCATGAAGGAAAAACACGATCTGATTTGGTCCGAGCTTAGTCAACACCTCCCACCGGAAATGTGGGGAAAGGTCTCGCTGTCAATTGGTGTCAGCCCTGAAGAGCTCAAGGCCACGTGAAGCGTCTGTGGGGTAAACCATGAACGACAACTTCTATAACACCGACGGATTCGCATGAAACGCCTACTATTCTGCCTGTCTGTTCTGGGACTGTTGTGGATGAGCGGCTGGGCCTTGGCTGCGGCCGTTGCGGGGGAAAGTGCGCCGCTGGAAGGAATGTGGGATTTTCGCCTCGATCCGCAGAACGTGGGTCTTCGAGAGAAGTGGTTCGAGCGACTGCCGGCGCCGGCCAAAAACGCGGTCAAGTCGATCCGTCTGCCGGGGACGACCGACGAGGCCCGGGCCGGCCTGCCCAATCCCAAACCGCCGAACCTGGACGGCCTGTATCGATCGAACCAATATGCCGGCCCGGCGTGGTACGCGCGCGAGATCGAGATTCCCGCAGCCTGGAAGGGAAAGGTCGTGAGCCTGTCGCTGGAACGCGTCCACTGGGTCACGCAGGTATGGCTGGACGGCAAGCCTCTGGGCGCACAGGATAGCCTCATTGCGCCGCACGTCTATGATCTGCGTTTTGACGCTACGCCCGGCCGGCATCGCCTCACGCTCCGCATCGACAACACGAAGAAGATCGACCTGGGCGGCTTCACCTCGATTTACTACGAGGGCACGCAGACCAATTGGAACGGCGTCGTCGGCCGCATCGAACTGGCGGCGCACGACCCGCTGTGGATCGAGTCGCAGCAAGTCTACCCCAAGAACGACGGCACGGTCCGCGTGGAACTGTCGTTCCGCAATGAGCGATTCGACCGCATCCACGTAAACACCGACATCACCATTTCCGAGAAAAGCACGGGCAAGGTCGTCGGCAGGTGGGGCGGGGGGATCAAGGTGCGGGAGGGACTAACCGACGACCAGCGTCGTACGCTATGCGCGCATCTCACTAAGACCGCCCTCATGCGATTAGACACGCCACCAAAACTGTGGAGCGAGTTCAGCCCGGATCTGTACGTGGTGAAGACAGAGATCCGCACCCAGAGCCAGCCCGCCATGAGCGATACGGCCGAGACCACCTTCGGCTTCCGCGAGTTGGCCGTCCGCGGCACGCAGTTCACCATGAACGGCCGGCCGCTCTTGCTGCGCGGGACGCTGGAATGCGGAATCTTCCCCTTGACCGGCCATCCGCCCACCGACGTGCCGGCCTGGCAGCGGATCTATCAAATCATGAAATCGTACGGGCTGAACTTCATCCGTTTCCATTCCTGGTGCCCGCCGGAGGCCGCGTTTGCCGCCGCCGATCTGGAAGGCGTGATGATCCAGGCCGAGGGGCCGCAGGCCAATATCGACGCCGGCTCGGACCCCGCCCGCGACGCCTTCATCGAGCAGGAGTTCCAGCGGATGGTCCGCACCTACGGCAACCATCCGTCGTTCTGCCTGATGACGTTGGGCAACGAATATGGCGGGAAGGACTCACTGCTCTCGCGTTGGATTGACATGCTAATCAAGGAAGACCCGCGGCACCTGTATTCGTCGCCCTCGGCCGGACAGACCACGGCCAATCGGCAGTATACGGAAGGCGGGCCGCGGGGCATCCACGGCCCGGGCACCGACGCCGATTTCCGCGACGCCGTCGCCCAGCAGGATCGGCCCTTGATGGGGCACGAGATCGGCCAGTGGACGTTCTACCCCGACTTCCAGGAGATCAAGAAATACAGCGGCGTACTGCGGGCCAGGAATTTTGAGATCGTCCGCAACGATCTGGCGCGGAAAGGCATGTTGGACCTTGCCCCGCGATTCCTTCAGGCCACCGGTCAACACGCCGTGCTGCTGTACAAGGAGGAGATCGAAGTGCTGTTGCGCACGCCGGGGCATGCCGGCTTCTCGCTCCTCGATCTGCACGACTATCCCGGTCAAGGCACTGCGCTGATCGGACCGCTGGATCCGTTCTGGGACAGCAAGGGTTTTGTCGCCCCCGAGACCCATCGGCAGTACTGCGGCCCCACCGTGCCGCTGCTGCGGATGCCGAAGCGGGCCTATACGGCCGACGAAAGTTTTTGGGCCGCCGTGGAGATCGCGCATTTCGGGCCGCACGATTTGGCCCGGGTCCGCCCCTGGTGGACCATCAAGGATCAGCAGGGGCGCCTCGTGGCGGAAGGCACGCTGCCGATGGTTAACATTCCGACCGGCAAGCTGACACCGCTGGGCTCGATCCGGGCCGCGCTTGCGAAAGCCGCCGCGCCCGCCAAGCTGACGGTCACCGTGGCCGCCGGGTGCGCCAATCAATGGGATATTTGGGTCTATCCATCCAAGGTCTCGACCGAACCGCCCCCCGGCGTGCTGGTGACGCACGACTGGGACGACGCGACGCGGGCGGCCCTGGCCGCCGGCAAGCGGGTGCTGCTGTTCCCACGGCTCAAGAACCTGTCGCACTCGCTGCGCGGCCAGTTCCTGCCGGTCTTCTGGAGCCCCATCTGGTTCCCCACCCAGCAGCCGAACACGATGGGCATTTTGTGCGACCCGGCCCATCCCGCCTTGGCCCGCTTCCCCACCGAATTCTATAGCAACTGGCAGTGGTACGATCTGATCGAGCACTCGCGCAGCCTGATCCTGGACGAGACGCCCGCCCAGTTTCGGCCGATCGTGGCGGTCATCGACAATTTCAGCCGCAACCACAAGCTGGGCAACCTGCTGGAGGCCCGCGTCGGTCCCGGCCGGCTGTTGGTGTGCGCCATCGACCTGGCGGGCCCGCTTGAGCACCGCCCCGCGGCGCGGCAGTTGCGCTCCAGCCTGTACGCCTATGCCGGCTCGGAGAAGTTCCAACCGGCCCAGGAACTCGATCGGGCCGCGCTCGACATGATTCTGGCGCCGGCCGTCGCGGGCATCATGGAGAAGCTGGGTGCGCGGGTGATCCACACCGACAGCGAGCAGGCCGACTACAAGGCGGCCAACGCGATCGACGGCGATCCGGGCACGTTCTGGCACACCGAATATGGCGCCAAGGAGCCGGGCTTCCCGCATGAATTGGTCATCGAGTTCCCGCAACCGGTCGCCATGCGGGGCTGCAAACTGCTGCCGCGACAGGACGGCAACGCCAATGGCTGGATCAAGGGTTTTGAAATCTACACCTGCAGCGACGGCACGCGCTGGGGCGATCCCGTGGCGAAGGGGGTTCTTGTGGCCAACGATCAAGTGAAGATCGTCAAGTTCCCGCTGGTCAAGGCGAAGTATTTGCGGCTGGTGGCCCTCAGCACGTTCAACCAGAACAATCGTTTCGCCTCGCTGGCCGAACTAGAAGTCGTGCCGTAGCCGCTGTGTCGGGTGCCACTGGCTTGCCAGTGCCCTTTCCTGCCGGTTCTTGCAGCCCTGAGCCGCCACAAAGCTCTCCGCGCGTTCCTCGCCAGAGATGCCTGCGGCCGGTCGGGGTGAGCTCTCACACCGCGACCGCTTTGGGGATACTGGCCGCAAGAGCCGTTCGGAAAAACACGGGCAAGCCCGTGCCACCCTACGCCGTTAACCCTTTTCCGAAACGCCGAACCACCATGTATTTAGGGCGTTTTGTGTCCCAAACCCCCGAGGTTGCCAGAATGGGTGTCCCAAACCCCCGAGGTTGCCAGAATGGTTGTCGCTCAAATCGACGGTTGACTGAACCAAAGCCTAGAAAACACGGGGAATCTGGGTAACGCAAAATCAAGAAAGGGTTAACGGCGTAGCGTGCCACCCGACCGCCTTCAACCTTCGTCTTTGGCGGTGCTGGGGCCGAGGAGTTTTTCCAGCTCCTTGCCCAACTGCGGCCCGCGGGCGTTCAAGCAGACCACCTTGCCGTCGCGGCCGACCAGGATCATGGCGGGAACGCCGAGGATGCCATAGTACGTGCTCATCGACTTGGCGGTGCCGTTGGCGGCCACGTTGTCGTGCAGCACGGTCCAGGGATGCTCGTTCTTCTCCAGGAAATCCTCCAGCGCCTGGCGGTCTTGATCGATGCTGATGCCGACGACCTCGAAGCCGCGGTCATGGTAGGCCTTGTAGTTCTTCTCGATATTGGCAAGTTCCTCGCGGCACGGGCCGCACCAGGTGGCCCAGAAGTCGATCAGCACCACCTTGCCGCGATAGGCCTTCCACTGGAACGGCTTGCCGTCCAGGGTGGCGGCTTCCAGCGGCATGGTCTTGCCCAACAGCCCCAGGCGGCGGACGGCGCCTTGCATCGCGGCGCCCAGGCCGGCAGTCTTCTCGTCGCTGCCGCCGGCCAGGATCGTGCCGAATTGGGTGTAGGCCCTGATGGCCATCTCGGGGCGGTTGCTGGATTCGGCGCTCATGGCCGCACTTACCGCCAACTGAATCACGTTGGGATCGGAGCCCGATTGTTTCAAGCACCGGGCCACCTCGTCGAAGAGCTGGCCCAGGTCCTTCGGGCTCATGGTCTCGACCGACCGCAAGCGGCTTTGCAGGGCGGCGCAACGGGCCGCCAGGGCCAACTCCTTCAGCCCGGCCCTTTCCAGCGCGGCGGGCAGGGCCTCGAGCCGCCGGCCCATCCCGGGCTCGCCCAGGCGATCCAACATCGCCAAGGCAGCGATCTTGTACTGCACGGCGGCCTTAAGCTGCTCGGCGTTGGGCCCCGCCGCCAAAATGGATTCGGCCGCCTTCAGCAGTGCGACGGCGCGCTTGTGGAGGAACTCCATCACCACTTCGCGGCTCTCGGAGGTCGGCTGCGCCCGGCGAAGCTCGTCCACGTACTTCAGCAGTTCCTCCGCCGTTCCCTTGGGCACGGCGAATGGATCGGCCGCCGGAGCCACCGGCGGCGCCGGAGCATCTGGCGGAAGCTCCTGGGCAATCACCCGATAACCGCTCCCGGACAGGGCCAGAACTGCACACAATACACAACACCACCCCGACTGTACTGAGAACCGCATGCGCATTATCGAATCCTTAAACCACGTCGAGACAGTGCCATTTTCGCGGCCAATACGTCATCGCCATGACTGTGCCCTGACCGCCGCGAAAATTGGGACAGTCCCCACTAACGTTTTTCCAAATCCAGCCGGGCGATGATCACCTCGCACCCGGGCGTCAAGGCGCGGATCTTGTCGGCAATCACCTGCCGCTCGGAAACCGTGGCCTTTTGCAGCTTGCGGGTGAAGATGTTCATTTTCTTGCGACGATGCCGCCGCCGCTTGAGTTCCTTCTTTCGTTCGCTGATCGACACGTGTTCGCTCCTGGATCCTGATGACGTTGTTTGTTGGCCCTGCGGCCGCTCGCTTGAGCAGGGGAGCCGCCGGAGGGGTTGCCGGGACATGGGAATCCTTATTTCTATCACATTCCCGGCGTCAGGTCAACGCGGCCCCCGTCTGTGATTCAGACGTAAGCGGACCCGGCGGCGGCCATGGCCGGCCGGGCCGCCGACTTCGGCGGCCACGGCCGAAGCGGCGGCAGGCGACCGCGGGAGAGGGAGAGCAAGTGAGTGGCGAG
>JBEKZQ010000219.1:0-10373 GCA_049509675.1 Thermoguttaceae bacterium | reverse complement strand
CAGCGGCACGACGCGCAGCTTCGTGGTCTTCGAGAGCAGGTTCTCCCGGGCCTCGCGGTAGTTGTTTTCCAAGAAGGCCCGCGCCACCTCGTCCTCCAGCGTGTCGTCGTCGAAATTGTCGCCGGCGTTCAGCATCGCCTGCGCGAAAATCTCTTCCATCGCCGCAAGGATGTCGCGGGGAATTGCTTCTCTGGTCGTGGTCATGGTTCGGCTCCTCTTGTGCTCCCCTAAGCAGCCGTAAGAGATTAAGTTGATCAATCGTCGTAGGACGGATTGCCAATCCGTCCCGCAAAACGCCGACGGATTGGCAATCCGTCCTGCGGCGGGCCCTAAGCGAGAACGATCCTGACCGGCCGGGCGCCCCGGGCCCGGCCGATGAGCATCGCACCCCGTTCGGGCAGCCCCAGTTCGGCCAACGTGCGATCGAGGACGCCCCATTGCTCGGCCTCGTGCAGGGCGAGGGTCGTCAGGTCGCTCCCCAGTTGCCATGCGGTAGGCGCGCCGCAGCGGCTGCACGCGGGCGGCACTGCCCACCACGTGCCGACCGCCCCTTGCACGCCGCCGCAGTTCGAGCAGTCGGCGGCGGTCCACAACGGATGGCAATAGTCGGACAGTTCGGCCTCGCCCCCGAGCCGCTCGCTCAGCAAGTCGAAGGCCGCGCGCAAGGTGCAGCCCTGGGCGCGAGCATCGACCTGTTCCCACTGCCAGCGCTTGTGCCCCGAAAGGCAGGCCTCGGCCCGGGCAAGCCGCTGCTGGATGATTTGCATGTTGTCCAAGTCGATGATCGTCTCGCGGTCCAGCACGTCCTGGTCGCCCGTCAGGAGCCGCATCGCATAGTGCAGGGCGACGCCGGCCATGCCCGTGGTGGTGGAGTGGGCGGCAAGGGTCGGCGCCGGTCCGCCGACAACGCCCGGGCAGGGCGTGCGCGGCAGGCTTCTCAATAAGTGCTTTACCTCCCAACAACACAGTTGACAGGCATGGCCGCCGCCGCCGTGCGAGATCAGCACGCGGCCGCGGTTATGGCGCCCCGAGCCGTCCACGGCCACCCGCATCAACGCAGTGCCGACGCCGTTGGAAATCCGCGTCAGGTAGCCGGCCAGGTTGGGGTCGTCCGTGGCATCGACGATCAGGTCGGCGGCGGCGAACACGCCCACGCCAACGTGGCGGAGATCGCCGTGCAGGGCCCGGACGCGACCCGGCGTGATGGCCTCGCAGGCGCCGGCCAGCGCGAACGCCTTGCTCCGGCCGCAACCGCCGTAGCCGGCGCCGATCCGCAGCGGGTCGGTGATCGTGTCCTTATCGACGATGGTCACGCCCCGCGCCCCCGCCCGCACCGTTTCAAACGCCAGAGGCGTTCCCAGGGCCCCCGCTCCCGCGATGAGCAGTGAGGATTGCGACCAGCGCGGCCAGGCGTCCCCGGCGTGGAACAAGCTTGTCTCGGGCAGCCGGCTGAGGCTGGGGCCGGGTGCCCTCGGAAGCGGTGAACGCGGCGACGGACGCGAGGGGAGTAACGTGGTCGACATGCTCGTCTCCTTGATTTTCCATGATGAACGCTCTCATGTTTGGCGTGTCACGGTTGTGTCCGTCGTGCTCGATGATTGACATTTACGAATCCGCGGCTGACGCGGCCGCGGCGTGCGCATTGCCGGTCCGCGCCACGCCCAGCAGGGCCAGCAGTTCGGTCAGCCCCGTCGCGTTGTCGGTCGCGGCCGGGGGCAGCCACTCGCCCTGCTTGGGGTCGTACGGACAGTACTCGCAGGGCCGCATCAGCCCGTAGGCCCGCTCGCTGAATATCGTGCGGCACCCGGGGCACAGCACGATCCGATCGCCCGGACGAAGCGGGGCCTTGGTGCGGCCGCACCGCTGCGCTGCGCCGTGGATCGCCGGGTCGTACTGGACTACGTCGGCCTGGCGGCTTTCCGCCAACCATGCCTTCAGCGAGCCCAGTTGAAGCTGGTCGGCGTGTCCAAGCTGATGGATGCCGGCGTCCAGCGGCCGCCCGTTGACCGAGACGGTCTCGGCGGCGGCATCGTGGACGATTGCGGCCACAGCCGCCCGTTTTCCGGCAGTCATCGCCGGCACGAGCAACACGCCCGCGCGCGGCTCCGCGGCGCGTTGCGCGTCGGCCGTCGCCAGCCCTGCGGCCGTCAACCACGCTGCGCCGTCAAGCGGCGACTTCTGCGGCGCGCCGTTCTCCCACGCGCACCAGACATTCCAACGGCTGTGTGACATGATTAAGCACCCGAAAAACAATAACTTGGCCAGTTGCACGTAGGACGAACTGCCAATCCGTCCGTATTTTGTGGGACGGATTGGCAATTCCGTCCTACGATAATCGATCAACTTGTTCTCCAACGGCTGCAAGGCGCTTTTTTGGCAGCAACAAGGCGGAAGGGCACTGTGCATTCTATCCCCGTTTTCCAACAGGTCGATGATCAGTTGGAACACCAGTTCCGTGACCACCATGATGAGCGGCGAGACTCGCCTCGCTGACAGCAAGGCGCGGTTCTGGCAGCCGATCGTCGTCAATTTCCAGATCCTCGATGGTCAGTCGCACGCCCAGCCTGGGCCAGGACTCGATGAGCCGCGGAGTTGAATTCGGCTGACCAGCGTGGTCCAACTTCCTATCCAGCTCGATCCTCACGGAACGATTGATCTTGTAGATGTAGCCCTTCACGGCCTCCCCTTCGAGCGGCCAGCCTGTCTCCCGGCCGATCGACTGGCCGATCTCCTCCCTGCTCATCCAGCCGCGGGCGGCTTCGGGCACCCCGGCGGCCAGGTCGGCTTTCATCTTTTTCCGGAGGCGCAATACGACTCCCAGCAGGGCCGGCGTCAACTTCACCTCGCGCTCGACCGGAGGCTCCTGCGCGTGCGAGCGAACGCCGAGAAGAAGAAATCCGCTTCGCTCCGGCCCGCCGGGCCGGTATAATCGACCGAAAAGAAAACCATCGTCGGAAGGTTGGGCACTCATTATTTTCCTCCTCCTTCAACTGAGCAGAGTGTTGAGTAGACCGGGCGCGAGCGAATCGCGCCGTGGGACGGCGGGTGGCGGCCGGCGTGCGAGCGACGGGCGCCGAGTTTGGCGGGATGAGAGGAGAGATGTTCGGCTGCCGAATCCTCCTTTGCCCTGCGCCGGGCCGAGAAGGCGAATTGACCTCAGTATTCATGGTTATACCCCTTGCGGAAAGCAATGTCAACTGGAATATGGAGGAACATCCGCCGAATGCATTTCTTGCCGGTTTTTTCAGCATGTTCCCTGCCCCACCACGCCATCGCGGCAGGGTCCGAAGGGCGCCATTGGTGCTGGTAGCCGCCAAGCGGGGGAAAAAGGCCGATAATTTGCCCTATTATGGACTTCGTGCGACAATATCCTCTATCTTCCGCCGGCCGCCGGGCGGGGGTTTTTCCCGACGAGGCGGCGCTGCGGCGGATAAACTTCCAGAACTGAAAAGTGGTATTTGTTCTTCCACTATCGGCCTTGTGGCGGCATTCCAACTTACGTCAGGAGAAACGCATGAAAGTAATCATTCGCTTGGCGGAACACCTCGGCGAAGCGGCGCACCAACACGGCGTGGCGGCCAGGATCGAGAAGCGTACCGGCATCGAACGCCACACCGTGGCGGCGCTGCTGCACAATGAGGCAAAGTACGTTTCCCTGGAGGCCATCGGCAAACTCTGCGAATACCTCGTCGAGGAACATCGGGTCGAACGCCGCTTGCTGCCCGGCGTCCTCCTGGGGCGCGTCCCCGAGGACTTCTGGCAAATGCTGGCGGGCTGCGAGCAGCTCGACTTCTGTTTAGGGACCCGCGTGTCGCGACAATGGCGCGACGCGGAGTACGTCATGGCGACCGACTCGCGGCTGCAAGGGGTGCTGCTCTCGAAGGTCTCGCGGTTCTGCGATGCCTTGGCGCCGCCGCAAGCCCCGCCCGGGAAAGCGGCGCCGCAGCAGGACGTCGCCGCGGCCAGGAAGTACGCGGACGGCCATTGCCATCCGATGTTCCATCTCCTGCGCGGGCCCGGCCGCGACGCCACGCCGGAGGATCCCGGGCCCGATTGGGCCAAGATCTGCCTGGGAGCGAGCCAACTGTACCAGCAGCGCGAATGCCCGAAGCGGAATGCAACCCTCGCGCTGGGTTCCATCAAAGTCAACCCGATGGTCGAACTGATGCTTGCCAACATTTTCTCGACGGAGCCGTTCGTGGTCCAGGACAAAGTGGCGCGGCCCAGGGACCGCAGGTGTCCCCTCTGGTTCTGTTTCCGCGAGAGTGACCCTAAGCCGCCTTCCTGCTGCGGAGGAGTGCGACTGGCGGCCGGCGCGACCGCCGGCAAGCCGGGGCTGTACTACGAACGCGACGACGGCAAATGGGAGCCCTGCCTGGTGGACGAGCGCAACGACGCCGCCTTTCTCTTCTATCGCCATCGGCTCGGCAGCGGTCGGGTGGAAGTGGCGTGCGGCGGCTTCAGCAGTCGTGCCACCCATTGCCTCACGGAAGACATCGAGGCGATTGTGGCCGCCCTGGGCGAGCCGCAATTCGAGACGAACGATCTCCGCGTGGGGATGTACGTCATCCGCTTCACGTTCGGCCAAGGGTCGGGCGGGCGCAGGCGCCCCGACAGCGAGCGGCCCTTCAGGACCGAGGTGCTGCCGCTTGCCCAGAAGGTCCTCGCCCGCCGCCTGCTCCGGCAAACCGGCGGCGGCAGGCCGTAAGGGCGCGGCAGATCAATAAGTGTCGCAACAATCGTACTCATCTCGCTCCGCGAGATGGAATTCATCACGCGGAGCGTGATGACTACTTTCGAGAACAGGACAGTTATTCTTTTGCCGATCCTAACGGCGCGGCCGCGACTACCAGGTCTCGGCGAGGCGAAGGATGGTTTCGTAGTTGCGCATGGTCAACGCCGACACTTCACGCCCGAAGGGCGCGGCGGACGGCATGAGCACGAAACCGCGTCCCGCGCCGGCCGTGCCCTCGTCCAGCGCCCGTTTCACCTTCTCGCCGAACTGCGGCGTGGGCAGCGTCTCGATGTCGGCGATTTCCAGGTTGCCGAAGAGCACGAGTTGCCGGCCATGGCGCCGGCGCACGTCGCGCAGTTCCACGTCGCCCTGCGGCGGCGGCTCGATCGGGTCCAGTCCGTCGGCGCCCATGCCGGCGATCATGTCGAGAATGTTCTTGAGCCGGCCGTGACAATGGATCCTTGCGTAGCCGCCATGCACGTGGATTGCGCGAATCATCGGCTCGACGTAGCGCACCACGTACTCCCGAAACAGCGCCGCCGGCAGGAACGGCTCCGAGGCGTATTCCGGGCCGTAGATGCGCCACAGCCGGCCGGGAAACCGCCGGCTGACCTCGGCGGTGCGCGCCTGGATGCGGGGCGCCGTCTTTTCCAGCAAACGCTGGAACAACGCCGGCTCGCTGAAGGCCAGCACGGTGTAGTCCTCCATGCTCAGCAGCGATGCCGCGGCGCAGAGCGGGTCCTCGGTGTCGACCATCACGATGCCCCGATCGCCCAGCGCCCGCTCCTCCGCTTCGAGCGGCCCGAGGTCGATGCGCTCCGCCAGCGCGTCGTCCGGGATCGCCAGATACGCCGCCACGTCGTCGGCGTCCTTGAGCAAGTGTTCCACGGTCCACACCGTGTTCGTGTGCCGCTGGCGGCGGGTGATCTGCGTCATCGTCCGCCCGGCCACGGTCAACCGGGTCCGGGTCCGCCGCGAGTCGCCGTCGTCCTCCGTCTCCTCTTGAAAGAACTCTTGCCAGCGCGCGCCGGCCGCCGATCCGGTCGGATCGATCGACCGGGCGCGGACGGGACTCATCATGCGGATGATGTCGGTATGCTCCTCGGCAAGTTTCAAGAGCGGCTGCCAGTCGGGCGAGTTGTAGACGTTGTACAAGTCGGTGTCGGCCGGGTCGATCGGCAAACCGCCGATCTCATAGAAACTGACCGCCGGACGGTCGACCGGCTGGCCGCGCAGCGTCGCCATTAAGCGTTCCCGTCGGATCATGTTCGCCTGCTCCTCAAACGCCGGGACTTCGACCAGGCGGCGGCCCGCGTGGGCGGAATTGCCCGTTACTGTAACGCGATTGCGCCGTCATTGGCAAGGCCGGCTTTGCGATGCGGCAATGCGGCGTTATACTTCGATTCGTCAACGTGTTCTCTTACGGCTCCTTGAGTTGGAGATTTCTCTTGTTGGACAGCGAAGGCGTTCGCAGTCGGAGCACGCGGCGTCGATTCCTGAGTACCGCTGCGGCAGCCGCGGCCGTGCTGACGCGAACCCCGGCCCTCCTGGCCGGCCGGCAACCGGCCGAGGTCGCGCGGCAGCCGACGGCGCTGGTCTACGACGATATCGAGAACGTTCACGCGCCGGCAGCGGGCGGGCCGGAGTGTCCGCAGCGATACAAGGCCATAATGGCGGCAATCGCGGCCAGCAGTTGCTTCTCGACGCTCAGGCCGTACAAACCGCGCCCGGCCACGGACGACGAAATCCGCTTCTGCCACGCGGAGTCGTACTTGCTGAAGGCGCGGCGGGAGATCGAGTCGGGCGCCGGCAAACTGAGCAGCGGCGACACGTACGTTTGCCGCCGCTCGCTCGAGGCGGCCTATGCGGCCAGCGGGGCCGCCTGCGTGGGCATTCGCGCCGTAGTCGACGGCCAGGCCAAGAATGCCTTCTGCCCGCTGCGCCCGCCCGGACACCACGCCACCGCGGACCGGGGCATGGGCTTTTGCATCTTCAACAACGCGGCCGTCGCCGCCCGCTACGCACAGCGCAGGCATGGCGTCGGCAAGCTGCTCATCATCGACTGGGACGTCCACCACGGCAACGGCACGCAAGACATCTTCTATGAAGACGGGTCGGTCTTCTACTTCAGCACGCACCAGTCTCCCTGGTATCCTTGGACCGGCAGGCGCGACGAGACGGGCCGAGGCAAGGGCCTGGGCACGACGATGAACTGGCCGTTGCTGCGCGGCGCGGGAAGGAACGACTTCCTGCCCGCCTTCCACGCGCTGGCCGCGGCCATGGATCGCTACCGGCCGGAACTGGTGATCATTTCCGCCGGCTTCGACGCACGACACGGCGATCCGTTGGGACGGCTTGAATTGACCGACGACGACTTCGCCGAGTTGACGGGCCTGGCACTGGAGATCGCGCGAGTGCATGCGCGCGGGCGACTGGTTTCCATTCTCGAAGGCGGCTACGACCTCGGCGGCCTGGCCAGCGCCGCCGCCATGCACTGCGGCACGTTGGCCCGCGCCGGCAATGCGGCGGTTTCAGTCGGGTAAAATGAATCGCCGCGTGAGGATCGGCGAAGCAACAAATGCCCTGTTCTCGAAAGTAGTCATCACGTTCCGTGTGATGCAGTTCCATCTCGCGGAGCGAGATGAGTACGAAGGAGCGAAGTGGATGTGAGATAACCCGACAGGCCGGGCTGCCGCAAGGCACTCGGCCGAGCGATTCAGGAACCCCGTGGCGAGCACGTTCTGTTCGCTCAGGTCGGGCAGGCCGATACCGCCCCAATTCGCTGAGTGCCGATAGGCGAGTTATCGGGGCCAGCCAATATTTGAGATTTGAGATTGGAGATTTGAGACGCGCCCACGCGGCCGTCTGGCATTCGCGCTGTGGCCCGGCCATAATGGACCAGATGAAAATGCTCGAGTTCCTGCCCACCCGCGAACGATTCCTGCCCATACGCCCGGCCGTGCTGGTCGAGCAATTGTCGCAGGACCCGCGGCTCTCGCCCGAGGAGCGCGGCCAGTTCCAGATGCTGGCCGAGCGGATCTTCGCCCGCTTCCACGTCGACTATCATCGCCGCGCCGAAGATCTGAAGCGGCTGCTGGATCCGCTGGACCCGGACAACGACATGCTGCCCGGGCCGCCGCTGCAAAAGGCCGACTTGGAGCGCTGCCGGGCCGAGTTGTGCCGCGCCTTTCGCCGCCTGCTGCTGGAGTGCAATTACGTGGAACTGCCGCGGCGGCAGATCGTCCAGTGCATCGAACTGCAGAACTACGGCGGGGTGCGGGTGGAGGCGAACCTGGACGACTACGCGGACCTGGCCGTCTTCTATCGCGGCCTGGAACACCAGACCCGCGGCGCCCGCTCGTGGCGCAACCCGTGGCGGAAGAAATCGCAGGCCTGCACGGTGTTTCGCCGCGCGGCACTGCTGATCCGCACCACCGAACACCCCGATCACGTCCACCTGAAACTCTTCAAGAACATCGTGGCCGAGGACCTGGAAATGATCCTGCCGCGGGTGCGGGTGCGGATGCGCTGGGTGGAAAGGCTCAAGATCAGCTCCGGCGTGCTGGGCAGCCTGGCCACGGCGGCCTGGAAGGCCTTTACGGCCATACTGCTGGAGCCGGTGCTGTTCGCGATCATGCTGGGCACGTTTCTTACGGCCGTCGTCCGCGCGCTGGTGAACTACACGACCAGCAAGCACCGTTACTTGCAGGCGCTTTCCGCCAACCTGTATTTTCAGAACCTCGCCAACAATGCCAGCGTGCTCACGCAATTGGTCGATTCGGCCGAGACGGAAGAGACCAAGGAGATGTTGCTGGCCTACTTCATCCTCTACGTGGAGCGCGACCGCGATTACACCATCGAGGCGCTGGGGCGGCGCGTCAGCCGGTGGGTCGCCGAGCGGTTCGGCCGGGAACTGGACTTCGAGGTCCGCGAGGCGGTCCGCCGCTTGACGGAGAAGGGGCTCGTGGCGGAGCGTGTTTTCGAGGAGCGGCGGCGGCCGCCCGATCCCTTGGCCGGCGTGGAAACTGCCGCCAGCGATCCCCCGCCGCGCTGTTTGCACGTGTTGAAGGTGTACGATCTGCCCAGCGCGCTGCGGCGTTTGGACAAGGCCTGGGACGGGCTGTATCCGTGCAGCGATAGCCAGCCGGGCGTCGACGACCGCCTGGCCCAAGGCGATTGCCCGCCGCGGCCGCAGCCGTGCGGCAATGAGGGACAACAGCCGGCTCCCGCCGGCGGCTAGTGGTCAAGGGAACCCACCATGAACCAGTTCATCTCGCGGCGATCGTTTCTTTGCAAGGCCGGCCTCGGCTCGCTCGGCGCGGCCGCGGTCGGTGGATGGCTCGACGCGGCCGAGCCGCACGACGCAAGACCCGGCACGGAGATTCCGGCACAATCGGGGATTCTGGGGCAGTCGGGCGTGCAGACGGCCGTTCGCCCCAAGGGGACCTGGCAGCCTGTCTCGGAGCGAAGAATCCGAGTGGGCATTGTGGGCTACGGCGTCTGCCAGTTCGGCGCGGCTTTCGGCTTTCAGGACCATCCCAACGTCGCGGTGGCGGCGGTAAGCGACTTGATACCCGGCCGGTGCGCCGCCCTGGCCAAGGCCTGCCGCTGCGAGAAGACGTATCCTTCGCTGGAAGAGCTCGTCAAGGACAACAGCCTGGAGGCCGTTTTCGTGGCCACCGACGCCCCCAGCCACGCCGCACATTGCATCGACGTTCTCAGGCACGGCAAGCACGTGGCCTGCGCGGTGCCGGCCGTCTTCGGCTCGTTGGACGACGCCCACCGGCTGCACGAAGCGGTCCGTGCCGGCGGGCGGAAATACATGATGTTCGAGACGTCGGCATTCCGCGCAGACTGCCACGCCATGCGGCAGGTCTGGCGATCGGGCGGCTTTGGCCAGCTCGTCTACTGCGAAGGGGAATACTACCACTATTCGCCGGAGCCGATCCCGTCCTTCCGCGATTGGCGGGTGGGTTTGCCGCCGCAATGGTATCCCACGCATTCGAACGCCTACTACGCATGCGTCAGCGACGGCCGTTTCACGGAAGTCTCCTGCATGGGCATGCCCAGCCGCGTGAAGCACCTGCAGCCCGAGAACAACAGGTACCATAACCCGCTGGGCACCGAGATCGCGCTGTTGCGGACCAGCGAGGGGGCAGTGGCGCGGATGGCCGTCAGTTGGGACACGCCCGGCGAGGAAGTCGAGGTGGGCCGGGTTCGCGGCCAGCGGGGCGGGATGGCCGGCGTCAACTATGTCGGCCAGGAGAAGAACCTGCCCAACCTGGAGTGTCCGCCGCTGCCGCCGGGCGTCGCGCCGGGCGGGCACGGCGGCTCGCACGGCCACCTCGCCAACGAGTTCGTCACGGCGATCCTCGAAAACCGCAAACCGCTGGTCGATATCTGCCTGGCGCTGAACCTGACGGTGGCCGGCATCGTCGCCCACCAGTCGGCGCTGCACAACGGCGAACTGATGAAGATCCCGCAGTTCGCCGGCTAAGCCCGGATTGTTCACCCCTGGCCGTCAGTCACAGGCTGGAAGCCCGTGCTACGCGTCGCGCATGGCAACCTTGCAGTTTTCTCTTGGCAAATTTCTCACAAATTTCGAACAATTCGCTGGACGCGCCCGCCCGAATCTGAT
>JBEKZQ010000218.1:0-10413 GCA_049509675.1 Thermoguttaceae bacterium | reverse complement strand
GCCCTGCCACCCCTGACCCCCTTGCTTCGCCACTCTCCCTCAGCTACGCTCAACCGTCAGAGCAATCCAATTTCCTATCACTAGATTCCCAAACAGATGAGGCATCTCCTCCTCGACCTCCGCAAGCACCTCCTTCAAAACTTGTCTGCTCAGAAGAACGGTAGAGAGAGCGGTCAATCGCTGTTGCCCGTCCAGCAGGAAATACTCAGGGAGGCGGCCCTCGAACTGCTCCAATCGTTCGGGGCGGATCATGGACCGAACGAGACTCACATCGTGATCGCGAGGCTCCCAGAGGATTAGCGACCCGCAGGGGTAGCGCCGGTCGATAGAGTCGAGCAATCCCTTGACCTGTTCGGGACCCCATACAACATCACGCTGTATCTCGGGCACAGCGATGTTGCCTTTCTCGAAATCTTGAATGAGTGAAACAACCGACCTTTGTGTGGTAATCAGCGTATCCATGACATCATCTCGGCTTCGTTGTCAAACGAGAACATGCTACTATTCTACTCAGGATTGTGGCGTCTTGCAGCAAGGGGGGCCGTCACTTCGCATTAGCCCTTGCAATCCCTTCTCGATCATGTCCTTTCGGGCCAGCCGCTCGCGCCACTCCTTTGGAATCCCCGATTCGCCCCAGCACGCCCCGGCAAACTGGCCGCAAACCGCCCCCGTCGTATCGGCGTCGTCACCCAGGTTCACGGCCCGCAGTACCGCCTCCTGGAAGTCCTTGGCATCATGGAACGCCCACAGCGCCGCCTCCAGGCTCTTGACCACATAGCCGCTGCCGACGATATTAGGTGGCTCCCTATCACGGAAACTGCCGGCGGCAACCGCATCGACTTCCCAGTGCAGCGGGTGAATTTCCTTGAGCCGCAGCAACGGCGGCCAGGACGGGGCCAACACATCTTCACGGGCGCAGCCTTGTATCAGACCAGCCAGGATCACGCCCATATAGCCACAAGCCGATAAGCACTGCGGGCTGGCGTGGGTCGGGAGGCTGGATTCCACCAGCAAACGTACCAACTCGTCGAGCCGGTCAGGGAACAGGGCGGCGTAGTGGATCGGTACCGGGGCCAGCCGCATGATAGACCCGTTTCCGCTGGCACGCTCCGATGTGTCGCCCGAAGTCCTGGCATCGCCGGTCTTCTCGAATCGCCGGAGGGCGTTCTGCGTCGTGATGCCGATGTCGAAGCAGCGGTCGTTGACGGAGTATTCGCCCTTGTGCCACCAGGCGAGGTATCGGCGGGCTTGGTCGTCGAGATTCCAGCCGACATTGGCGATGCTGTCGGCCAGCGCCAAAGCCATACTGGAATCGTGGGTAAATTCACCGGGGGCCAAGCCGTGCGGGCCACCACCACGATAGCCCGTCACCTCGGGGAAGCTGCCAGGTGGACGGAACTCTACGGCAGCACCGAGGGCATCGCCTATGGCTAGTCCTACGAGAGCCCCACGTTGATGGTCTTGGCAGTTCATCTCCACTCCTCTCGGGCTTGGGCCAGCAACTCGAAGACCTTCCCGTCGTCCGACTCCGTGGTGCGCCCAAGCAGGTTCTTGATCCAGCGAGCCGGAAGTCCGGCCGCGCCGTGCAAGGCCCCAACGGCGGCCCCGATGATCGCGGCGATTGTGTCGTTGTCCTTCGTGTCGTTCACCGCCCGGATGATCGCTTGCTCCGGGTCGTGGCCGTACTGCATGAGAATGTAGATTACGCTGGGCACTGTTTCCAGCAGATAGGCCCCGGAGTACCATCGGTCGCAGGCGTCGAGTACCGAATCCCCGGCACGGCAGGCTTCGGTTACGCTTTGCGCGACGAACTGCCAGAGCGGCCCCGAATACGACCGGAACTGGCCACCACGCGGTCGATAGTCCTTCTCGCCCTCCAGCCCCTTCGCCACTTCCACATAAGCCTCCAGCCACCATTCCCTCGGCGGAGGCGTCGTCATGGCGAGAAGTCGCCAGAGCAGGGCCACGAATGCCAAGCAGGCAGCAGTTGAGCCGGCATCATTGTGCGTCAGCATGGCGGCAAGGGCGGTGTCCACCCACAACTCCGGCGTGCCCGAACGCAGGTGGGGGATGATCACGGGGGCGATCCGCATGAGGGCTCCGTTGCCTGCCGAACGTGCGCCGCATTCGTGCCACGGCAAACCGCTGCGGTGGTTCTCGACGAACTCGCTGACAGCTTGACCGATGCCGAAGATCCGGTCTCGGGCAAATCGGGCGGCGATGTTTGCTGGAACGAACCCGCTATCGGCCAGCATCTGTTCCAGCGTCCAGAAAGCAAGCTGGGAGTCGTCGGACGGCAGGCCGACGTGACGACCGCCTGCATGGCGGTTGGCAAGGTAGTCGCATACCTCGCCATGCCTGTGCCTACGGTCCGATGGCAGCATGCCCTCGCTTGTATTCCCGAGGCCGTCGCCGACCGCCAACCCGAGCATCATTCCCTCGACCTTCCCAAAGTCGAGGCTCTCGGGCAATGGCTCAGGCGGAGTGCCGAACAAGGGGCCGCAGACAAGGTCGATACCCGCCGTCTGGAACAGCCTGTGAAGTGCCTTGCCGTTAGGTGTTGCTGATGGCCGGGATCCCGACATGTTCACGCATCTTATTCGTTGAGGGGTTAATGCCGCGACCGATCCTCTGCCTCACGCTCATTGGCTCTTGCCGCCAGTTCCGAGTGGAAGTCAGCCTTGAGTTGGACGCAGCAAAGTGTGTATTCTTTGCCTTCTTCGACCGTCCTGATCATGACGGTGCGGCCAGCAATGGTCTTTTCGGCGTAGGCACCCTTCATGCGCCAGCCCTTGGCAAGAAGTAGCTCTCGGAAACCTTCTCTTCTCAGCCGCCATAGATGACGACTCCGACCGCTACGGGGAAGCTCTGGAAAGGTCATAGCCAGTTACCTACTCCGTCTTGCGCCAAAGGACGACGTTTTCGCAAAGGAAAGCGTCCCCTTTACACTCGCGAATAGATGCCGGGATGGGTGAAGTACAGCCCCTTCTCCGCCACGCTTTCGCCGGTCATTTCGTGCCACGTCTTGGCGTAGAGATCCACCTGACCACGATAGTGCTCGACCAGCGCCGGAACGTGGCTCTTGGGGCGGGCGTCGGTCTTGTAGTCCACGATGACCCAGCCCTTTGCCTCGTGGAACGCCAGGTCGATAACGCCGCGCAGGATGGTCGGCACGCCATCGCCCTCGGAAGAGTCGGTGGTTGTCAAGGTCTGGAACGGCACCTCTGCCAACCGCCGATCACTGGCTTGGGCACGCTTCCAAATCTCGGAAGCCGTCACCGACCGGACGACTGCAATGGCTTCGTCGGCACGTGCGGGATCGAGACCCTCGTGCTGAAGGCTGGCATAGGCAAGGTCATGGAGGTCGGCGATGGAATCACGCATGGCTGCCTCCAGAAGCGTGTGGATGACAGTCCCCCACTCCGTTCCGTGCTCCCCGGAGGTCGCTCCCGGCATGGAACCGCTTACCGAAATGGCTTTGGCGGCGTGCAGAGCGTAGGATTGTGCAAGCGTCACTTGCCAGCGTTCACCGATAGTCTTGACAGCTTGGGCAGGATCTCCATCGCCGACAGTCACCACCGAAATCTTGGGTGGAGCGGCAACCTTCGGCACCTCCAAGTCTTCGCAGTCGCCGAGATGTCCGCTCAGCGGGCTCCAGGGGTTCCAATGGTTCGCCTTTTGTCGCTGAGTAACGACCAGCCGGTTGCCTCCACGAGTAGCAGCGACATATAACAGGCGATCCTTTTCGGCTTTCAGGAACTTCCCTTCTTCCTCGGCAAATCCCTGCCACTGCTCTGGATAGGCGAGAAGCGGACGGTGGAAGCCGTTGCTCGGACCGTAGATCGCCAAATAGCCACGGACGGGACCGCCGCTCCGGTCGATATGGATCTGGGGCTCGTGGCTGAAAGCGCCGGTCGGGTCTGCAAGGAAGACCACGGGCGCTTCCAGACCTTTCGCCTGGTGAAGGTTCATGATCCGCACCGGCGCTTCGGCAGGTGAAGCTGCGGGAACGGCATCGTGGTTCTCCGCACCATCGACCACTTGGCGCAAGTAAGCGGCAAGTTCGGTGATGGATGTTACCGTGGACTGGGCAGCCCTGAGCAGCTCCACCGCCCGAGCCAGACCACCCGCAAGCGTATTTCCGCCACGTTCGGCGGCGGCGCTGGCAACAAGTCCCAGGTCAGCAACGATCCGTTCCACGGCAGCCACGGGCGGCAAGGTCTTCAGCCACAGGTCGTAGCGTTGTAGCCGTGCAAAGGCGTCGCCAAGCTGCTCGGCAGCCTTCGGATCCAATTCTTCGGGAATCTTCGTGTGGAACGAGAACCTCCCACCCGCCGCCTTGAAGGCGAATAGTGCCGTATCGCTGATGCCGAACAGCTCGCTGCGCAGCGCCGCCACCAGGGCAACGGGATTGTCCGACTGCGTGACCGCCTCAAGGCACAAGCACAACAGGCTCAACTGGTGGATCTCGCTGAGTACCGCACCTCCTGTCACCTGAGACGGTATTCCGAGCTCGGAAAGACGCTGGGCGTACAGGGACAGGTTCTTCTTCAATGCGGCGATGATCATGAAATCGCCGGGCTTCGCCGGCGGCTTCGTCCCGGATTCTGGAGCCACGGCATTGTGGATCACCTGGGAGATGACCTCGGGTTCGTAGGCAAGGACCTCCGGATTCTTGCCGTATTCCTCGGGAACCCGCAGGACTTCAACGCCGACTTTTTCCTTGTCCTTCGGAGGCCGACCGGGAATCATCGAGCAACGGGCCGGGGAGTACTTGTCGGCAACGCCCGGCAGGATCTGCTCGAATGTCTCGTTGACCCAGTCGATGACGGGCTTCTGGCTGCGGAAGTTGGTCGTCAGTGCGACGAGTTCTCCGTTCTCCTCGATGATCCGCTTGACCTCGCTGTAGGTGACGATGTCCGCACGGCGGAAGCGGTAGATGGACTGCTTGGGGTCGCCCACGACGAACAAGGAACCGGGAACGGGTTTGCAGCGATGCCAGTCAGTCTGCTTCGGATCATCCGCCGTCAGGAGCAGCATCACTTCGGCTTGGATAGGGTCGGTGTCCTGGAACTCATCGACCAACAGGTGTGTGAAACGCTTGCGGAAGTACTCCCGGATCTTGGGCTTATTCCGCAGCAAAGCCCCCGCTTGCAACAGAAGATCTTGGTAGTTCAGCCCACCCAGGTCCCGGCGCAGGTCTCCGTATATCGTCGCCGCACTTTGGAGCGCTCGCATGACGACGGCATAGCGGCGATGACGCCACTTTTCGACGAGGGGCTGGGCATGTTGTTCCACGAACTGCTGCCAGCGTTCGCTCTCTCGTTTACCCTGTGCTTTGCCTTCCCGTGTTCCCTGCGCCTCGCCTTCCGGTCCCGGCCACTCCTTCTGGACAGCCTTCGCATTGCCGCACTCGCCGAGGATCTCCAGGAGTTCGGGTGGACTTTCAATGTCCGCTTGCCGTACCAACCTTGCAATCCGACGATACTTGTCCATCAGGAGGTCGTTGCCGACATTGACGGGAAATGTGGGGACAAGGCGCTCCATGTGAGCGGCGTAACTGCGGAGTTCCTTGGTGACCGGCTTCAGGTCGGGAAGCTCGACCTCCGGCGCTGGCCACTCGGCAACATCCGGGTAGGTGGCATAGCCGATGAAGGCACTTTCGAGCTGCCCGATCTCCAGCCCCACGCCATCCAGCTCCCCCAGCACCGCATCGCCGGTGGAGACCGCTTCGGCGACGTACCGCTGCCAGGCTTCCTTCCGCAGCCTGAAATCGACGGTCTCGTCAAATTCCAGGAATGCAGGGTC
Source organism: Thermoguttaceae bacterium (assembly GCA_049509675.1). Lineage (GTDB taxonomy): Bacteria > Planctomycetota > Planctomycetia > Pirellulales > Thermoguttaceae > JBEKZQ01. The sequence goes on along the minus strand of JBEKZQ010000218.1, from coordinate 4,605 downwards.
GATGCCTGCCTCGACGGGGCGTTCCCGTAGCAGCCGTCCGCAGAAGGAATGGATGGTGCCGATGTAGGCACGCTCGGCGTGGTCCAGTGCGTCTATCAAACGCTGGTACGCCTCTCCCTCCGCCTGCCGGACCGCCTTCTCCAGGGCAATCTGGAAGCGGGCGCGGAGTTCCGCCGCCGCCTTGCGGGTGAATGTGATCGCCGCCAGGGTGCCGATGTTGCACTTGCCTTCCCGCAGCAGGGCGATCATGCGGTCAACCATGCTTCGGGTCTTACCGGTGCCGGCGGACGCCTCGACGAGCATGGTAGTGTCGAGCAAACGGACGATGGCATCCCGTGCGGGCTGGTCAGGAGGCAATCCCGCAGCGTCTTCTTTCTTACTCTTCGACATGGTTTCTCAACTCCCGAATCGGTTTCAGCATCTTGTTCTTGTCGTTTCCCAGTTTCTGCGCACTGGAGGCAGCGACCGCCACGGTGTCACCGCAGATGGTCTTGTAGTTGCAGTAGTTGCAATCGTCCTTGTTGTCCGTGGGAAGAAACAGCCCCTGGCGGATGACGCTGATGAGGTTCCCGAGGACTTTCTTTCCATCGGCAAGCTGAGCATTGTCCCACTCAATTCGGCGACCTCGTTCCTTTGCACCGGGGAAGAAGAAGCCAAAGCGGGTGACCTTCGCCTTGGACGAAGTCTCCGACCGCAGCCGGTGGGCGACCATCGCAATGTAGAGCGTCGGCTGGATGACACGACCCTGGCGGAACGGGTCGGCTTCGTCGTACTTCCAGGCGCTGCCAGACTTGTAATCCCACACGACGTAGGTGTCCGTAGCACCATTGCCAATGCGGTCGATGCGGTCAACCCGACCACAGACACGGATCTCACTCCCATCGGCGAGCTTTATGGGAATCGGCTCGGTCGTATCCAGCGCACCGTCGCCTACTTCCTTCAAACCGAAGGAGGACTCCAGGTACACCGGTACGCCCCTGCCTTCAGCGCAGTACCGGTCCTCCTCGATGAGAAAGACCCTCGCCGCCTGCTGCAACTGGCTGACCTGCCTTTGGTAGGCATGGTCAGTGGGAGGCGGATAATCGTCACGGTACTCCTCGACGAGGTCGTCGAGGATGGCGTTCAGACGTTCCATGTCCTCTGGGTACTTGGGCGAGCGTTCCGCCTCGACCAGTTCACGGACAAACCTCTCGAACACGGAATGCAGGAGCTTGCCGTAGGCGAGCGGGTCCAACCATCGGTCGGGCTCAACCACGAGCTCGTCGGGCAGGTCGATTCCCAGCCCCCTTTGGAAGAAGAACTTCATCGGACAGCTACCGAGCGTTTCCAGCCTGCTGCTGGACATGACCGGACCCTTCGCCGCCGTGGGGTCGAGCTGCCTCCCCGCCTCGGGAACATGCCCATCGTACTCTGTGAAGGCCATAGACTCCCGCTGCTGAGCCGCTTGCTTTCCACGGACGAGATGAGGAAACGCCCTCCCGACCAACTGCACTGCATTTTGCACCTCTTCACCGGCGCACAGTCGCCACAGCCACCAGTCGGTCGTGTTCAGACAGGAGTCCTCGGTCTTGGGTGCGAACGAGACCGCCGTGGGCATCCATTTCAGGAAGTCCTCCTGGCTTCCCTCGTGGTTGCCGGAAACGATGCGGTAGGCTGCCATTAGCATCGGGCTGGGGAACTTCTCCCGGTTGTCGCCGAGGTCGTGGCACGAGTAGCTCAAGGTCAACTTCCCCCGAAGGCGAGCCAGAAGGCGATGGAAGTCCTGTATCTTTTCCTCAAGGCTGCCGGTCGCCGTGGGCAAATCGGACGACACCGCTCGCCGCTCCCCATCCAGGAACAAGGGGTCTTGCAAACCTGTGCCAGGGAATCGACTGTCGTCGAGCCCGACGATGAACGTATTGCTCCGACCCGAATGGCCGCCGGAAAGAACGGGGGCGACGTGAAGACGACCTGGCTGGGGTCCGCTGCCGAGGATGTTGGCGCTGGCAGGCAATGCCGCCAGCCAATCCCATGCGTCGAGCGACAGCTCCTTGTCATCCGCCAGCCAATAGCGCAGACTGCCGATGTCTTCCACGAGCCGAAGGTGCGCATAACCGTCCATCTTGTTTGCGGTGCGGGCGCACTTCTCCAGCAAGCCCTTGGCTCCGTCCAGGATGGCTCCCTGGTCGGGTGCCTTCTCGGGAAACACGTCCAAGAGATCCTTCACGAGCTTCCGCAGGATCTTCATTTCCGCCAGCCGCCGCTCAGCCGATTGCAACCGCCGCACGATGTCCTCCGGGTCATCGCTCTCGGCGGCATGGGCATCTTTGACTCGCTGCTCCAGGGCTTCGATCTCCTCGTCCAGCTTAGAAAGATACCGGTCCCGCCGTAGTCCAATGCCAACACTGCGGAACACGGAAGCCAACCGGGCGAAGCTGAACCCTTGCTCCTCAACATCAGGCACTTTGAGCAAGCCCTCGGCGATCATGCGGACCAGACGGGCTTGCGGGTAGTCCTCGGTGATCCACTCCACCCAGGCGGACAGTAGCCGACCGGGACGAGAGTAGGTCGTCGGAATGCCCTCGGCAAAGGTGGCTGGAAATCCCTCGTCGCCAACCGAGTCGCACGTTGACTGCGCGGCGATGGTCTCGAAGATGAGCGGCACGTAGGTCTCGGCGTCAGTATAAAGCACTTCCGCCTCATCCAGCTTCGTCGTGCTTGCCAGCAATCGCCGGAGGACTTCCCGCACCTCGTTCACCTCGCCGGTGGCACGGAAGACATCAACGGTGCCATCCGGTTCTTTGGTTGGAGCGAGGTCGGGGTGCGGCAACCATCGGAGAAGATCAAGGTTCGATCCTGCTTCGCTTGCCTCATCGTCTTTTCCATGCGGCTCGTCCACGGGAAGGCGGCAAACACAGTCCTTGGGGAAGCTGTCCAGCAGTTGTTTCTCCAGTGGTTTCAGCCGAATGGAGGAGGGGCAGACGACGACTACATCCGTGCCAAGGTCGCCGGGGGAGTTTTGCACCCTGTCGATGGCGAGCTGGAGTACGCCGGCGTAATCAACGAGACCCTGCTCTTTCAGCTCGTCGAGGTAGCCTCCGAGTATCTGGAGCAGGTCCTGTCCCTTTGCCGAGACCTCGAACCGTTTCGGCACGAGGTGGTCCGACGTGAGTCCGGCAAGTCGAATATCCTGGATCGAACGGAACATCGTGTCCGCCAGACCGGCACTGGCAGGCAGGTTGCCGAGGTAGCGGAGTCCCGGCTTCAGGCGACGGAAGACCTGGTCGATGAGCAAGGGACCGGCTTGTTCGGATACGAGCTTGACCTTCCGGGCGACCATCTCCTGCCCGGCAAGCTCGGTGGCGAGCGATCTGAGCGTCTTGATCCGCAGGTTGACCGCCGCTTGCCCGTTTCGGGCAACGCATTCCGCCCACTGGTTGCCGATACGGCGGTTCGGGGCGACGAGCCACTTCTCGGCGAGCATGCGGCTGCGGCAAAGCCCGGAAATTTCTTCCACTAATCGGGACGTGTTCATTTGGATGTGCCTTTCACTTCCCCAGGGGCTCCGCTTTGACATAGATCTCGGCAGACGCCTGGTTGAAGTATCTGAACAAGGCTGGGCAGAGCCAGCCATCTGTTTGCAACGTCTCGGACCAATACACGTTCCCGCCCATTTCCTCTCGCACCCAGATAAGCTTCTCCTGGAAACCGGGGAATGGCTGGGCTGAGAACAACATCCGAAACCCGTCTTGGGCGTTGGGAATGTCGCGTGTCAGGTAGTCGATCATCTCGGGGATTCCGCAAACGAAAGGCTCCTTGTCGAGGCCAACTGCCTCGTCGTCGAACACCCAGGTATCGGCATGCCGATAGGGCTTGATGACCATTATCTGATTCATTTCTTTCACCTCGCTGCTGGAGGACGGCCTTTCACGTCAAGTCTTGGCTGGAATCCTGGAGGGGAACCTGCCCTGCGGTGCGGTGCGGTCCGGACTCGGAGCGGCTTCCTCGCCCAGGCCCAATGCCTCCCTCCACTCTCCGGCGATCTCGTCCCGCAACTTCTGCGGCTCAAGAACCTGTGCATGCTTTCCAAAGCTCATGATCCACCGCTTGATCTCCTCGGTGCCGTCCACCGTGAAATCGGCGACCACGCAACCGTCCCGTTGCTGGACGAGCTTCTGGCTCGGGTGCCAAGTACACTCCCCGACGTACCGTGCCACGGTCGGCAGGAAGCGGATCTTGACGCACACTTCGCCGTCGCCATGGAAAACTCCGAACATCTTGGACAAGTGCTTCTGGAGGTCAAAGTCGTCGGGACGCTCGAATCGCTGGTCTTTCAACTTCACGGCGTCGATCCGATCCACCTTCCAATGGCAGATGTCATCGTACCGCCGGGTTCGTCCGACCAGGTAAAGCGAGCCGCGATGGTAGGCAAGACCCAAGGGGTGGACGGTGTAGGTGACCGGCTCGGTCGCCTGAAGCGCCTTGTAGGTCAGCGCCACGGCTTGGCTGTCCTCGATGGCCTGCATGAGAGAGTCGATGAGGTCGGACTTCTTCGTATAGTCGTGCATGCCGATCGTGGTCTGGCAGAACATCGTGGCGAACTTGTCGAGGTACTCCCTCGGCACC
>JBEKZQ010000217.1:0-10432 GCA_049509675.1 Thermoguttaceae bacterium | reverse complement strand
GTAATGGTGATCTGAAAGGGCAGATTTGGGTCCTTGTGTTGGTAGGCCCAAAGGGAAAAGTATGTCGCATTGAATACGGAGCCTCTGGCTAAGAAGTTCCGAACGTCCTGCACGACGGCATCTCGGCTCGCTGTGCGCCTTCTCGCTAGTTCCGCCACTCGCTCTTCTTCTGTCTGCCGCTGGCGTTCTTGCTCGATTTGTGCGGCATGTACCTCAATCTGGCTTAGTTTTATCGCAACGACCACGTAATCGTTGACCCAGCTATTGCTAAAAGGCCCGACTCTTGTACCAACAGAGACTTGCGCCCTACCGGTGATTAGCAATTGATCGCCAGTGCGTAGCTTCGCAGCAAATGGTAGCGGCACATTCTTCCCCACAAGAAGATAACCTGGGTCCCAAGTGTCAAAATATATGTACAGTCTATTACCCGAGAAGGCGGCGGTTCTCGCTGCCTCCTTGAAGTAAATCCGTCCTTGCTCTCTAATGTCTACTTGAGCAACCTCGCTAACGGTGAATCGCCATTCAACGGTTTGGCCCTGGAGCTTAGAGAACTCCGCGTCGATCCGCTTTTGGCTTTCGTCTTGGGCACGGGCGACTGCGCTCTTGACTGCAATTTGGTTTCCGCGGCTCTCATCTCTTGCCCGTGAAACAACGTTCTCCATCTCCTCAAAGAGTTCTCGTGTCCTCTGTATTGTTGCACTCAGATCGGTGGTGCTTACGGAACTCCGCACGGCGCTATCGGCCGCCGTTGTTATCCGTGGGTTGTGGTGTACGTCCGCTCCTACGTTGAATAGGGTTCCAAGAAACGAGGACACTAGGGCAATCGCCGTGATAACTCCGAGGACGCTTAGCAACCCCAGGGTGGTTGGCGGTACTGCAACCGATGGCTCTGGGTCAATTGCTTCAAGCGGCACACTGCCTGGCATCTGGAACTGATTCCTGCACCGCGGACACTGCACCATCCGGCCCACCAGCGCGCCGTCTCCCTGGAATGGCTGTCCGCAGCGCGGACACGCTACCAACGATTGTCGAGAAGGCGTGTAAGACGGAGGCGTCACGCCATGCACCGACGGCATTCCGGGGGGCAGATGTACCGGTGAGGCCGCTGCTGCCGGAGCGCGCGTTACGGTCATCGGCTTACCCGGAGTCTTGACCGGCTGCTGCGGTACTTCTCTCCATCGACCGCTGCCTGGCGGTGCGTACTGTGACGCGGCTTGGACTCCGACGGAGTGCTGCTGAAGAGGTGTCTCCGGCGGCTGCGGAACCATCACGGGCTTGCTGCACCCAGGGCAGGGCAGCGTCTTGCCGAACGCTTTCTCGGTGATGTTCAGCATTTTCCCGCAATGTGGGCAGTTCATTTGGAACGCCATCCGGTCTCTCCTCGGGCACGCTCGTCGGCAAACGTTTCGTCTTCACGTCGGCCGACATCCGCCATAAATCCAAGACTATCTGCCCTATCCGGCGAGCAATCGCCATCCCCATTGCGCGAGTGCGACGAGCACCAGGGTAAGGGTCACCAGGATCGCTGCTCTGTCGCTGACGCTCCATAGGAGCCATCGCCCTGTAGCAGCGCACGCAAGCCACCACGGCACAGCGGCTATCGCCAATAATGCCGCAACGGCCCCGCTGATATTAGCGCGCAGCCCAGCAACGGCGTCGCCGCGAGCCACATGCGCCCACGCCGTCGTCATGCCGCAGGCAGGGCACGGATGGCCGAACAACACCTCAAAGGCGCACTGTGGCAGGCCCAACTGTAGATGTGTTCCGCGGCCCAGGGGATTCGGCTCTAGGGTTCGCGCGATACTGAGCAGCGCGGCAAGCCCGATCGACGCCGCCGCCAACAATAACCGTGACTCGGGGCAAAGCGTGCCTGCTTGCTTGGCGTTTGCCCGCCTCGCGTGAGCATTGGCATCGTGATGCTGTGCTCGGGGCCGCATTTGAAGAACTGACCTTGACAACATAATAGTCTTTCTTTCCCTCCGCTCTCTCACTCGTCAATGTTGGGCTGCGAATTGCTCAGTATTGTTGTACGCTACGGGTCAGCTTCGCGTTGTACGAGGTCACCGCAAGAGCCCCCCAAATAATGCAAATCGGCCAGGTCACAAGAAGTCCGAACCCAAGAGTGCAAACCCCGACTGCGATCGACACCACCATCATAACAAGCCCTCCGACGACGGTGGAGTAAAGCATTCCTAGCGGCCCGAATAGGAACGTGAGAATGAGAGAGATGCCCACGCTTTTCGTGGCCGTTACAACGACAACCTGGGGGCCGGCCTGGCGCGGCAAATCTGGCGTTCCACCTGCCTGCATAGAAAGGGTGCTGGCTGGGAGACCTCCGGTCGCATTCTGTGCTGCTCGTTGCCTTGCCAAATCCTCCTCGGCTCTCCTCCTCGCATCCTCCTGTGCCTGTTCCTGCAATGCCTGCTGTCGTACAGCCGCCTGCTGCACGCGAACACGACCGTATTCCTCTTGAAGCTTCGACAATTCCTCGCGTTTCTCGGCGTAATACTTTTCGACTCCCCCCGGCGTTTTCAGTGAGACGACAAAGCCTAAGACGGCTCCCGTGAGGCCAAGAGCCAGCACCATACTAAGCACGACGCCCCCGACTTCCCCGTAACCTCGTATGAAGGTGAGGGTCGCGGCCAAAGCACACGCGAGGGCCGCCGATAGCACGACAGTGCCCACATTCCCGAAGCCCGACCATTCAGCCAAGCGGGAGCACTCTCGCTTGAGATAAATGGCGGCCACCAGGAGCCACTTTCCGAGCAGTAACCAGGGGGTGAGATGAGACTGAGACATTAGCCGTGTCCGAATAATAGTGTTCCAAGAAATGAGGACAATACGGCAACTGCCGTGGCCACGCCAAAGAGACTTAGCGATCCGAGAGCGGTGGACGGTGCTGCGACCGGTGCCTCTCCGTCAGAAGATGGCGACGGAAGACCAGGTATTTGGATGTTGCAACCACATGAGCAGGCCATCGCCTTGCCCGCAAGCTGCTTTCGAGCATGAAGTACCGTCGAACAGCTTGGGCATCGAAACCGCACGACATCGGCCTCCGCGCCGTTACCCAGCGAGGGCTGAGCCCCGGCGCTACCCGCAGGACCGTCCGGGTGTTGACGGATTCCTTGTGCCGGACGCGGCGCGGCAGGTGGCGGCGGCGCGTTCGTGGGCGCGGGATGACGTACCTGCGCCGGGGCCTGCTTAGGCTGGGTGGGCACCGGCGGAGCTACCGCTGCCGGAGGCCGGGCGACGGCCATCGGCGCACCTTGAATGTTGGCCGACTGCTGCGGTACTTCTCTCCATCGGCCGGTGCCTGGCGACTCGCGCTGCGAAGCGACTTGAGCTTTGGCCGCGTGCTGGGGACGAAGCGTCTCCGGTTGCTGCGGAATCGTAAGGGGCTGATTGCAGCCGGGGCAAGGGACAGTCTTCCCGAACGCCTTCTCAGTAACGTTCAGTCTTTTCATGCAGTGTGGGCAATCCATCTGGAACGCCATTTGCTAACTCCTGTTGCCTTGCCGCAAATGTGCCCCGTACTCCTGCAAACGCTCGAAGAGATTCTCCCTGCCAAAGAGATAAGCCAGAATAGCAACACCGGCGGCGACCGTTGCCAGGTTGAGCACAATTCCGACTCGGGCGATGATGGAGACTAGGAGGGAAATCAGGCTCAAGACAATGTTTAGCACGGCCACTCGCTTCGCCGTGAGAACTCCCCATTCTTGGAACGTCCACAAACCATAACATGCGCGCAATGTAACGAGCCCCCACAGGAAAAAGCCAACCGAGAGCGCACCCAGCAACTCTCCGATGAGCACCCCCGTCCATGACTCGGAACGAACAGCCGCTTGCGCCGCCTGCGATATGCCCGACGCAAAACCTGCCATGACCGTCGTGCCTAGCGCATAAACGATTGCCAGAAAGCCCACAATCGCCCAGTAGAAGACAATCAAGACCAGTGCAGCGGGGCGTTTGTTAGTGCTGCTTACCGAATGCGGCGTCGGCGTCTTAACATCGCCCGCAATCTCTAGCCCCTCGGACGTAGCCGTCTGCTTTCGCAAGAAGTCCAAGGACTCGGAGCGCCCATCTGTCTGCGGCATCGGTGGCATCCCTGGAGGCAACGGCATCGTTGAATCTGGCGTCGCGTGGCCGTTTTGCACTGCGCCAGACCACGGCAATGGCGCATCGACGCCGCTCGCCTGATGCGGCGGCTGCGCCGGGTGTGAAACCGTCACGGGCTAGTTGCAGCCGGGGCAAGGGACCGTCTTCCCAAATGCCTTCTCCGTCACGTTTAGGATTCTGTTGCAATTGGGGCAGTTCATCTTGAAAGACATACATTCCCTCCCCAAGTCGTCTTCTTGGGCCGATGAAAAAGGAGCGCCGACCAAAGCACCGCTCCGGGAACCCCGACCAAGGGGCATCACAGAACAGCGCCCGGCCGACGCCCCATCTCGGGGCGGTCGTGCCAAGCACTGCTTCTGTGATTCAAGAGCCGAAGGCGGCTCAGGTTGGTCGGTTTCCGTGAAGCAGACCTGACGCTCTCGCGTCGTTCAAATTGTCTTCATCAAGGCCGGTTCAGGGCCATCGTAGTTGGTCGTTCGGTTCTCCGCTAACTCCAAAATCGTAAGTTCAGCTTCTCACTATCTTTACAATCATCTGATAGCATAATCGAGTGGCCGGAGGCCCACAACTACCACTGGAGCGAAATTCGCGTTGGGCGGTCGGCCGTCCCGACCTGCAAGTTGCCCGTGGGCTTCCCGAGCGGAGGTGAGCGTCGGCCACCGGGAAACCGGGCGGACGGCCCGCAAGGTTCCCCAGGGATTCCTTCCCACCATGCCGTTGAGCGTCAGGGCGGCCGGCAGGTTTTGCGCGCCGGTGATCGGGCTGGCGATTGCCGGTGGTAGTGTGTGACAGCCGCAAACTCCCGCCACAGCACCCACATTGACCGCCCGGCGAAGCCAGGTTCCGCTGCTTAGACGCAGAATTGCCGGGTTGTCCCCACGACTGCAACGAGGTTCTCTTCGGTGTCGCTGGTCCTTGGCGTGGAAAAAAAATCGCCACAAGTCTCGTGTGCTAAAGGCTTTGTGCAACTCTCTTGGGCTGCTCCGACCGCTTGGGCACTGGAGTGCCGGGCCAGCATGGATTACCGGGCTGCCAGTCTGCCAGACCAGGATCATAAGGCACATCACCTCGGGCCGGATGTTGGAGAGATGTGGAAGCGGCAAAAAGGCCACTGTCGGCCGATCCCACGGCACCCCCCCCCCGGTTGGTGCAGCAGTCGATGTACGCCGCCGAATCGCCGGATCGGACGCGAATCGCCCGACCGTTGACGGCTTCGACCTCGCCGGCTTGACGCAGCGCGTAGACCACCCGCCGGCTAGCTGCCAGCCCGTGGAGCACATCGGCGTCGGCCGGGCGGCAGGTCGGAAGGCGGGACGGTAGAATCAGGGCCATCGCCACCGTTGTTCGAGAGCACGGCAACCGGCGTGTCCTTGGAGTCGCGGCAAATGACCGAAAATGCGAAGCGCCGTGATCTCGTCACCGCCAAGAAGCCGCCGCCGAATCGGATGCCAAGGGCGTCCACGGTGGCCGTTCAGCGGTCCCGTGAAAGCCAGTGGCCCAAAAGCCGACTGGAACAAGTCGAGCCAGTCTGCTATTGTATACGCTTGTCCACGTCATGCAAGATTGCACGATGCCCCAACAAGATGGGAACGGCCCGATGTTCGTGGTCGATGAGCCCCCGGAAGACTACCTGCCACGGCCTGCGCCGCTGTTTCGGCCGTCCAGGATCGTGCTGGCAAAGGGGAGCAATCGCACGGCGGGCCGGCGGCAATTGGCCGAGAGGATTTGTGCGGCTTACCCAGACGCGGAAATCGTCGAGTCGTTTGGCACGCCGCATAATCGAGTCGATCTTGGCGAAAGCGACCCGTTGCGATTGCACGAGCGCGGCAAGCAGACGCTCGTTCTCGGCGAACACCGCAGCGCCGTGCGATTCAGCGATGAAGGAGGCAACGCCTGCCCGAACTACTGGCATTTTTCACCCTACGGCTTCTGCCCTTACGGTTGCCACTACTGTTACCTGGCCGGCACTCCGGGCGTTTGGTTCTCGCCGACCGTCAAGATATTCCTCAACCTGGAGGAAATCCTTGCGGAAGTGGATCGGACAGCAAGTCGGCTCGGGCATCCGACAGCCTTCTATCTCGGAAAACTTCAAGATGGGCTCGCCTTGGAACCACTCAGCGGCTATGCGCGGACGATGATTCCCTTCTTCGCCCGGCATCCGTATGCCCGCATGGTCATCTTAACGAAGAGCGCCCATGTCGAAAACATGCTTGACCTCGATCACGCCGGCCGGACGATCCTCTCCTGGACGGTGAACGTCCCGGAAGTCGCCCAGCGTTTCGAGAAGAACACGCCGAATCTCGCCGCCCGCCTCGACGCCATGCGGCGATGCGCCCAGACCGGCTATCCGGTGCGAGCGGTCGTCATGCCGATCATCCCCCTGGCCGAATGGCGTGCGGCCTACGGGCGATTCCTGCTGGCCTTGCTCGAATCCGTCCCCTTGTCACGGATCACGCTCGGTTCCATCTGCTCCTACCCGCAAGCCCAGCGACTCATGGAACTCAAGCTTGGCAAACAGAATGCCATATCAACGTTGCTTGATCGTGGGCCAGCCAAGTCGGACGACGGCCGGCTTCGCTTCGGTCGCGCCACCCGCGAAGAGGTCTACCGATACCTGGTCGCCTGTATCCGGCGGAAGCGTCCCGATCTGGAAGTCGGTTTGTGTTTGGAAGACGAGGCGATGTTCGCGGCGTTAGACCTGATAGGGAGCATGGGACGCTGCAACTGCGTGCTTTGAAGCCCCTGTGCGGAGTTGAGCAATGGAAACCGAGCGGATTGACTTGGAAGTGTGCCGGCTGAAGCCCAGCGGGGGAAGCCTACGGCGACGCCAGAGGCGGAGCATCGACGAAATTGCGAAGTCGATCCATGAGTTCGGCTTTCTCCAGCCCATCGTGGTTGACGCGCACTACGCCGTAATCATCGGCAACGGCCGGCTCGAAGCGGCCAAGCAGTTGGGCTACGCGACCGTTCCAGTTGTAATCGTGAAAGGCTTGACCGAGGACCAGCGCCGGCGTCTCCAAATCGCCGACAATCGGCTGGCGGAGTTATCGAGATGGGATCGGTCGGGGCTGACGGAACAGATGGAGCGGCTGTCTGAACCCCAGCCGCCGGAGATTCCGGGGTTAAGCCACGAGGAAGTCTGTGACTTGCTGGGCCTCACGGAGATGAGCAAGGCGAAATGTGAGTTCCCGCCAGAAATCGAGAAGACCGCCACGCACGCCGGCACGCATCTCCTGGCAAGCTGTCGCACGGGCGACATCAACAAGATGGCGAAACTCGTCGCTGCACTCAGTAGCGAATCGTGGTGTACCTTGGAGCAGGCGTCCCGATGACGAAGCAGAAAACAGACAACGACAATCTTACCAAGAAGTTGGCGCTTCGTATGCTTGCTGTTGACGCGCTCTTGGCTCGCGGCGAAAACGAGGTTCGGGTGCTCGACTGTTTCGCGGGCGACGGCGCGCTGTGGCGGCTGCTGAAGCGAGAGTACGGCCCGTGCATCAAGCATGTGGGCATTGACAAAGCCTGGAAGCGCGGTGCCCAGTACCTCGGCGACAACCGCAGATACTTGCGGCTCTTGCCGATAGGCGAATACAATTTGATCGACGTTGATGCCTATGGGGTGCCATACCAACAGATGAAGATCATCGCCAGTCGGCAGTATCAGGGCTTGGTCGTCGGCACGTTTATTCAGTGCGTCTACGGAGGTCTGCCGTATGCGATGCTGAAAGAACTGGGCTACTCCCGCCGCATGGTTCGGAGGATCACCAAGCTTTTCTTCCGCAACGGATGGCTGAAATGGAGTGCATTTCTGCGATTGCTGGGATACGAAGAGGTCCACGTCTACCACTGCGCCAACAAACACTATTTCTCTTGCCTTCCTGGATCGGGAGGCTCCAATGCCGGGGTCCAATCTTGCAGCCCCGGATAGGAGCGGCAAGGAAGGAGGCGATGTCCCATGCCGATCATCTATGAACCTCGTGGGAAAGCCAAGGAATACAGCGATCTGGCGGTGAACCTCTTTGCGGGGTGTTCCCACGCCTGTCGCTACTGCTATTGCCCGGCAATCCTGCGCAAGACCATCGACGCTTGGGCGTTCGATCCGCAGCCGCGGAAGGGAATTCTGCGCGACCTCGAACGTGATGCAAAGAAGCTGCGGGGGGACCCGCGTGAAATCCTCTTGAGCTTTATGAGCGATCCGTACCACTCGGATGAAGCCGCCCGGCTCACACGAGAAGCTCTGCAACTGCTGGAACAGTACGACCTCCGCGTCCAGGTGCTCACCAAGGGCGGCCGGAGGAGCACCCAGGATTTTGACATCCTCTCTCGCAATCACTGGAAATACGGAACGACGATCATCTTCCAGAGCGAAACGCTGCGCGAGCAGTGGGAACCGGGCGCGCCGCCGATTGCCGAGCGGGTTGAAGCCCTTCGGCAAGCTCACGCATTGGGAATCTTCACCTGGGTTTCCGTCGAGCCGGTCGTTGACCCGGCCGAGGCGATCAAGGTCGTTGAAAGCCTTCGCGGCGAGGTCGATTTCTGGAAGATCGGCAAGCTCAACCATGACCGGGAGCGAGAGGCCGCCATTGATTGGCACCGCTTTCTCGTGGACGTTGAAGCCGCGCTTGCGGGCCATCACTACCTGATTAAGAAGGACCTGGAGCGATTCCGGGAAGCGGAAGGGGAGTCGCATGGCCCGTGAAACGGACCAATTGTCATTGGAACCTTCCCATGCGTGACAAGCAGGGCCTCTTGGTACAGGAAACGGACAAGGGGCTCTCGCTTGCACGACGGGTTCACCCGAAGTACCGCCCCGTTTTTGACAAGCTGAATGAGCGGGACCGGGCGGCCGTGGCGCTCTATTTCCTGCCCCACGCTTCGGAGAAGGACGCGCTGGAAGTGACCCGCCCTCGGGTCGTCAAATGGTACTGTCCCTTTGCCGACCAGCGAGAATTCCCTTCTGGGCACCGCTACTGCATCAACGTGTACACAGGCTGCGAGCACCAGTGCCAATACTGCTACGCCACGGGCTACATCGCGGCTGAACCCAACTGCAAGAACCGCTTCCGCCACGATTTGTGCAAGGACTTGGAGGCGATGGAGGCTTACGAGGTCCCGCCCGCGCCCGTACATCTGTCGAATAGCACCGATCCGCTTCAGCCGTTGGAGCAGCAGCATCGCCACACGCTGTTCGTACTGGAGCGGTTGGCAACAGTTTACGGCGACGTACTGAACGGATTTCCAGTGTGGCCGCTAGCCATTCGCTTACCCTCCTATTCGGACATCTCATAAGTGTATCACCTTTTGCCCCAATCCACGAGGCCCAACCAAGAGTGTTTTGGGGTCATTGGGGTTGCGGGCGCTCCCAGCTATTCTACTCGTTCCAGCCGCATCGCATCCTTCGAGAACGGGACTGCCAGAAATCCTTGCCGCATTTGCCGTCACAAATTCCTTGACTATCTTGAAAGGCGGACGATCTCTGAACGGGCGTGGTTCGCAAACGTCGTTCGCTTCCTCGGAGACCGGCGCGACGCCAGGCGGAAAAGGGGGGACAGGCACCGTGGCGGCGACGTTTTCGCCACTACCAACCAACTCGTGCCACGGAGCCAGTCCGCTTTTTTTCCGCCGAGCCCGCACGGAGCAACGGAGCGCAACGCAAGAGCCCCCGCGGTTTTTGTGGCCGCGGGGGCTTTTGGTGGATGAAATCCGGCAACACCTACTCTCGCACTTTTGGCACTACCATCGGCTCTGAAAGCTTAACGACCGTGTTCGGGATGGGAACGGGTGTGGCCTTTCAGATATAGTCACCGGAAAGGGGCGCGCGTCCCGGTTGATGGGACGTGCGCCGGTGTGGTTGTGGTGCAAGTGGCAGGCGGTCTGCGCGTGGCGGACCGCCGGCACGAATTCGAGGAGCGTTCGATACATGTGGCCAAGCATTCGCCCGTTAGTACCGGTTAGCTGAACGCATTGCTGCGCTTACACATCCGGCCTATCGACCTGGTCGTCTTCCAGGGGGCTTTCGCGCGTTTGCGCTTACGAAACCTGATCTTGGAGAGGGCTTCACGCTTATATGCTTTCAGCGTTTATCCTTTCCGTACATAGCTACCCAGCCGTGCCGCTAGCGCGACAACTGGCACACCAGAGGTACGTCCTTCTAAATCCTCTCGTACTAAAGAAGAACCTCCGCAAGTTTCGTACGCCCACAGCAGATAGGGACCGACCTGTCTCACGACGGTCTGAACCCAGCTCACGTACCACTTTCATTGGCGAACAGCCAAACCCTTGGGAGCTTCTCCACCCCCAGGATGTGATGAGCCGA
>JBEKZQ010000216.1:10448-12567 GCA_049509675.1 Thermoguttaceae bacterium | reverse complement strand
GCCAGCGAGGGAGAATTGCCGTAAATCCCTCGCTGGCGCTTCGGGCTAGTGTGCGGAACGGACCTGCGGGCGGAAGACTTCACGGACATTGCAGTTCTCCTGGAGCCACGCTGGGCTGGCAGAACTCGCTCGCGGCCCGGACGTGCTGAGATTATTTCCCGGTAATCCCGCGTTGCTGTAAGCCCCCGGCCCTCTCCCTCTCCCCTTGCGGGAGAGGGGACCAATAACGGCAAATGCGACAGTCATTGTTTGGCGGGTCCTTACCCGCCCATAACGCCACGCTAACGATCCGCCGCGATTTACGATTTTCCCCGCAGTGCCTCTTTGCGGTCCAGGGGCGACGATGTATAATGAGGTTGTGCTTGGTACATGACAGTTTCACGAGCTCGGGAACAGCTCGCTGGCACTGAGCCAAGCCGCATAGGAATCAGAGACGTGGCAAGTCATAGTAATCAGTCGCTTCTGGCGGCGGCGACCGAGGTGCGTGCGCCTGCGGTGCATGTACACATCTCACCGCGGATGATGATGTCGCTGGGCGCCCTGTTGGTTGTCCCCTGGCTGGTGGTCGGCGCGTTGCTGGCCGAGTCGCGTTTCCGCTTTCTGGAGGGATTAACGCGGCCCGCACCCTCGACGGCCGTCCCCGGCAAACCGGGGCCCTGGGGTCAACTGGAGTACCGGGCGATCCGCATCGAGCCGCCCGATGAGTTCGTCTTTGTGCCCCCGCCCGACTATCCGGCGGTCCGCTGGTTCTTCAAAGGCTACAGCAAGGAAAAGGCGCTCGAGTTCCTGACTTCGGCGGGGCTCACCGCCGCACAGATCGAGGCGGTGCAAAAAGCCGAGTGGAAGAGCGGGCCGGAGGGCAGCGGGTTCGCCCCCAACGACAAGTTGATTTTGGCCCTGACGCCGGAGTCGCGCGCCACGATCTATTCGCTGCTGGTCGAGTTCCCGGAGAACGCGCGGCAAATCGATCCGGTGTGGTTTCGCGAGGGACAGGTGGATGACCGGCTGAAAGACAGCGGACTGTCGTCGGACTCGCTGGCTTTGCTCAAACGGCTGCTCTATCGGCAGGGGACGGACGAGTTGTTGTTTGCCGACTTCGTGCCGGCCGTCAGGCAATTGCCAAACGACGAGGAGCGGCATCGCTTCATGAAGGCGGTCGCCCGCAAGCGAACGCTCCTGGCCGGCCTCGCCATCAAAGAGGATTCCAACATCGAATCGATCATCAACTACTGGAGCATGGGCGGGCGGAAGAAAGACGTGTCGCCGCTGCTAAACGCTTTGCGGCGCGAGGGACCGGCCAAGATCAATATCATCTGCCTGTTGCCGAATTTCATCCGCGAGCGCCTGTACACCTATCCATTTCCGCGCGATAAGGCGGAAGTCAACCAGGACTGTTTCTGGTCGGCGCTGAACTTGTTCAACGATCCGCCGGACAATCGGGTCAATGACATGGCTTACGTCCAACAATTGCTCAAGACCGACTACTACGGCATCCAAGAGCCGTCGCAGTTGGGCGACGTGGTGTTTCTGGCCACGCAGAACGACACCGTGGTCCACGCGGCCAGCTACATTGCCGACGACATCGTGTTCACCAAGAACGGCGAGGCCTACAGCCAGCCGTGGCTGCTGATGCACATGAACGACATGCTCGACACCTACGCCGCGCATTATCCCGCAAGCGGCCCCCTGAAGGTCCACTTCTTCCGCAAGAAGTCGTTATAGGGCCTTACCCGGGAGGCAGCCGTTCAGACTTGGGCGAACAGGACCACGCGATCGTAGTTGGCGTATTGCGCGTGCATCCCCGGCGTGGGCACGCTCAGGTAGACGCGGGGAAAGCCTACGGCGTGGAGCATCTGGTACAGCGCGGCCAGCGTGGGCACCAACACGCACGCGAGTCCTCCTTCCACGTGGTTCGGCTCGGAGGGGACCAGCGCCAGCGCCGGACCGCGGCGCGGGGCGCCCGCACCCCAGAGGCACTCGAACTCGGGGCCGGGCCGGGCCACCTGCGTCTCGATCACGCACATCCGCCGCGTCACCGCGCGCATGATCCGCAACGCCTGCAACGGATTGTCCAGGTGGTAGAGCACGCCCAGGAAGAAGGTCAGGTCGAACTGCCCCT
>JBEKZQ010000216.1:0-10442 GCA_049509675.1 Thermoguttaceae bacterium | reverse complement strand
GCGCGCGGAACTCGATGTTGCCGAGCCGGGCCACGCCGCATACGGCGGCGGCCATTTCGATGTGCTCGCTGCGCAGGTCCAAGCCGAGCACCCGGCGGGCCCCGCGCACGGCAAGTTGAAACGCGAACCATCCCTGGTGGCAAGCCACGTCCAGACAGGAGAGTTCCGGCCAGCGGCACTGATAGGTCTCGTCCAACAGCGGGAAGATGAGTTCGGCCCTGGTGTCGTGGATTTGGCTGACCACTTCGCCCGGCGAGCGCGTGGCCGCTCCGTTGGTGAACGAGAAATCGTAGAACCACGGCTCATATTTGGCCAGCACCGCTTCGGTCTCTGGCCTCGACCGCGCGTGAGGAATCGCCCGCGCCAGCCCGCTCTCGCTCATTGGTCTCTCCTACGCTTCACTTACAATCTCTTCGGTTTGGCCACCAGGCAAACGAAATGCGGGTCGAGCCGGCCGGCCTCGACCAACTGCCGCTCGAATTCCAGCAGAACCGTCGCCATCTCGACCATCGCCGCTCTGCACGAGGCGTCTTGCGTCATGGCGTTGTGCATGAACCCGAACAACGGAAGCAGCAGCGTTCCGCAAAGCGAGAACTGCTCGACGATCGTGAAACTCTCGCGGATCGCCGGCAGGATCTTCGACGCGGCAACCCCTTCGGACGGATCGCCGGCGAGGAACTCCTCCTTCGAGAAACCGTTCCAATGCGGCGCCCAGTGCGACGGCGCCAGCGGATGCAGGGCGGAGAGCAGATCGTTGATCACGTCCAGCGTTTTGGCGTCGTACTGGTAATAATCCGGTCCTACGTATTCATCGACGAACAGGATTCCATCGGCCGTCATCTTGCGGCGGAGCGTGCGCAGCAGGTCGAAGGGATCGACCAGATGGTGCAGCCCTCCGACGGCGATCACCAGATCGATGGCGGCCACGCCATCCTGGGCAAGCCACTGCTGCACGTCTGCCACGACGTACTGCAAGCGGTCGCCGTAGCCGGCCTTGACCGCCTCGGCCCGGGCCCGCTCGATGCTCAAGGGCGAGAGATCGATGCCGGTGATACGTCCGGCCATCCCCAATCCTGCGAAGGTGCGTTCCGCGCGGCCCAACCCGCAGGCCAGGCTGATTCCATTGCCGAACACGCGGCCTGCGCAATGCCGGGCCAGAATCGAGTTATGGTAATGTTGCGCGCGGTTGCCGGCTCGGGCGGCCAGATACTCTTGAACCGGCGCAAAGCCTGCCCAATAAGGCGGCACCTCTTCCCACTTGTGGGTATCCCAGTAGGAAGCGACCCGCTCGCGATAGCCCGCCTGGCTGGATCGATCCGACGAATCCATGCGACCCTCCTGGCGTTGCTACTTCCTCGCCGCCCGCACCACCAGGATTGTGAACGAAGCGGGCTGCGTGGCGGGCCGCGACTTGCCACGCCCCCCGCCCGCCGACTCCCCCGTGGGAAGATACAGCGCGTGCGTCGTCGGATCGAGCCCCATCGTCTTGGCGCCCTGCTTTGTCGCCACCGTCTGCACGATCGCGAACTTGCCCGGCGCCGTCTCGCGGGCGACAGCCAGGGTGCCGTCGCGGCAACTGGCAAAGATGTCGCCGTCGAACTGCGTGGCGTCCACCCCGGCGCCAATGGGCAGATCGGCCAGCACTTGGCCGTCCTCAGCACTCATGACGATCAGCTTCTGCGGTTTGCGGCAACCGACGAACAGGCGGCCCTTGACCGGATCCATCGACATGCCCACCGGCGCGCCGCCGGGAGCGGTCGGCCATTTGTAGATGACCTTCATCGTCTTGGAGTCGATCACGGCCACCCGGTCCTTGTCCACGAGGTTGACATAGATCTTGCCCTGGTCGGCGACGAGGAACTCGGGCTTGCCGCCCAGGGGCACCTCCGCGTCGGCCTTGCCGGTGCGGGGATCGACGTCGGGCGAGATCACGACCATCGCCTGGGCATCGCCGCAGGACACCAGCACTTTGCCGCAGTTCGCGTCGTAGATGATGCCGTCGGCATCGTCGGCGGCCTTGACCTTGCCCAGCACCTTGTTCGTCTTCAGGTCGAAGATGACGACCGAGGCGTCCTGTCCGTCGGAAATGAACCCGCGGCCGGCGCTGGGGACGATGGCCACGCCGTGGTTCCGCCGCTGGCCGGGGATATCGGCCACGTTCTTGCCGCTGACGGCGTCGACGACCATCGTGTGCGTGCTGCGGGGGACGTAGAGCAGCTTGCGCCGGGGATCGACGCTCAGGTAGTCCCATCCGCCTCCGCCGCCGACGCGGAAGGTCTGGGCCACTCGGTAGGGGCCGGCGGCCTCCGCCGCCGTCGCGGGCGGCTGCGCCCGCGCAAACGATCCGACAATGACAATCAGGGGCAGGATGAGAAGGGCGTGTTTCATGTGCGACATGGGGGACCTCCGGTGGCGTGGGGAACGCGGGCGCAGAAAACAGCCTCCATGATGATGCTTCACACGGAAAAAGCAAGACGAGGGAGCGAAAAGATCGCCGGCTACCGCAGTAACGATCGCTCACCGTTGGAGGTCGAGGGACCAAGCGGGGGGCCTGGCAGCGATGGCGGCGGCGCGACTGCGGCCGGCAGGGCCACGTAGCTCCGCAGCAGGTCGTGCGCCCGCCGGAATTCGGGCCGGGCGGCCAAGAGGTAGTAGCGCGGATCGCCGGCCACGCCGTCGAAGCGGCCCAACGACTGCCGCAAGGCCTCGGCGCCCGGCGGAGCACCGCCCGCATGGACCTCGGCCGGCAAGGCCAGATACGCCCGCCAGTTGCCGTCCAGTGCCATGTCCAACTGCTGCGATGCGACGTGCAATTGCCGCCGCAACTCCGGCTCGGTGGGCAAAGGCATCGGGGCCGGACTGCCGGGAATTGGCACTGGTTGGGGAACCACCATGGGCGGCGCAACGACCATCGGCTGCACAGCGGCATAGGCGGCCGGTCCGCCGCAGTACTGCGTCACTTGCTGCATCAGGCGGACCGCCGAGGGCGGAATCGGCTGCTGCGGGCCGGCAAAACCCGGACCTCCGTAATACAAGGCATTGGCGCGGCCGTCGACTTGCACCACCGAGCCGTCCAGCGACACGCCCAAGAACAAGCCGCGACTGCGCGAATACGAGAGGATCTCGGCCCGCAAGGCGATGTCGGTGGCGGCCTCGGCTTGTCGTCCCACCGGGCCGGCGGCCACGGCGGCATCGGCGCCGAGGGTGAATTTGCCCGACATCAGGCCGCGGATGCTGCCGCGGGTCTTGAACACCAAGATCACGTCGGTCGCCTGCACCCCGATTTGCCAGCCGACGCTGCCGCCGGTGAGCGAGACAAAAACGGGCGGGCGCCAGTTCCCGGCGTCGTCGCGCACGACCACGATGCCGCGGCCGAAGCGCACGCCCACGATGAAACCGCCCTTCACCACGCCGGGAACCACGGCAATGCCTTGCGCATTGGCCAACAAGGACGCCGGAATCCGCCAGGCCGGAATCATCATGATTTCGCTGAGCACCTGGCTGGAGGCGTCCACCGTGGCGGTCTCGTTGAGTTGGGCCGGCGCGGGCCGGGCGGCCAAACACAGCAGGCCGCAGGCTGACAGAACCGACAGCATGAGCGACGTTTTCATGGGCGCCGATTCTATCCTTTCCCCCGTTGGCCGACAACAGCGGTTTCGCGGGGTGTTTCGCGGGGCAGTACGGGCGTTCTCGGGGAAAATGCCGAAAAAAAGCCCGCGGCACCCGGCGAAAGCACTGGCAGAGCCAGTGGCACCCGGCGTCGTGCGAGTCGGTTTTTCAGGCCAGGGCCGCCGTGGGGCACGCGGCAATGCACTGGACGGCCGCACGGTCGGCGGCGGCCGGCCGCTGCTGTTCGTCCAGAAAATCGCGGATCGCACGGACCACCCCATGCGACATAAGCCGGCCATACGTCACGCCGTCGATCTGCACCACGGGGGCCAGTCACTTGCTTCCGATACAGAACAGATGCTTCTGGCCGCGCAGATAGATGCGGCCGTCCTGAAAGGCCGGACTGGTGCAACACTTCTCGCCCAGGTTGCCTGCACCGATCCGCTTGCAGCCGTCGTGGCCCGGCTCAACGACCAACAGCTTGCCGTCTTCGTCGATCAGGTACAACCGCTTGCCCACCAGGCTGGGCGACGACTTGAACTTCGTGCGAAGATCCTCCTCCCACAGATTATCGCCGCTGGCGGCATTGTAGCAGGTCAGCTTGCCGCTGGAGGTCAAGGGAAAAACGTAGTCTTCGGTGGCCAGCAGGCTGCAGGCGTCGGGCACGTTGTCCTCGCCTTTCCAGGCCACGTGGGTTTCGGTGACGTCGCCGTGGCCGTCGACGCGGATGGCCGACAGGGCCTCGCTTTCATTGGCGGCCACGAAGACCATGCCGTGGGCGAAGGCCGGCGACGGCGCCACGTCGTTGCGCAGGCATTTGACCCGCCACAGTTCCGCCCCCGTGGCCGCATCATAGGCGATGACCCAGGGGTCGCCGGAGGCGATCACCTGGTCGCGATCGCCGCCGTGGATCACGATCGGCGTGGCCCAGGAGTTGGGCACCGGCCGCCGCTGTTCCCAAACGGGCTTGCCGGTGGCGAAGTCCAAGGCGAGGAGCTTCGACTTGGCGTCGCTCGCCTTCGCCCCCTGGTCGAAAGGCACCAGAAGCAGGTTCTTGAAGACGGCCAGCGAGGCCGCGTGGCCGTATGCACTTTCCGGCACGCCGAGACTCCGCTTCCAGACCAGGTTGCCGGCATAGTCGAAGGCCGCCAGGTCGCCATTGGCGAAGATGGCACAGATGCGCCGGCCGTCCGTGGCCGCGGTCGGGGCGGCAAAGCCCGTGGCCGCGTCCACCTCGGGCGGCTTCGCCGTGCTTTCGGGCGTGCCGGGAACGTCCTGCTGCCACAGAAGTTTTCCATCCACCGCATCAAAGCAATACACCTGGCGATGGCTTGCATCGGCGCCGCTGAGAAACACCCGCTTGCCGCACACTACGGGCGAGTTGTGGCCGGGCAAGGGCACGGCCGTCTTCCAGAGAATGTTCTTGCCGGTCGCCCCATCCCAGGTTTCCGGGACGTTCGTGTAGGGCGAAATGCCCGAGCCGGCCGGTCCGCGGAATCGCGGCCAGGCGTTGCTGATCTCCTCGGCCGAGGGCGCATAGCGGTCGCCCCTCACCCCCGGCCCCTCTCCCGCGAGGGGCGAGGGGTGCGATCGATGCCCGGCGGTGGGCGCCGGCAGCAGTTCTTGCGGCTCCGGCCTGCTCGGCGCAAGCGGCGTCGCTGTCGCAACCGCCCCACCTGCCGCGATCTGGGCGGCCGGTTCCTCGTCTTCAATGGGCACATCGCTGCGAATGTTGACACTCAGTGCGATGGTCACAGCGATCAGCCCCGCCGCCAATCCCGCAACGGCCCGCCGCGCGACGCGGGTCCACGCCGCTTCACGATCGACGGCCGCGGTCGGCGGCGGCGGGTTGGGCAGTTTTCGTCGCAGCGTGGCCGCCGCTTTGGCCGCGATCAGCAGCACCGTCAGCGAGCCCAGCAACAGGACGGCGCCCGTGTCGGCAAATCGCCGTTGGCGGAAATACTCCTCGCGCGACCACTGATCGAGGATGCGAATCTGCTTCTTGAGCTCGTTGTCGCCCGGATGCGTCGCCAACGCCGCTTTCAGGGCCGCCACGGCCGTCGCCTCCAAGGGATCTTTCCATTGTCGGCGGCCAAAGTCGTACAGCATCAAGGCCGCCACGACAAGCGAGAAGACCGCCGCCACCACGGCGGTGCGCACGGCGGCCATATACCAATCGCAAGACTTCGTCGACGTCATCATAGTTGTTGTCGCCAGTTCATGTTTATCTCACCTCTCGCGCCCGTCGCCGGCCACCCTCACCCCGATCCTCTCGCGGAGGGAGAGGGGACCTCGATCTCTTGGATCCATCCCAGCCGGGCCTGTTCGCTGGGACAATACCAGAAACAACGACCGCAGGAAACACAGTTGGCCCGGTCGGGCTGATAATCGGTGCGGCGGCGGCGGACGGAGAGCCGAACCAGCTTCACGCCCAGGACCAGGCCCACCCAGCCGCCCAGCCAGCCGCCCGCCGTGCCCATGCGGTCCACGATCAGCCGGGCCTCGCGATACAACTCGGCCACCGGCCGGCCGGAATTGCGGAAGGCCTCGGCGGCGTCGCTGGCGCCTTGGGCCCGGCCGGCCTGCTCCAGCGAGATCCGCTCGGCCAAGGCCACGGTGGGGTGCAGGTGAGCCAACGGCCCTTGCAGCCACGTGCCCAACCAGGCCGCCAGGCCGATCAGCGCCGGCACGAGCACCACGAGCGCGGCCACGCGGCGCCGCCCGAAACGCCGTTGATCGACCGGCAGCGGCACCGTCGGCTCACGGATCGCTCCGTACGGGCAAACGTCCTCGCACAGCCGGCACTGGATACAGCCCTGCGGCGGGATTCGCAAGTGCCAGCGGGCCAACGGCGAAAGCAGCCGCAACAGGGCGCCGTAGGGACACAGGAAGCGACAGTAGGGCCGGCCAATGAACACGCCCAGCAGCAGAAGCCCGCCCGCCAATAGCAACATCGCCGTGCTGCCGCTGAGGCGGAACAGGGCCACCAGCGGGTCGTAGCGGCAGATGATGAAGCCTGCACCGGTGCTCGCCAGAACCACGGCCGCACCGAGGTAAACGTAGGCCAGCAGCCCCAATGAATGATCGAGCCAGCGGGGCAGTTGCATCGGACGCAGCGCCGCGAGTTCCTGCACGGTCCCCAAGGGGCACACCGCCGCACAAAATGTCCGGCCCGTGAACAAGGCAAACAGCAGCGGCAAGGCGAAAATGGCCACCACCGTGGCCGGTACGGCGTACGTCTTGTCGGCCAGCGCCAGCGCCACGTTCTGGATCGCGCCGATGGGACAGACGCATCCCTTGCGCCAAAACCCCAGCCACGCCAGCGAAACGATCGCCAGCACCAGCATTCCCCGCCGAGAACGTTTTTCGATCGCCAAATAGGAGGCCAGGGTGAGTGCGGCAGCCAAGAAGGCCAGGTCCAGGTACTCGCGCGCGTCCGACCGCGGCGCCGGGTTCTCGGTTTGCGGAATCAGATGCGAGGTGAAGTCGGGCACGGGAATGAAGTCGGCGGCGCGGACCGCTGCACAGTCGGCCGCCAAGAACATCACGATACAGAACAAGCCGGCGCGCCTCATGCCTTCGTCGCCCCCGGCTGCGAGCGCTTCCGCGCCTGTGCGGCCTCGGCCGCCCGGGCGGCGCTCGTGAGCAGATTCGGGCTGCTCCGCGGCACGCGGCAGAAGGCCTGCGTCGGACAGCCTACGGCTATGGAACACTCGTTGCAGTTCAAGCACCGATCGTGACGCACCTGCAAAGAGAGCGAACCATTCATCAACCGGCAGCCGACCACGCACTTGCCGCAGGCGATGCACAGCGATTCGTCGATCGTGTACTGAAAGAATCGTTCGCCAGATTTCTCCTCGATGAACTGGCGGGTAATGGCCCCGGTCGGGCACAGTTGGTTCTCCGCCCCGGTGTCCAGGACGAAATCCTTGGTGGGGAAAAACCCGGTGCATACGTCGCAGTATCCGCACAGTGCAAAGCAGTTCACGCACTTCACGGCCGAGACGTCCAACACGCAGTTGACCTGGCACTTATCGCAGGCGATGCACTTTTGCGGGTCGATTTGCCAGACGTACTCTTCGGCCTGCCCCTTCCGCGAGAGCAGGAACAAGCCGAAGCCGCCCAGGCCGACGGCGCCGGCCATGCGGATCCCGCCGGCGACAAAACCGCGGCGGTCGATCGGTTGTGGGTCATGGGCCATGATGGTGTTCCGTGTTAACCTGGTGGCGCGATCGGCTGTTTCTCGGCCAGGGCCTGCGGCAGTCGGCAGCCGTCGAAGGCCGGGCAATCGCGGCACGTGCTGGAGCGGCGACAGGGCCGGGCGCCGAACATCCCCAGATCGCGGCCGACTAGCGCAGCGGAAACGAGCACAATGCCGCCGCCGGCCAGAAGCCGCGCCACGCTGCGGCACATTTCCCGCCGGGTGGGCGATGGTTCGAGTGATCGTGTCATGGGGCTTGCCTCTCTACGTTGCCGTTGCGCGGAATTGCTTGCGTTCAAAAATCCGCAGTGCCGGCACGATCGGGTCCAAAACCAGGATGCGGCCGCGGTGATCGACCGCGATGCCGGCGGCCGTGCCGCTCATCTGCGCCGGCCCCGCCACCACGCACTGGAACTTCCCCTGGCTGCTGTACATCTTGATGCGGGCCGCCCCCTTCTCGGCCGTCACGAATCGGCCGTCGGGCGCAATGGCGAAGTGCGCCGGATTGCAGCAGCCGAAGAAGCCGTCGATGTCCGGCGCGGACTTGCCCCAGCACGATTCGAAATCGCCTTGGAAGGTGTAGGCCTCGATCCGCAGCGCGTGGGGATTGACCACGTACAACAACCCATCGCCGCCCACGGCCAGATCGAAATAGCGGCTGGTAACGAGAAAACCGGGGATCTTGCGGGCGGCGTCGGCGGCGCCGATGCGGTTGCGGAGCTTGCCGCCAAGATCGTAGTGCCAGACGATGCGATTCAGGGCATCGGCCACGAACAGATCCTGCTCGGCCGCGGCAATCGACGTAAACACGGCGTTTGGGGCCGGCTTGGGCCACACGGCGATGGCCGTCGCGTCCGCCCCAAACACCTCGACGTGATCCTGCATGCCCACGTAGATTCGTCCCGGCGCAGGCCCCTCGGCCCCTCCCACCGCCAGGCACTGGGGCTCTCCCGACAGTCCGATCTCGCGCTGCCGCGATCCGTCGGCGGCCATCACGCGAACGGTCCGATCACCGCCCACGTAAATGCGGTCCTCCGGTCCAAGGGCCAGCGCGCGCACGTGCCGCAATCCGAGCGCCAGTTGGACCGTTTGCCGGTACTGGATCAAGGCGGGATCGATGGGCGGGGCCGCCGCCTCAACCGTCGGAGCGTCTTCCAGATTCTCCTCCAGCGTCTGCGACGACGGCCCTTCGACCGGCGCCCGGCTTGGCCAGTAGCGCGCGACGGCCACTGCCAGGGCGGCCGCCAGCACTACGAGCATGATGGTCACGGTTTGCCGGGACATCTTACTTCTCCGCCACGTCGAGGCACTCCATGCGCGTGAAATCGCGCACGATCAGCCGGCCGGACACCAGCGCCATCGGTCCCCAACTGGTGACGCCGCCGGGAATCACCTCCGCGCGCTCAAGACGTTTGTAGCTCGCGGGCGCGGCCTCGGCCAGGGTCAGCCAGCCTTCGTCGTTCATGGCATAGATCAGCCCATCCGCGATCATGTACGGTCCCGAGCCGAACTTGTCGCGGCCGCTGTTCCAACGTTCCTTCCCTTCCAGATCGAGACACACCAACTGTTGATCTTTCTGCCGCACTCCGTACAGATATCCGTCCAGCAGGATCGGCGTCTGCTGCTCCGAGCCGAACTGTTTCGCAGAGAGTCGGAACAGGGTTCGGGGTACGATCCGGCCCTCGTGCGCGAACAACTGCAGCATGAGGCTGCCGACGTTGTAGCCGCCCGAGAAGAAGATCTTGCCGTCGCCCACGACCAGCGGCGAGGGGCAGGTGGCCGTGCCGATCTGCCAGTCGGTCGTTTCCCAGAGGATGGCGCCGTCGTCGGCCGAGACGCCGGCCACGCCGCCTTTGCCGCAATAGACGTACATCCGCCGCCCGGCGAACTCCAGAGGCGCGATCGACGCGTGGGTCATCGTCCAGCCCTGCGGATTGGGGCTTTCCCAAATCGCTTTGCCGCTGCGATAATCCACCGCGATCAGCAGGGCCCTGCCGCCCGGCGCCAGGATCAGGCAATCCCGCTTCGTGTCGACAAACGGACACTGGCCCGCATACCACGGCGGCACGGTCGCGCCGTAATCGAGGACCAGGTCGATCAGCCAATGGGCCTTGCCGCTCCGGGCATCCCAGGCGGCAACCTGGCACTGCGGCCCGAGCGTCACCACATAGTCGCCGATCACTGCGGGAATGGTTCGCGACATGCCATGATGCGGCGGAACAGTCACGCGATAGCCGTTGTGCCAGATCTCTTTGCCGTCCTCCAGCGACAGGCAGCGGAGGGTGTCGGCCGAGCGATCCACCGCGCCGTGTACGTCGTGGACGTGGTCCAGCACGAAAACCCGTCCGCCGCTGACCGCCGCGGCGGCGAAACCGTCGCCCAACGGTGCGGTCCACAAGCGTTTTGGACCGTCGGCGGGCCATTTTCGCGCCAAGCGGACGCCGGCCTGTCCGATGGCATCGCCGTTGGGCCCGCGAAACCAGGGCCAGGCCCCGGCGATTTTCGCCGGCCGGCCAGGGCCGCCCACCGGCGTGCCGGGCGTGGGCCGCAGGGCCGGTTTGGCCGCGGCGGGGGGTGGCACACTGTCCATACCCGGCACCCGGGCCTGCAGCTCGACCCGCGGACCTTGCCG